>JBBISO010000010.1:0-24964 GCA_037441325.1 Acidobacteriota bacterium | reverse complement strand
GAAAGGCTCAAAAAGCCGCTCTTTGACCTCCTGAGTCATCCCCACCCCCGTATCACTGATCGAAAGCATCACATAGGAACCAGGCTCCACTCCTATGTGCCTCCTGGCATATTCCTCATCCATCTCCACATTGGCTGTCTCAAACGTCAGTTTTCCTCCCCTAGGCATCGCATCCCTCGCATTGACCGAGAGGTTGATGATCACCTGCTCCATCTGCCCGGGATCTACCTTCACCCTGCCAAGCCCCTCCGTAAAGAAGGTAACCAGTTCAATATCCTCTCCGAGAATCCGGTGGAGCATCTTATCAAGCTTCTGAATCACCTGATTCAGATCCAGAACCTGCATCTCCATGATCTGCTTTCGGCTGAAGGCCAGAAGTTGTCGGGTCAGGTCTGCGGCTTTTTCCGCAGACTTCTCGATCTCTTTGAGATTTGCGTAAAGGGGGTCGGCCTCCCGAAGATCAAGAAGTGAGAGCTGACAGACCCCCTTGATCACTGTCAAAATATTGTTAAAGTCATGGGCTACTCCACCTGCCAAACTTCCAATCGCCTCCATCTTCTGGGACTGTCGCAATTGAAATCCGGTCAAATTGAATAAGTTGATATACCTTCTTGACGAAATGTTGATAAACCTCTTCCATGTTCGGTGTTGAGCTGACGATTTGGCCTATTTCCGCCATGATCTCGTTTTCCCGGGCCCACTGTCTTGCCGTCTCTTCGCTTTTTCTCAGCGCCTCTTCGGCTGACTTTCGCTCGGTGATGTCGCGGATGATGCTCTGATAGAATTTCTTTTCTCCAACCTTGATGAGGCGGATGCTGTTTTCTACCGGGATTTTCGTCCCGTCCTTCTTCTGATGGGTGGTTTCGATGACTGCACCATTCTGCTCCTTCACCCTTCTAAACTGGGCCTCCAAATAGGGCCTCGCCTCTGGGGTTCGTAAATCCTTCATCTTCAACGCAAGCAGTTCTTCCCGCGTATACCCATATCGTTCCACCGCTGGCTCATTTGCCTCGACAATGTTCAACTCCTCATCCATCAACAGGATGATGTCGTTGGCATAGCGGGTCAGGTAATCGAGCCGGTCGGATAATTCCCGATGCCCAAGCTCCGCCTCATACTGCTTCTTTACGAACTGAAGATGTTGCCCTCTCCAGATAAGAACCATGCTTAGACCAGCTCCTAAAATCAATATGCCCATCAGAGTCGCAATCAGTCTGGTCCTTATGCGAACGGGCGCATAGATCTCTTCCTGGTCCACCTTTATTACCAGAAACCAAGGAGAATCTGGAATGTTCCGCAGTGCGGCAAGTACCGGCACTCCTCGATAGTCTACCCCTTCGACAATCCCTATCTTCTCAAGGACCGCCATCACCGAGCCAGCCTCGGAAGCCAGGATGTGACCGCGGCAAAGAGCAAGCAGAGGCCAATGTGACGGCCTGCCGACACAACATGGCGGGCAATAGACCTCCTGAGGCATGAATGCCGCAACAGATCTAATTGCCGGAGTGGCATTCGAGCCAAGGCATTTTAACGGGCGGAATGCGCTACAATATATCGGTTAGGAATAAGTTCTTGAGGCGGAGCAGCATGCGGCGAAGGCACTATGGGCGCCCATTATCGCAGCCTGCCGGCTAAGCGGAAAAATAGCGATTGTCCGGCCGCGTTCATTGCGGACTAAAAGGGCGAATGTCCCCTGCTTTACGGTTCGAGATTCGGGATGAGAGTTTGGGGTTTCAGTTTGACAAGGCTAATGCCAATGGACATGACTGCAAATGCACGGGGTGATCGCAGTGAAAGGAAACAGGAGATAAGGCGCTGGACTTATAATTTTGTGGTCAACGCTGTCATGGTTTGGCAACTTACGCGCACCGGTTCCTGGCAGCCTTTCCACCCTTCCCGACCTGATCATGCTCTTGGCGATGCCAGTATTCATGTTTTTGGCTCTATTGCCGTCGCGTTGGCAGTCGGATCTGACGCGTGAGATCACGTGCCGTGCGGGGACAATCATTGTCAGCATCGGCACGGCTTTGTTTGCCTTATCCAGCACGATTCTTGGGATAGCCCGGCCATCCCATCCAAAGGATTTTTCGTGGCTATAATGAAAGGAGGAGTAAATGATGAACCGGAATGCATTTGGTTATTACTATGGCTTGTATATGTGCGGCTCTTGCGGTTTCTTTGCTGTGTTGCACTGTTGAAGATAAAGATGTTAAGCCTGCGCGGGCTAATTTCGTTCCCTCTCCCGAATTTTCACCGCCGTATCCGCCGCTGCCGCACCATTTCAACGATAATCACAACCTTCAGATCTTGTGCCAAGCTCCGGAGGGGGCCATCAAACGGGCACTTCCCCGGCCTCTGGAACAGAACGGCAACGATGATCTTTTTGTTCTACAGATGGGTTGGAGCCCGGACTGTGAAGGATTTAATGTCCACGAGATCCAGATCAACGTCCCTGTCAAATGGAGAGATAGCGTCGGCTCCACTACGCTTATCGAATATATCGATAGCGATATGGGACTTATCGCTGGGCGAGAAATCTGGGGATGGCCAAAGAAAATGTCAGACATAGTCTGGACCCAGACCGCTACTGGTTGGATTATTGATTGTTACAAACAGAAAGACCAGGGCGGCATTCCGCTGATGAAAGTCGAATACACGATATCCAATTCTACTCCTACTATCCAATGGCCGGTTATGATGCCCGTTTACCTGGTTAAGCGCATTCCCAACGCTTCGCCCTCGGTTCCTCCTCTGACCCAGCTTGTTTGTGTTGGGTGTACTCCACCCGCAGGCGGTGTCCCCGGCCCATCCGCGACGGCGGTGACCACAAACACAAAGGGTTTCGCCACCGTTCAGTTTTTCGACGGACCCCACGACCCGCTGACCTTCTTCGGCCCCATCAAGGTGCTCGCTGCGAAAATGAGCATCACCGAGGGCCCCATGACCGGCGGGCTGGGTTTAGGAGAAGTGGTTTACCAGTGGGAGGAGTAAGCTCTGGGACAGTATAACCAGGTACCGATATATCATTTTTCGATCGCCACGGTTTTAATCAAGCCCGAATACTCCTGTCCGGAAACGCGCAGAAACTCTATCTCCACGCGCTTGCCTTCCAGCTCTTCGCAAGGTTCGAAGCCGCTCTTGCCGGGGGCTCCGACCGCCCAATATCGGACCTCGTAATAATTTTCGGCGCGGAGTTTATGGAGGGTTCCATTTGACTCCAACACGAGATCCATAATTGCCGGATAATCACATTTGACCGAGCGGATGAGGCCGTGCGCCTTTATGGACGGACCGGTCTTTACGGCTGAAGCTTTTGCCGCCTGCCTCCAAGTTTCTGCCTGTGTATCAAGCTGGCCACGCTTTTCATTGTCTTCATGATCCCGGCCCTCAGTTGCCTGAATTCCTTCCTCCAAGACTTCGGCGCCCCGCTTTTCCTCGGGCAATCTGTCCTTTCGATCCTTTATCAGAAAAAGCAGGGATTCCGCTTCTCGGCGCTCGGGCTCGGTCCGGGCAATAGCCAGCAGCCGCTCAGCAAGGGCGTAGGCTTCGTCCTCCTTGCCCATCATAATCAATATTCTACTTACATTGATGCGGTGACTGAGGTCGGCGGGTTCCAGTCCGGCCGCTGTTTTGGCGAATTCGAGCGCCTCCGCCAGTTTTCCCTGCTGCATCATTAAAAGCTGCGACAGTGTCCTGCACGCGGGCACAAACCTGGGATTGATAGCCAGGGATCTGCGCAAATAAGTCTCCGCCTTTGCATGATCTCCCCCTTCATAAGCGGCTTGCGCGGCAAAATAATGTGCCAGGAAACTCCGGGAATCCAACTCTGCGGCCAGCGCAAAATATTTCGCGGCCTGCTCCCGGTTCCCGAGGATCATGAAGAGCAATCCCATGCCTTCGTTGGCGAGGGGGCCGCGAGGATCCAATTGCAGAGCTTGTTCGAACATCGCTTCGGCTTCATCCAAACGGCCGGAATGGAGCAGGACTTCGCCGCGCGCAGCCAGCGATTCCGCCTGGGAAAGGGCGCGGACCGCGTACTGGTCTTCCTTTATGCTTAATTGCGCGGGAATCCGAAAATGGTAAAAGGCCCTCAAGCGGACATAATTGTTAAGGTTATGTTCCAGTGTTTTCAGGCTGCCGAAGGCCTGTTTTAGCGCCTGCTCTTCGGGCACATCATTCTGCAGCAGTCCTAAAAATTCGTTCAGAAGCCCCACATGGGCCTGACGGTCGCCGAGCATCAAGTAGTGGGTGAGGGCCCATGACTGCGCATAAAACAATTCAACCATGCCCTGCTTGTGGTAATAGGGCGAATCGTGGGTAACGCTCAGGAGAGTTGCCAAAGGGATCATCTGTCTGGTTTGGAGCACCTGCAGCAATTCGGGATTGACATTACCGAGGTCGGACGTTTTCTCGGAAATATTGGCGTATCCGAATAGCTCCGCCAAGCCCTCGCTCAGCCATAGAGGCAATTCCGGGTAGTTGAGCCGCAGGACCAAGTGTACGAATTCATGATAAACCACATGGTAAGCCTGGCTTGGAGGGACATCAGTGCGAAGGAGTACAAAGTTTTTCTCAGGACTGCCCATAAATATTCCCGCAGGCTGCGCCGCTCCCGTTTTTTCCTGATCTTTGGGGAGGAGCGCTTTCAGGCTCTTTTCGTCACGCACGGCAAACACAACCAATGGGGATCCCGGGTCAACCTTCAGTTTGGGGAGTGCTGTCCGCAGAAGGCTGCGAAATTGCTCCAAGGATCTTGCTGTTTTCCTGGCTTGCTTGGGAGATGCATCGCTGATCACGACAAAATGGGGGCTTCTGACTTCGATCCATGGATTGTCAGCCGCCGCGCAAAATATCACGCCAGCGATGAAAATGATGCCGATTGAAATTTGAGCCCGCATCCATGGAGCTATTAGGTCCCCCGCTCCGGGGGTATCCTGTTGCGGTCGGCTCTGCATCGGTACCTCTTGGTTGGGTTGCACCGGGCGGTAACGGTGCCTTGTTGCCGAAAATCCTTTTGTCTCCGTAATCTTATCACCCGATTCTTTTTTTTATTGCGGATCGTATCCGCTGGCATTCAAAGCGGCGGCATGCCGCTTGCGGCGTGCATATCGGCGGCGGGGGGCCTGCTCGTCTTCTTTGTACACCCAGCTTTTCGGCCGCCATCTGTCGATGGACACAGTTTTTATATACCACATGTCCGTAGTGAGCCAGAGCGCCTGAGTTTCTCCTCCGACCACCACCATGTTGATTTTTTCAGGAGAAGTGTAAGGGGCAATCAACGAATCCTTGGGTAACTTCAGCCAGGACGCGTACGGCTCAATTCCGCTGCGGGCATCAGGTTCCACGAGCGAATACACCACATCCGATCCCCAGAACTGCCCGGCCGTCATTCTGAATTTCTCCGATAAGTATTTTGAAAGCTGATCCGGATGATCGAAGCCCTGTTCCTTCAGGTGCTTGGCCACCAGTGGGTCCATTATCAAAGTCAACGCTCCGCGCAGGCAAGGGAACGCCTGCATCATAATAAGCGTTTCTTCCTGCGCGGGCCTGCAGCAGCCCGCCGCGCCCATGCTGTTAACCGCGCTCCAGCCCTGGAAGAAGCTGACGGTGCTCTCCTCCTTCTTAAAGCCTTTCCGGACGTGGAATGGTTCCCATATGTTCCGCTCTTCGTTTTCGGCGATCATCATGTTGTTGTAATTCATGTTGTTGCCGGTCGAGCCCATGAAAGTTTCGCCCAAGCGCGCGTCGCCCAGGTTGATCGTCATTAAAGTCCATGCCCGCCCGATGGCGGTATTGGCATAGTTGAAAGGGCTCAGGGCGCCCAGTCCCGAATTCATTCCGATTTCTTCGCGGATCGGCCCGTTCACGACCGCCATTCTGCCGAAAGATGTCGTGGAACTAGGCATCGAGGCTTCTTCGCTGGCCGCGATCGCCAGAATGGCCGGCAGGTGTTCAGGGCCGGCGCCTGCCATGACTGCATTGACGGCAACCTTCTCCACCGTATATTCCAGCTTTTCCTGATGGATGGTGACGCTCATCCTGCCGACTACTTCGGTGGGATCTGCGGCGGTCCCCGTCAGCATATGCGCCACCCTCTCTTCGGTAGGCAATACGATGGGAGCGCCGTCGGTCCAGCCGTTTTCCAAAAACAGCTGGTGCAGGTTTTCCTCCGTATCCGGTTTCAGCAGCCTTGGCCTCGGCGCAGCTCGCGAGGTTTTGGGATGTTTTTCCTCTTCGCTGAGCGGCCGGGTGAGTGCCTCGATGACTTGGGGCATCAAAGGCCTGCCAGAGATGGGATCCTTTCCCTCAACATACTTTCGCAGGATCTCCCGCGGCCTGCCGACCAGTGGATAGGGAGGAAAGCTGAAGCGCAGTTTCATGCCGTGATTTTGCGCGTCTTGAGCGGCAAAATCGGCAAAGCGGGCGCTCGCCATCGGGGCGGTCGGGATGCCGTACTTGGATTCGAGTTCTCTGCAATGGGCGGCGACACTCGCCGTGCAGCCGTCTCAGCCGCCCACGCCGAAGATGACCGCATCGGCGTTTTGCTTGATCTCCGCCCACATCTCCGGTTCGTCAACAAACATGATGCCTTTCTTGCGCTGCAACACGATCTTTGCGGCCGGCATATTGCGGGCAAACCAGCCGGCGGCCTCTTCCAGGAATTCCCATCCGCCGCCAAACCCCACATCGATAACATACACGGTTTTATCCTGCAGTGTGTCCAATCGAGGTGCCAGTGGCAAGGGCTGGACGACCATCGTCGGCTGGCCTCTTGGATCCAAAATGGTGCAAAGAGAACCGCCGGACTGTGCTTTTTTCTGCGCCATATCATCGCCTCCTTAAAGCCAGGGACAGGCTACGCAATCCCCGAATTATCGAGATCTATGAGTCCTGTGGACACAGATAATTCGGGGATTGCGTAGCCTGTCCCTGGTTTTTTTGCCCGGATGAAATAAAAGCCCGGTTCATCGAGGAAGAGGTTGATATTCAAGCCGGTAGTGCGAAAAAGCGCTCGCATTTCGGATGCGGGCGGGAGATGATCGTGCATGACTGCCGGGCAGCTTTCATGGTGCCGGCTGAGTTCTTCCGAAGAACTGAAATGGGCAACAGCCAATATGCCCCCGCTCTTCAGTGCGCGCGACATGGCAAGCATGGCTTTTTCCTTGTGGTCAAAGTGAGGGAAGGCCGAGAAGCAGATAACGACGTCGAAGTAGTCGCTTTCCAGCGGAGCAACCGCTACATCTTCAACCATGAAGCGGATGTTTTCATTTTTGTTAAGATTCCGGTTTTTTTCTATCATTTTCGGGGCAAAATCCACCTCATAGAGGAGTCCTGCCGAAGTGATCCGTTCCAGCACCATGGGGGCCAGTATTCCGGAACCGCATCCGGCGTCCAGCACCCGGTCGCCCGGCCTGAGGGGAATGAGTGCAAAGAGACGCTCGAAATCCTTCCGGTGCCGGTCATATTGTCCCGTGTCCGGATTCCGGTACCGCATATCCTGCCAGGATTCGGCCATGCGGTCGAAGAATTCTTTACGCGTCCGATAGATTTCATCGGCTGTCTTTTGCATAGTGCGGATTCCTCTGCGCTGGTCCCGCCGAGCGGCGCTTAGGCGAGGCCGCATAGGCGGCGGCAAAGATGGCTGTCGCCATCACCACCACCGAAGCCCCGGACGGAAGGTCAAGGATATAGGATATTAGAAGGCCGGAGACGCAGGCGGTGGTTCCCGCTGCTGCGGATATAATGAAAAAAAGTTTCAGGTCGTAGGTCAATTGCAGGGCCGTGGCGCCCGGCTGCATGAGCAGCGCAAAGATGAGCAGGCCGCCGACAGTCGAGAGATTTGCCGAAACCACCGCTCCGGTCAGGAAAAGAACGGCATAATAAATGATTCGTTCCGGAACGCCGCTTGCCGCGGCGATCCTGCGATGAAACATCACCGCCCGGATTTCTTTAAAAAACAAAGCGATAAAAATCACCACGCCGGCCGTGACGGCGGTTAAAACCACAAGATCCCGGCGGGAAATCGACAGCAGATTGCCCCACATAAGAGTGAAAGCTGCGGCCTTGGTCCGGGTGAGAATTCCCATGCCGAGGAAAGCCAACCCCATCAGAAAGGAAAAAAGAATGCCGAGCACATTTTCGGGCGCCATGCGCACGCGATCGGAGAAAGGGCCGAGAACTCCCGCAACTGCCAGGCAAAAAACGAATCCCCACGCAGCCGGATGAACGCCCGCCAGCATACCGAAAACGGCTCCCGCAAATGCGGCATGGGCCATGGCTACGCCGATCATCGGCATCCTCATCAGCACGACGAACACGGACAAAAGCGAGCAGCCCGCGCCGCACAGTATACAGGCCAGAAGAGCCCGCCGGATGGATGGTTCGGAGAATCCCGCAAGAAGATTTTCAATCAAAGGAGACAAACCTCCTGCCGCCGCGTTCGAAGGTTTCAATGGGGTACTCAAAGAGCCGGCTCAAAGCGGATCCGGTCCATGCATTTTGAACCGCGCCGTCGAACACAACCCTGCCGCGATTCAGGAAAACAGCGCGCTGCATGGCGAGGGGAAGCATGTTGAAATCATGCGTCACGAAAAGAACCGCCACCGCTTCCTGCGCGTGTATTTCGCCGATCAGGTGAAGAACTTCCCGTTGAACCGCGACGTCCAGATTGGCGGTCGGCTCGTCGAGCAGAAGAACCTCGGGCTGCTGAAGGAGCGCGCAGGCGATTGAGATCTTGCGGCGTTCGCCTCCCGAAAGGTGCCCTAAAGGCTGGCCCGCCAGGTGGTCTACCCGCATCATCTTCATCAGGTGCATAGCCCGCTCCCGTTCCGCTTTGCCGGGAGTACGGAAAAGGCCGGCTCTTCCCGAGGCGCCGATCATTACGGCTTCCAGTGCGCGGATCGGGAAAGCGAGGTCGATGTCGAACAATTGCGGGACGTACCCTACCCGCAAGCGCGTCCGCCGTGAGCGCTGCCGGTTCTCCAGCTGTCCGAACAGCCGGAGATTCCCGCTGAATCTCTCAAAGCCGGCGATGACGTTCAGAAGGGTGGTTTTGCCCGCGCCGTTGGGTCCGATAAGGCCGACAAATTCGTCGCGGGATATGTGCAGGTTGATTTCGTCCAGCAGACGAAATTGAGCTTTACGCACGCAAATTCCTTCAAGTTCAATCACCGGTCCCGGCTTCATTCCGCTCCCAAAGCCGCCAACAGAGCGGCCGTGTTCTCGCCGAGTGAGCTTTCGTAGCCTTTTTCCGAGGGAAAGTTCGTCAGAACGACGTGGGGTATCTCCAGGGCATCGCTAATGGCTTTTCCGGCTTCAGGGCCGCTTTGAAGATTGTCCGCGATCAGAACGGCTTGGGTCCGCCTGCCGATTTGCGACAGACGGACGATATCTTTCGCCGACATGGATTCGGGCCGGCCGTATTCCCCCACCACGCGGAACCCCATCCATTCCAGAGATTCCTTTTGCAAGGCGCACGCCAGGATGGGCGCACCCAAGGCCCCGGCATTTTTCAACCTCTCTCTGAGCTCATCCGCTTGTTCCGCTATCCTGCGGACCTTATTCCGCAGGCGGCCGGATATGCCTTCTTTTTCTTCCGGAAAACGCCGGGCAAGCTCCCCAGCCAGGATGTGCAGGCCCTGGATATGAGAATCCGGGGCCATCCAGTTGCGGCCTTTGGTATCTATGTATAAACAGCGGCCCATATCAATATCGGCTTTCTCCATGAACGGCATCCCGAGGAAGGATACGATAAGGTCGGCCTTCCTGATCCTTTCCATGTCGGTCAACTTTACGTCGTAATGACCTGGGCATTGCGCGGGCGGCAAGATGGCGAAGACCTCGTAACCCACGGAAGGGAGAAGCGAGGCGATCATTCCGGATAAAAGCGTGTCAGAAGCGACGATGATTTTGCAGTTTCTTTCTTTGGAGACTTCTGTCCTCTGCGAGCATCCGAGGGAAAAAAGGGCCGCCAAGATCAAACCGATTCCCAGCGCTGCAGGCATTCTTTCCCTCATCATCATCACTCCTTCCCCGGGCGTCGGCCGCGTCTGGAGGCTTGTCCTCACAAGTCGCATGCCTTATGTCCACGCCGGCCTGCGCGCCTAAAAGCGCGGCACATTAAACAATCGCCGGCGAATTCAGGTTGTCCTCGCGCCCTTTTTCTCGGACCGATCCTCCAATCGATCCGGGAGGTCTTGTATTCCGGAATTGGATTGCATGCGCGCCGGTCAAAATCTGAATTTGAAGCCGGCGGCCGCATTGGTCCCGGGCATGGGATAACCGTAGAGTTCCTCGTATTTGCGGTTGAGAAGGTTATCCACCGCTGCGAAAACACTCCATTGCTTCCCGGCCAGGACGGTGCATCTCAGATTCACCACTGTGTAGCCCGCTATGCGCACGGTCCTAGCTGTATCGGCCCAGGTCCGCCCTATCGTGCTGCCTCCTACGGAAATGAAGGCTCGATTCAAATCAAAATCCAGCGAGTAATTAAACTTGTTTTCCGGCACGTAAGGAGAAAGATTGGTCGAGCGAATCCATGCATAGCCGGAAGAGAAACTGACGCGCCGGAGCACTTGCCATCGGGCGTTAGCTTCCAATCCTCGATTGAGGGAACGGCCGATATTTTCCAGCTTCAGGTTGGGGAATCGTCCCGTCCTCACAATCAGATTGTTCGCATCCGAATAATACCCCGTCGCCCATGCAAGCAGGCGCCGAGTGGGGCGAAGCTGGAAAGTAGCTTGATAATTCCAGAGCCGCTCGGGTTTCAAGGTTGGAGTCGGGGCGGGAAAAAGGTAAAGCTCTCGAATCGTCGGATTACGGAAGCCTTCAGCTATTGCGACCGACAAAGCATAGTCTTCCGAGAAACGATAGGAGGCGCCGAATTCGGTTGCGGCGATGCCGCCGAAAATGGAATTGTGATCGTAGCGGAAACCTGCATTCAAGCGGAAGCTTTTGGCCGCCGTCCATCTGGCACGGGCAAACCCGCCCCCTTCGCTGATGTGATATTCGCCGAAATTTTTGGCGGTTTTGATATTCCTGGCTCGCCCGCCGTAACGTGCCGCGTCTCCGCCCACATCGAGTTCCAGATCAGGCCTGAGGGCAAAGCTTTCCATCATGCGGAAGCCGGTATTGGCGTCCACGGAACGGAAGCCGTCATGAATCATATGGTGACCATGACTGGAAAAAAAACGGATGGTGCCCCATGCCTGTTCGGTGCGGTTTTCCAGGCCGGCCGAAAAGCCTCCCCTGCCGACACGCGACCAGTTTCCAGATCTCGGGGCCTGTATTGTGCCGGGGTCCTCTACATTAAAATGCCCGTATCGGCCCTGCAGGGAGGCTTTCCAGGCCGGAGTCAGCCGATAGGATAGGTTGAGGGCGCCGTCCCGATTCCGAAAAGAGGAATTGTCGCGGTGGCCGTTGGTATGCTCGATTCCAAGGGCGGTTCTGTAATAGAATTTTCCCAGCGTTCCCGAGTGGGACAAGCGATCTTGTCCCGTATAATAGGATCCCAGACTTGCGGTCAATTCAGTATGAAAGCCCGGCCTCGGAGGAGTCGGTGTGATTTCAATGGCTCCCGCCATGGCCCGATTGCCGTAAAGCACCGAAGCCGGCCCTGTATGGATGCGAATGCTTCCGACCTCGGTCATGGAATAAAAATCGGGAATCGGGTGTCCCATCAAGCCCATGACATCCGGGCGCCCGTCTACAACCATCAGCAGCTGGGTTGTCGGAGAACCGCCCAGCCCCCGTATGGCAATGGAATTGGAAATGCCCAAACCGTGGCCCAGTACGCTTCGGCTGGGCACATAGGCGCTGGGCACTAATTTATCCAGGGCTTCGTAGACGGTTCTTGCGCCGCTGCGCTCGATGGTAAGGGCGCTCCTTTCAATCGCGCCGTCCGATACGGGATCCTCCTTGACCAGAACTTCGATTGCGGTGTGGAAAACAGCCGGGATCAGTTGAATGGTGAGAACATCGGCCGGCGCCTTGGCGATTTTTTGATGGAGCGGTTCGAATCCGGAAGCTTGCACCCGCAGTGCCAGCGGCGGAGAAAGCGGAACGGCCACCCGTCCCTGGCTGTCGCTAACGGCCCCAAACGATGCTTTGCTTGAAGACAACTCGCGGGCTTCAACTGCTGCGCCGGAGATCGGGGACTCGCGTGGATCCACTACCCGCAGGAGGACATCTTCCGCCGCCAGGAAGGGGGCGAATATCAGCAGTGCCGCAGCGCATAAGAGAATTTTTCCAAGACTCATCGGTTCCTCCCTCCATAAATTCATGAAGTGCTACGAATCCATAAAGTGTAACACTACATGAGGAGGAACAGTGAAGCAAGCAAAATTACGCGATGCGGAAATGCGGGGACAGACTACGCAATCCCCGAATTCACTGCGTCCGCAACATTCACTGTCACTGATAATTCAGGGATTGCGTAGTCTGTCCCCGCATTAATGAATCACGAGAGGCACGCGGTGGAATTGGTTGAGCTCGGCGATTGCATCCCGTACGCGGATTTGAAGAATATAAGTTCCTTTCTTAAGGTCCTTCAGCGGGAGTGAAATGGCGACGGTAGTTTCTCCCTTACGCTCGTCCATCTCCTGCGGCCCGCCCATTCTTCCCAAACCTCCGCCGCCCGGCGGCCCCATGCCTCCCGGGCCTCCCATAGGCGCGGGCATTCCGCCTGCTCCCCTTCCGGCACGGAAGGCGGACCCGGTTTGGGTTCTGGTCCATTCCTGGAAATAGCGCGGCTGAGTTTCCAGAATCCTGGTGTTATTTCTGATAATTGCCAGGTCTGCCTCAATGCAAGGCTTCTTTGTTTCCGTATCCTCGGCAGCCCCATAGACCTGTAAATAGACGTGGACCGTTTGCCGCGCGACAAAGATGTTGCCGATGCTCGGGACGACTTTTTGGTTGCCCAGTACCAGCGGATCATAACCGGTGCTCATTTGCTGGAACTTCCGCATCGGCCCCCGGCGCGTGACGTACCCTTCCGCATCCGGACGTGCGGCTGTCAGCTGGCTCCCCAGGACGATCGAGCTGATCGTCAGTTTCTTGAGGTCGTAAGCAGGCACGCTGATCGGCTGTTCAAAACTGCCCAATTTCCCCGTGACATTGTCGCGGACCAGAAATTTGAGCTTATAGGCGCCGGGGCGGAGCTCAAAACCGGTCGAATAAAAAATGCCGCCGGCTTTGATCCTTTCAGCCCTATCCGCAGGCAGCCGCACCTGCACGACATCGCGCGCCATGCTGGATATTTTCCCTTTGGCGTCGGTTACCTGCGCCGAAAATTCAAACTTACCTTCGTAATTGGATCCTTTCTGCTCGAATTTCAGGCCGTCTCCGGCCAGTTCGATGGATAGAGGCACGAGAGCGGTGTTGTTGTCTTTGCGGAAATAGTCCGCCTGCATTATCAGCGGCACATCGACGAAAGGCCGGTCGACGTCCATCGCCTGTTGCAGCTGCAGGTCGCGTTCCTGTTGATTCATCTTGGCGAACGACTTCGCTGCGAAATAGCCGGGCCGGTGCTCGATCTTTACTCCGGGCTGTGTGATCTCGACGCGTATCTTGCGGTATTTCCCGTCTTCTTTCGGGTTCGAGCTGAAATAGCCCAGGACATAATAGATATGGGTATCCGCTTGAGCTTGTTTCATGGCCAGGCCGAGGTCGTTTGAGTCGGCGAATGTCCGCCCGCCGGTGTCATAGGCGAGCGTAGTCAGCGTTTCTTGCGAGCTTGAGAAATTCGACCTCTGGCGGCCCATGGCGGCGCCGCTGAACATGGCCCCCCCGGCGCTTGGCCGGGAGGCGTCGCCGCCGGGGGGAAGGGCGCCCAGGCCACGGCTGTCCACCGTGTAAATGGACATGTTGGACCGATTGGAGTTGTCGACCGTGGACCGGATTTGCGCGTTGTTTTCAACGCCGGTGGTGGTTACGCCGCCCGAAAAGTAAATCAAAGACTTCCGCTCCGGGAATTCACGGTACATCTTCGCCAGTGTCTCAAGCGCCGACAGCCGCCGGTCGGTATTGAAAATATTAAACTGAACGGTGTCGGGCACAAAGGCATCCTCCGAGGCGCTCGTGTCGCTCAGATCCTCGGTTGCTGCGTCACCGGATTCCGTGGAAGAAAGCCCATTGAGGGTTTTCAGCAAAAGGTCGCGATCATTGGTGAAATCCTGCACGAGGCTCAGGGTGCTGCTGTATGTGGCAATGGCCAAAAGATCCTGTAGGCCTGTCTGTTTGGCGACAAAATCCCGAGAAGCGTCGACGGAGCGGATCAGGCCTTCCGTTCCCAACGAGCTCAGGTCGAAAAATAAAATGATCAGCCTTTTTCCGGCCAAATCCTCTTTTTTGGTCGGCAGGCTTGGCTGAAGCCCCAAGTTGATAACTGCCGGCGCGGGTGCTTTTTTTGCCTCGGTCTCGTCCAGGTGCTGAGCAGCGGGCGGCGGCCCTATGGCCACATTCTCAGCGGCAAAGGTGACGATTTCTTGCAGCGCGCTATCTTCATAAATTTTGAAATCCTCTTTTTTCAAGCCATCCAGCAGGTTGCCTTTCCGGTCGCGCACAACAACATCAACCACGACCATTGCGGCTTCGACCGAGTAGGTGGGCGGCTTTTGTTGCGCTTGGGCTTGTTCCTGTTTCTGCTCCTGCAACGGATACGGAAGCGCAAATGCCGCCAGGCACATCAGCCAGCTAAGCAAGACGCTTCTGGGAACACCAGCTGCTTTTCTTCGCGGGTAAAACATGAGTTGCGCCTGTTACCGAAACTAAAACCTGATTCTAAGATTCATCGTCATTGTGCGCATGGCACGGACGCCGGTTACCTGCCCGAAGTTAAGCGCGTTGACGGTCGTGCTGACGCTCGCCCAGCTCGGATGATTCAGAAGATTTTGAATTTGCCAGCTGAAATCAAGCCTGCGGCTGTTCTCATCCAGATTGATGCTTTTGCGAACCGATAAATTGACCACATTGTTGCCCGGGCCGGTGATGGTATTGCGGCCGGCGTTTCCATATGTTCCGGCAGGGATGGCAAAAGCCGCCGTATTAAAAAATGCGGATACGCTCCGGGCGCTGTGGGGAAGATTGACGGGGAAGCCGGTAACGTCAGGCCGCAGGGAGTTATAAAGAGCGGCGCCCGACGAGCCTCCGCCGCTGCTGGCGTAACGGGCGGTGAGGGGAAAACCGCTGGCCAGAGCCAGGCTTCCGTTGAAAGTCCATCCGGAAATGAAGTTGAGCAGCCGGTTGGAAGCGCCGGCAAAAAACATCCGGTTTTTGCCGATGGGCAATTCGTAGGCGAAATTCATACGGAGATTGTGGCGTTGATCCTGATCGCTCAGGGCACGTTCAGCAGCGAGATTCGCGTCATTCTGCGCCACCGAACTGCCGCTTCCCGAAGAGTCGTCGATGCTTTTCGAGAAGGTGTAGGTGCCCATAAGATTGAAACCGCGCGAAAAGCGCCTGGAAAACTGAACGCTGAGCCCGTGATAAATCGAACTGCCCCCGTTGGTCTGGTAAATGAACTTGCCCGCCTTGCCCACATTATCGGGGGCGCGCAGCACGTCGAGCCCGGTTCCTTTGGATCCGCTGTAGGCCAAATTGAGGACATACAGGCGGGAAACCTGAGTCTGGATGTCCAGGTTCCATTGTTGCGCGTAGGCGGGGCTGTAAGCGGGATCCACGGCATAGGTGTTTAGTATGGTCAGATCAGGACTGGTTGGAAAGCCGACCCGAAATGTCAACGGGTTCGATCTTTCGGAGGCCAAGTTCTGGGTAACGGCGAACGGCGGCTGGTTCACAAGCTGGTTTACCAGCGATGAGATTCTTCCTGCGTTATAGCCGATTCCATAGCCGGCGCGGATCACGAAACGCGACCGGGTTGTGGGCCTCCATGCGATGCCGACGCGGGGAGCGACATTGTTTCTGTCCGCATCGATCAGCGACCGGCCGAAATACCGGCCGCTGAGGGGCCCAATACTGTTCGGAAACACCTGGGCCACGTCGGGAAAGCCGGGCGCCGCGTCCAGACTGACCAGGCGGTCATACTTTTCAAAGGCGGGCCCGACGTACTCATAGCGGAGACCGTAGTTCAACGTCAGGTTCGACCTTGCTCTCCAGTTGTCCATTACGTAGAGATTCCAGGACCGGCTGCGGATGTAAACGCTGTTCCCGTGCGGATTGACAACCGGGTCCACGTAGCGGCGCGAAGTGGAGTAGGGCAGGCCGAGCAAAAAATCGGCGATATCGCTCCCGCTTCCGGCAACCTGCTTCCCGTGGGCATCAAGGAGAATGGTCGCGTAGCCCGTAAAGGAATAGGTGCCGCGGCCGTTGCTGTCGCTTTGGGAATTTCGCTGAGCCCATTGAGTGTCTCCGCCGGCCTGCAACGAATGATCTTTCCCGATTTTCATCATCGTGCCGGAGACCGTGAAATTCTGATTCCGGTTGAAGGAAGGCGCGGCCAGAGACAGATTCCCGTAATTGGTTAAATTGACGGTCGGCGGCCCCCAATTGATGGGGTCTTTAGAAACCCCCGTGATTCCGAGTTCTCCCGCAACGTCGCGCACGTATGCAAAGGCATTGGTGCTTTCCATGCTGGTCCGATTCAGGTTGATCCGCCAATTCGCTATGAGCCGCTGTTGGAACCGGTGCATTCCTGAGATGCCGATATTTTGGGCAAAATTGGTGCGGTTTGAATCCAAGCCCGGGAAGGTCGCGGCGTTCAAGGAGCTGCCGCGCCGCAGGCTGTAATTAAAGCCCAGATTATCCTTGGACGTGAGCCTCAGCCCCGTGACGGCGGCCTGAATCTGATCGGACTTGGAAGGAAGGCTTCGCTGCAGCGCGTAGTTGTTCACGCAGGGCGCGTTTTGGGCGCAGGGGAGATTAGCCTGTGGTATGAATTGGAGCAGCTTTTCGGCGATCGGATCCACGGCGGTGATCCTGGTGAACTTCGACGAGGGGTCGTTGGGATTCATATAGAGTTGGACTTGCTGCGCGACCACGGTTTGCCTTCCGGTCGCGGCATCAACAGCCAAGGCCTGAACGTAAGTCTGCGAAAAATCTCCCGCCCGCTCAAGATTCGTTGGCACGGTGGTGAGGATATCAAGAGCGTTGCGGTTGCGGTTCCCGCTGTATGTGAAGCTCCAGCCCGGTTGGCCGCCGCCGGGACCGAAGCTCCGCTGGTTTGCGGTCCGGCTTTTCAAAAATGGGAACACGCCCCCCAGGGTCACGCTGTAATCGTTTTGGATTCGGACCGGCTTGGGCAGAGTCTTTCCGGTCAGAGAGTAACTGCGGGCGTTGAGCGCGGAGTTGCTGAAATTTTCGCTGATGTTCCCTTCCACCTTCGGCTGTTTGAAAGTTGCGCCCCGGCCCATTCTTCCCGCCATCGCTGCGAATCCCGGCCCTCCGCCCGGTGATCCGCCAATATCCATACCGCCTGCAGCTCCGGGCCCGCCCATGCCTCGCATTCCACCTTCAAGCCCCGGATTGAATTCCTGAATCCGGAACCCCATTTGTTGCGCGACATCCATAATTTGCCTGCGGAAATCAGGGTCATTCAGATTTCCCGCATCCAGGTTGGCTGAATTTCCGCTTATAAATAAAAGGTTTTCCCCCCGTGACGCGTCCGGCGGTATGTTTTCCCCCAAGGACATGTCTTGTTTGAACTCGCTAAGGCCGGGCAGATCGGTAACCTCGGCGGTTTGAAAAGCCATGGCTTCGGGCGCCCGCATTTGCTGTTTTGCAGCGGTCCGCGGCGCGATGGATTGGGAAGGGCGTGGCAGGGATTCCAGCCGCATTTCCAGTTTCTGGTTCGGGTCCGCCGAAGCTCGCACTCCATCTTTCGTGGCCTTCTGGAATCCCACGATTTCAACGGTGAGCCGATAGATTCCTGCGGGCAGAGCTTCTAATAGAAAACTGCCGTCAAGGTCCGTGAGGATTTCGGCCGGTCGCGACTGCTCTCCCGCGGCGGCGCGGACAACGGCTCCGGGGATGGGAACACCTTTGGCATCCGTGACTTTGCCGGCAATGAATGCCGAATCCTGGGCAAAAATCGGCACCTTGCAGTTAAGGCATGAGAAAATGAACAGACCCAGTGCAGCAATCCTTGCAGCTGATCCTTGCATGCCCTTGAAATACGCATGCATTGATCATATTGTTTCCAATTGCCGCTGCAGCGATTGGGTTAAATCTATGTAAAATCCGGGAGCCTTTTGGGAGGGCGCCTTCCCCAGCCGCCCTCCGGCAGTATCAGGCACCGAACCGGAAGGGCCAACAGATCCGTCTTCTAAGCGGCGCGCTCATGAATGCCGGATATCAGATTATTTGACGCATTCGCAGCTCCCGATGATTCTATAAGGGCCGGCACAAAGCGGCTTTGGTTTGGCCGGTGCGCGGTCGAGCCTCCGCCTTTTCCGGAGGTCACGGATTCGCCGCTGCCGCGAGCGGGTCGGCCGGCAATTCCCAGCCCGGGTTGACGCGCGCGGCAGCATTCTGTCCGTCGAGCCATTTTTTAAGCGGGGCAAAATATTCCAGGATCGCCGTCGGATTTATTTTGTCCTCGCCGGTCAATGCTTGTAAAGCTTCCGGCCACGGCCGGCTCATTCCCATTTCGAGCAAAGCATTAAGTTTGGATCCAGCCTTCTGGTTGTTGTAAAACGTGCAACTATGGAGCGGTCCCGTATGTCCGGCCTCCTTGCACAAGGCGCGATAGAATTGGAACTGAAGGATGTGCGCCAGGAAATATCTCGTATACGGAACGTTGGCCGGGACATGGTATTTCGCTCCGGGGTCAAAATCCTGCTCCGAGCGGGCGGTCGGCGGTGCAACGCCCTGGAACTTTGCGCGCAATTCCCACCATCCTTTGTTGTAATCGGCGGGCTTCAGGGAGCCGTCCATTACCTTCCATCGCCACTGATCAATCATGATGCCGAACGGAAGGAAGGCGATCTTATCCATTGCCTGGCGCAATAAAAAAGCGATGTCATCGGATTCCGGCACCGTTTGCAGCAGTCCCACCTGGCGCAGATATTCGGGCGTAACTGCCAGGGCGATTGTATCCCCGATCGCTTCATGGAAGCCGTCATTCGCTCCATTCTGAAACAAAAACGGCTGTTTGTTGTAGGCGCGCTGGTAAATGTTGTGCCCCAGCTCATGGTGGATGGTTGCGAAATCCTCGCCGCGGATCTGAATGCACATTTTCAGGCGCAAATCTTCTTTGTTATCCAGGTTCCACGCGCTTGCATGGCATACCACCTCCCGATCCCTCGGCTTCACAAACAAGGATCGTTCCCAGAAGGTCTGCGGGAGGGGCGCGAAGCCGAGCGACTTGAAAAATTCTTCTCCGTAGCGGACCATTTCCAGCTCATTGATTTTCTTTTGTTTCAGAATAGCAGTCAGGTCGTAACCCGCGCCCGCGTTCCGGCTTGAAACCAGCGGATAAATATTGGACCACTCCTGTGCCCAGGGATTTCCCAGCAGATCGGCGCGGATCAGACCTTGCTCTGTGGCAGCCTGATTTCCGTATTGCCGGACCAATCCGGAGCGCACGAAGGCGTGGAGGGATTCATAAAATGGGCGGACCTGCTCCCATAGCCGTTCCACTTCCAAAGCAAATTGCTCCGGGGGCATATCATAATTGGAACGCCACATGGCTCCCATATCTTTGAATCCAAGTTCCCGCGCTCCCTTGTTCTGAAGTTCGATAAAGCGCGTGTATTTCCGGCGCAGCGGCGCGCCCACGGCGTGCCAGGCTTTCCAAATTTGTTTCATTTCTTCCGGATCCCTGCTTGACGCCAAAACCTGTTCCACTTCGCCGATGGGCAGGCATTTGCCCGCGTGCTTGCCGCTATCCGTGCAGGCTTTGCCTTTTCCGTAGGCCGCCTCCAGACTTGTGCCCAGCCGGGCGACTTCTGCCCGTTCCTTGGGGTCGGACAATGAGAGCAGCGACAACTTGAGAAGTTTGAATTTTCGGCTTAAAAGCGGCGGCAGGTGCATGCCGTCGAATCGCTTCACCTGTCCGGCAAGCTTCGTGGTGGCCTCTATCAAATCCTGGTTTGCCTGTGAGGCAATTGCTTCGGTGTCGTCGGTAATGAAATTTGCCTGCACCCAGGCCGCCCGAGAGACTTTGACCGATAGGTCGTTCAGAAGATGCTCCGTGGCGGCAATAAACTTTTCAGCTTCTGCAACCGTCGGTTTCGAATCGCCCTTCCACAGCGCGCCCGAGCATGCCGCCGCGCTCAATGCGGACGCGACTGCAATTGATACGATCCGCAAAATATTCGGTTTTTTATGTTTCCGCATAGGACCTCCGAGATTTGACCCGCATGGTTCTCCGGCAAAATTGGCGCTGCCGCCCGCCGAGTATGGTAACTTGTGGCGGGCTCGGTTTCGAAGTAAATTAATGATGCGTCTTTTGGGGCCCGCCGGCGCCCGAAGGGCTCGCGGGCTCCCCAAAATGATCATGAGTAAACTGAAATTGCCAAGGGAATATCCCTTAACCGATCAGCGCATGAGCCTGCGAGCAAACATCATCATGATTGCGAATGCCGGCACTAAGCTTTCGTGCTAAAAAAATCGGCGTATGCTGCAGAGGCTGTTTAGGCTCAAAGAGAACTGCACGGATGTAAAGACGGAAATCGTGGCTGGGGTCACGACCTTCATGACGCTGTCTTATATCATTTTCGTGCAGCCGACGGTGCTTTCCTCCTGCGGCATGGATTTCGGCGCGGTTCTGGTGGCGACCTGCGTCGCCAGCGCGGTCGCGACCTTTCTCATGGGTCTCTATGCGAACTACCCAATCGCCCTCGCTCCGGGGATGGGGCAAAACTTCTTTTTCGCATATACCGTTGTGGCCGGCATGGGAATTTCCTGGCAAAAAGCGCTGGGCGCCGTGTTTATCTCCGGCATGCTTTTTCTTCTGCTCTCCTTTTTTGGATTCCGCGAAAAGCTGATCGACGGAATTCCTGATTCCCTAAAAGAGGCCATCGCGGTCGGGATCGGACTCTTTATTGCGATGATCGGTTTTCAATGGTCCGGTATTGTGGTCGCTTCGCCGGGCAGCATCATCGGCCTCGGCAATCTGCATAGCGGCCCTGTTCTCCTGTCCGTCTTCGGCATCCTTTTGACGGTGATTCTGGTGGCGGTCCGGGTCCGCGGCGCCCTCCTTTACGGCATCCTTGCCACGGCGCTTGCGGGCCTGCCTTTCGGGGTTGTGAATTATCACGGGATTCTGGGCGGAGTCCCTTCCATGGCGCCGACTTTTCTCAAGCTTGACATTTTGGGAGCCTTCGACCTCGGGCTGATGAGTGTCATTTTCGTTTTCTTTTTCCTGGCGCTCTTCGATTCTGTAGGAACTTTGATCGGGGTCAGCAACCAGGCGGGTCTGCTGGTGAACAACAAACTCCCGCGGGCGCGCGAAGCTCTCGCCTCAGACGCCTTCGGGTCGGTCTCCGGCTCCCTCCTCGGCACTTCAACGGTCACGGCATATGTGGAGAGCGCCGCGGGAGTCGCCGAAGGCGGCAGGACCGGCCTTGCCAATATGGTCACCGGCCTGCTGATGGTGGCCGCGCTGTTTTTCTACCCCCTGTCACGGATGGTGGGCGACGGGTTTCAACTGGCGGACGGCTCGCGGATCTATCCGGTTGTCGCACCGGCTTTGATTGTGGTCGGGAGCATGATGCTGCGCAACGTCCGCAAGATTCGCTGGGAAGATGCCACCGAGGCTATCCCCGCGTTCCTGACCTTGGCCATCATGCCCTTTGCTTTCAGCATCACGGAAGGCATCGCTTTCGGATTCATTTCCTATGCGCTGCTGAAAACCGCCACGCGGCGGTGGCGCGAGGTGCACGGCTTAGTATATCTGTTTGCGGTGCTTTTTATCGCCCGTTACATTTTTCTGAAATAGGAAATACAGGGACCGTCACCATAATTCCCTATTGCCATAAGGCCAAGAAAAGGATTTTTGCCGCAATTAGGGAATTATGGTGACTGTCCCTGTATTTCCTGCATTTCCGGACCGGTCAGTCGTAAACGGAGACTTTGCTGAACATCAGAACAAGATGGGAGGTGACCGCTTCTCCGTTCCTGCTGGCCGGCCGGCAACGGGCTGAGGAGATCATATCCACAAAGCTGATTAACAGGTCTTGGTCGGTCGGGTATTCCAGGACATTCTGAATCGTCGCCGCGCCGCTGGGATCCACGACGGTTACCACGGAGAAGGTGTCGTCCTGTCCCGCCCGCGGGACGCTCTTGCCGTAGTTCAAAAAGTAGAGGTCGTTGATGGCAGGCTGCCGCTTGCGCGCGTATCCTTTTTGCGGTTGCGCGGGAATCAGTCCGAGCTTTTCCAGAACGCCCATCCCCACCTGTTGCCCATAATCGGCGGAAAGGGAAACCGGCATTCCTTTTGGCGCATTGGCGCTGACATTAATGGGAGTAAGGGTGTAGGTGATTAAAAAGAAAAACGCGGATGCCGCCACGGTTCCCAAGGCCTTGGTCACGTACCACATACTCTCGACGGTGCGAATCCTGGACCAGGCGCGCTCCATCGCCTCCCGCAAACGCACGCGCCATTCATCCCGGGCCAAGTCTGCGATCCGAATCCCAATGAGACCGCGCAAATACGCCGGCGGCGGGATCCTGGGCATTGATCTTAATTTGCGATGCAGGGCCGCAAGGCTATCATACTCTTTGCGGCACTCGGGGCAACTGCTCAGATGCCGCGCGATCCGGCCGGCAGTTTCGGCATCCAAGACTTCGTCGAAGAATTGCGACAACAGAGGTAAAACCTTCCTACATAGCATGACGGCCTCCGCTTCAGCTCACGGCTCCTTTGAAATGGCGTTTGAGTGTCTCACGGCCTCTCGCGATACGGGATTTAACCGTGCCTAAGGACGCTTTTGTGGACTCCGCGATTTCCTCATAGGACAGTCCTTCAATGTCGCGCATCACAACGGCAATCCTTTGCTGCAGCGGCAATTCAAGCAGCATTTTTTCAATCTTCGCGCGCTCTTCCTGCTCCAGAAGAGATTCTTCCGGAGATTGAAGATTCGATTTCACCCGGCAGGGAAGATCGCGGCTGGCTCCTTTGAAAAGATATTCCTCCAAAGATACCGTCCCGCGGCGCCGCAGTCGGTTCCACCACCGGAAACGGTTTGCCGCGCTGTGAACAGTTATGCAGTAAATCCACGTTTTTAAAGAAGATTCTCCTCGGAAAGATCCGATCTTGCGGAAGATTTTCAAAAAAACTTCTTGAGAAACATCCAGGGCTTCTTCCCGATCCCCCAAGATTTGGCATGCTAGGTTGAAAACCATAGTGTTATATCGTTCAAACAATTCCTCAAAATTCACGTCAACCTTGGGGCCGGCTTGATCAATTGCAACCCCGTGCAGCGCCATGCCATCATCTTCGGGCAACGCTAATTCGTCGGGATACATTGGTCTATCCACGGCTGCGCCTTCGTATGCTCTCGGCTGACTCGAAACGCCTATCCTGTATTTTCAGACATCCCCCGGACGGAAAAAGTTCCAATTTTTTCCGGCAAAAACCGGCGTAACGGGGGAGCAGCTGGTTATTGGCGCCTCTCGAATGCCAAAAGGTTGTTTAGGTCCGCGGGCCTTAAGCTCTGAACTTTTTCCAGTTGCTTGGAAATCTGCAACAGTCTGGACATTTTTTCATTTTTGGCCGGAATGGATGCGAGCAGATCATGAAGACGTTTGCGTAACAAAACAGGATTGGACCCCTCAGGGGCTTTCTGGATCAGCGTCTGTTCCACGACATATAGCACCAGGGATGAGGAGTAATAGTTCGCCATGCCATAAAGAATCGAAGCCGATACTAAAAGCGCAACCATGACGGCGGATCGATTTCGAATGGTCACCTATTCCGGGCCTCCAACATAAAAGTATATCAAATTCTGCTGTGATATAATCCAGCTGAATTCCGTCGGCCATCAACCGCAATAAAGCAGTTGGTTGACCGGAAGCCGGTTTGCATCTTCCGGGAGTTAATTGAAAATGAAGTGTCCTCAATGCCGGAGTGAAGAGATCGGTCCATCGGGGATTTGTCTCGTTTGCGGCTTTCTGATCGATGAGGATCTGCCTGCGGTAGCCTCTCAGCTCGAGGATAAAGAAAAGAGCGATTTTGCCGGAATGATAAAAATGGATTATTCCGGAAGCACGCGGGAGGGTTCGCACAAAGAGGACATGCCTCAGTGGAGACAGGAACTCTCCCAACGGCTGCAGGCCATCAAGCAAAAACGGGAAGCGCCGGCCGCGCCGACGCGTATGCAGCCTGAAAGTGCCGTTTTGCCGCCTCCCGCTTCCGCCCAGGCCGTCAGGACTCCGGCTGCATCCCCCGGGCTTGCCGAAAAACCTCCCGCCCGCAAATCAACGGCAAAACCTTTGCGGCCGGTCAATGCGAGTGGTGAAAAACCCAAGACCTCTTTATCTCCTCAGCCCCGGCAAAAGACGCTGCAGCCTCTGGAGCCGGAGCCCTTTCCCATCAGCGTTATCCCCAAAACCGCTGATGCCAAAGAAATACAGAAGCTCATCGACCATGCCGTTTCCAGGCAATCGAACGTCCTTCCGGCTGCGGCTCCTAAAATTTCGGCTTCCGCTTCGGATCGCTCCCGGCGACAAGAAGGCAAACTGATTTTGCTTTCCCGCACCCTTTCGGGACTGGTTGATCTGATTTTTATCGTCTTATGCACGGGGGCTTTCATAATCTGTTCGGATTTATTTTCCGGAATCGTTTTTCTTGATTCCATGAGCCTGGTGAGTTACGCCGTATTGTTTCTTTTAACGTATTTTCTTTATTCAATTTTCTTCTTGGCCGCTTCCGGCCAGACCGTAGGAATGATGATTACCGATTTGCGCGTGGTCGGAAGCGGGGAGAAACGGTCGTCGCTGCTCCGCCTCCTGGCCCGCTGCCTGGGATATCTTTTGTCATTGTCGGCATTGGGATTTGGACTTCTAT
>JBBISO010000009.1:10718-26094 GCA_037441325.1 Acidobacteriota bacterium | reverse complement strand
ATTCTCTAAACGCCCCTCCGGGGCTTGCTTAAAAAACCGGTTTTGCGACAGAAACCAGCTATATGCCCGGATTATTCTGTAAACTATGTGTCAGGAAGCTCACTTCAATCATGGTGGGGCTCGTTTCAGGTGCCTGGCCTCACTTAAGTAAGCGGTAGCCCCATAATCCCCTTCTCCTATTAGTCATGTGTTTTGGCCCGAGAGCGATGCGGGGATCGAGACGGCTCTTAATCTGCTTTCATGGAGACGCGTCCAATAACGGATCACGGCAACAGCAGGAAAGGCCAAAAACGGCATGAGCGGATTATGAAAAGCTGAGAGGAACGCCGCACAGGATGCGGCAAGAAAGGGATTCAGTAGGAGCGGGAAACGGTCCGTCCATCGTTCATATGTATTGCGGACGAAAGAAGTCACCAGATAGGAAACAAAAGCCATCGCCGTAATTGCAAAAAACAGGTTCACCGGCCTGAGGAGATGGTAAGCGACGCTGTAAAGAAACGCCTCACAGATCATGTATGCCGCATTGGCAAAAAGCACGCGAGCATTGCTGGTATGAGCGAGACGCAGGAATAAGGCTGCGAGCAGCGCATAAGCTGCGGCGGCAATCACGCAGGTGGCGGTTCCGTAAATCATCGCGATCGCCATTAGAAGCGGCGCGCCCGTGAACAATACCGACAACATCAGCTTCGTTGTGAAAGGAATGGTCATTGCGGCCAGTATCAAAAAAAGAATCCAGTCTTTGTCCATAGCATAGTTGATCGCCGCCCAGAAAACGATTGCAATGGCCGCCAGGACCACGAGAAAGGTTATGTATCTATCGATTAGCGCTTTCATTGACACTCATCATAAGCCCGCTGTCAAGGCAACAGCCGGAAAGACAAATGGGACGCGGCCATTTGCCATAGCTCTTATTTGTTAGAACAGGCAATCCGGTTATGAATAATCCACGGGCCGGTTGCCGGCAAGCTCCGTCTAGCCCTTTTTCAATACCGAGAAATTTTAAAAATAAAATTATTGACATGAAAGCATAAAGTGTAATAGGGTGGGTAGCCGTGGGTAAAAGTGGGAAACTGTAAGGACGCTTTTCAATGTCGAGATTCCGCGGCAGGTACGATTTCTCCATGGATCAAAAAGGGCGAATAAATATTCCGTCCAAGTTCCGCAAGCTCTTGTCACCTGCCGCGGAAGAAACTTTTGTCATTTGCCGAGCTCCGGATGGCTGCCTTTGGGCATATCCGAAAGATGAATGGGAAAAATTCGAGGATTCGCTGGTTGGCATGCCGGCAAGCAGGGAAGTCAACAAATTCCAGCGCATGCGGCAGAACACTCTGAATGATTCCGTTCTCGACAGGCAGGGGAGAATTTCACTCACACCGCTGCAGGTTAAGGTTGCCGGGATTGAGAAAGATGTAACCATTATCGGCCGCGGAAGCTATCTTGAGATCTGGTCAACCGGCCGGTTTGAGGAATACGCCGGCAAGGGTGAGGATTTCGACGAGGTGTACTACAAGACCCTCCGGTCCGGAACCGGTATCGATTGAACGGGTGCCGCTTCTACCCAATCTCTCATCAACAGCTTTAGCAATGCGAACGCTCATGGGAGAGCATCATGGCTGCCGCCCTGATAGCATGTCTGCCGCGCTCCGGCTTTTTCCAGCAATCGGATCGGTGTCGGATTAATGACCTTCATCGATTCTCTCCAGAGATATCAATCCAACCGCCAGGAGTTAATTCGCGCATTATTTGCAGTTGCCATATAAATTCGAAGGCTCAGGGAGAAAATCATGCTTGATTTTGCTGCCGGACTCGAAACCAAAAATTATGGACTGAAAAAGACAACCGATCTGCGAAGCCTTTTGGAATCCGTATGGATTGTTATGCCCTTAGCAGTGATTGCGGGTGCTTTTTATTTTCATGTCTGGGTCCATAGTCAGAACATTAATATCGGTTATCGGAGTCAACAATTGAGTGTTCAGGCCGATCGGCTGAAACAGATTCAACAACAACTTATCCTCGAGGAACAGACTCTCAAAGATCCGGCGTTACTCGAAGCGCTTGCCTGCGAGAACCTGGGCTTGGTTCTTCTCCAACCCGGCCAGATTATTTCGCCTCCGCTGAAAATCCGGGACAATAGCACCAATGACTCTCTGGCCTTAAAATCGGGTTTCGATCTTACGAGCCCAAAGGCGCATCTATCTTCGATTGAATATTAAATAGGCACGATTATCTTTCCATGGATGGATTTGGTTCGCCGAGGAGGGCTTGAATGAATTCCATTGGCGCCCAAAGCCTAACAACATATTGCCTGCACCCCAGCGCCGCAAAGCGGATCGGTGCTGCAGATCTCAGCACGAGAAGATTTCAAGCACGTGTCCGTCGGAGAGTGTATCTCTTTGGATCTATAGAACTTCGGCTTACCTGATCGAGCATAAAACATTAATGCTTCCCGCCATCCTATCCGATCTGATTGATTATGAGAAACGAAAAAGCCATCAGTAGAGGTGTTGCCCAGGACCGCAGAATGATTTCGCGTGTGCCTGCGCGCCTGAACTGCCGTTTTACCTATGAGGGAGTCAGTCGCGAGGCGGTCGTAATCGACCTTTCGCTCAATGGAGCATACCTCGCGTCGAAGTTTCTTCCGCCCAAAGGCGGTTGTGTGACGGTCACTATAAGGATGCCGTCATCGGGGAATCTTCTTGCTTTGGAAGGGGCTGTGGTTCGCGGCAACTCCACTATGAGCGATCACGGCAGCCTGGGCAGGTTTGGGATCCGGTTTAACTGTCGGTCGCTGGAGCTCATCAAGCTGATCGCCGGTCTGGCTGGAAACCGATAGTGGGCGGTCTCTTCGCTGCATTCCAAAAATCCGCGGATTCAAGGCGATTAAAATCCCCAAAATGCCAATGCGGCTGCGATTCAATCCGCCGTCCGCATTCCCACCGCGGCCGCGGCCGGACCTTTCTTCAGCGAAGGATGGACTGGAGGCTTTGCGAACAGGATGCAGAAAAAGGCCACGACCAGCAGGGCAAGCGAAATCTGGAATGCAGGTATGTAACTGCCTTTTGCGTCGCGGATGAAGCCGGTTAAGGGCGCTCCCATACTGGAGATGATTGTCGTGAAAGGCATTGTAAAGCCCATGATCTTGGGAAATTCGCTCCTGCCGAAATAATCCGGAAAGAGGTTGCCCATGGCGATCGACTGTATTCCGAAAGCAATTCCAAGGATGATGCTGTATGCGAGGACCAGAGGCCAAGATCGGGCAAAAATAAGAACCGTAAAACCAACGATGGCGATAAGTATTGAAATGACGGCCAAAGAGTGCATTTTAAACCTCAGTCCCAGAAACCCTATGCCCAGTTGGCTGATGGACATCACCGCCCCCATCACCCCAGCGGCCACAGCGGCCATGCCCGGAGCAAGGCCAAGATCAAAGAGAAATGCAATCTGGTGTGTGAACAACCCGCCCGACGCAAGAAATTGCAGGGTGCCGTAACTCACCAGCAGCCATAAGGCTCGGGTCCGCAAAGCCTCCTTAGCGGTAAAATCCACAGGAGTCCGGTAAAGATTTTTATACGGATTGGTTCTGGTCTTTTCCTGGGCGGGCCGGCGGGAAACTGGGCCGTCCGGGACCTGGCCGATATCTTCCGGTTTGTTTTTGATCAGCAGCCCCGGCAAGAGCACGCAGCACAGAAAAACAAAGGCTGCGACCATCATATAGGCGCGCCGCCATCCGATAGTGTTGATCAGCGCCATCAACCCCGGAATGAGGACGATGCCGGACAGTCCCATTGATGCCATCGAAATGGCTAAAGCAACGGATCTTTTCATCACAAACCAGTTGTTGATGACCGTCATCATTGCAAGCATTCCCCCGATGCTCATACCCAATCCGACCACAATGCCGGACCAAAGATAGAGTTCCCAGATGCTCGTCTGAAAAGCCAGCATGAACAGTCCCACGGCGCACATCAGGTTGCCCAGCACGATGGCTTTCCTTGACCCATATTTCATGATAAACATGCCGACAGCGGGCGCAGCGACACCTGAGAGGATCATGGCCACCGTCTGTGCGCCGGCGATTAATCCTCGACTCCAGGAGAATTCCTTGACCCAGAAAGGAAGAAAGACCCCAAATGCAGCCAACATGAGCATGACGGCAATATAAAAGACGAACATGACCGCCAGATTAACCCAGCCATAGAACCCATCCTTGCCCAATAGATTCACGGCCATTGTTCTAATCTCCCTCGCTGGGCGCGAACGCTTTCACTAAGAGCTTTTCGTTGAAAGAAATCTTCCATAAATCGGCTGCGGCCTAGGTTATAGGGTGTTGAATTGGATACACAAGCGGAAAATGATGGCGGATTAAAACAAATGGAGGGCTTTCTGAATCCTGCTTAGTGGAAAGCCCAAAGACCATTGCTCCTCCCTTGTGTCGCGGCATGGAATATGCTAGAAAAGCCGCTGATGGGGATATATGGTGTTGGGTGAAGTCTAACATGGGCACAGGCTCTGCACGATTGAGCCGAAATTCAAATCGGGCAACACGATTAAGCGAGGAAATAAGCATATGAAACTTGAAGGGAAGGCAGCACTCATCACCGGTGGAGGCAGAGGCATTGGTGCGGCGATTGCAAAGCGTTTTGTGGATGACGGGGCAAAGATCGTCATCAGTGATATCCGGGAGGATTTGCTCCAGAGTGTAAAGAAATCCCTCAAAGCTGGGATGGTGGAGGCGTGTACGGGCGATGTGACGAATTTTGACGATGTCAAGAAGATGGTGGACGCGACCGTGAAATTCGGAGGCAAGATCGATGTTCTGGTAAACAATGCCGGGATCGATCCGGGTGGGAGCATCGTCGATATCGATGTGGCTTTATGGAAAAAAATTCTGGACGTCAATCTGAACGGTCCATTTTTGTGCATGAAGGCGGCGATTCCTTACATGATCAAGCAGGGCGGCGGATCCATTATAAGCATTGCTTCTCTTGCCGGAGTGCGCTGCCTCCCGTCCATGCCGGCGTATTGTGCGTCCAAGGGCGGGCTTATCCAGCTGGCCCTGCAGGCTGCGCTGGAATATGGGCCTCACAAGATCCGCAGCAACGTCGTGGCACCCGGCGCCACCAGGACCGAAATGCTTACCGAAGCGATGAGCAGCCTGACGAAGGCCATCAAGAGAGATGCATTCGAAGTGCTGGCCGAGAGTGTTCCTTTGCGTCGGGCGGCGGCCCCGGACGAGATTACCGGCGCATGTTCTTTCCTCGCCGGTGATGACGCCGCTTTCATAACCGGGGCGGTTCTTCTGGTCGATGGCGGTGCGGCGATCGTCGACGTTTCCGGCGCGTCCGTTGCGCGCGTCGGTGTAGGATGGGGGGTATAAGGATTGAAGATTTACGATTGACGGTCTCGGCGGGATCCCAATCCCCAAAAGCGATCATGTACCCCGGCAAATGCTCGCCCGCAGCCGATTGGACATGGGGAGCCCCTTGTTGAAGGCAGGAGAACATCCGGGGAGGAGCTAAGCGAATCCCCGGCATGTGCCATCTGGCCCTGAGGGATCGAGGAGTATTAGTTCCTTAGCCTCCAGAAGGCATTGGGTTGATATTCGCGTCGAGACAGAGCTTCATCTGATCCTGGCTATTCTCGCCAAGCGGGCAGCTTCCTCCGCGATTCATCAGCGACTTGGCCCATGAGCGGCACTGGACTTGAAACGCTCCTGGTAGTTCGCTTTTCGGTAATAATTACTTGCTAGCTTCGAGCGGGTATTTTAGTTCCACCCACCGGAGCGAACCGCCGCTGAGGATTTTGATCTTATCGCGGTCGTAACCCAGATTGTAAAGCTCCTGGGCAATATTGGCGCTGCTCGCGTCGTCTGTGCAGTCGCAATAGGTGACGATCAACTTGTTCATTGGGAGAGCAATCAACATCAGCTGCCGGTCCATGGGATCGGCGGTCGTGTTATAGAAAATGTTAATAGCTCCCTTGATATGTCCGGCGGCATAGCTTCCGCTGTCGCGCGTGTCGATAATCACCAAATCCTCGCCTTTATCAATCAACCGCTTTAATTCTTCAACCTTAATGCGGGGCAATTGGGGAAGGACTACTTCTTCTCCATACGGATTAGCTAAGGATTCGGATGTGATCAGGAAAAACAAGGGAATCGCAAAAATCAACCGTGCAAAAAAATGAATCTTCATTTTTTCTCTCTCTATGCGTTTGGAAGCATTTTGGGCGGATTAAGCGCTGATGCCGCCCCGATAAGTTTAACCCGACGTCCTGCCGAGTCAACTCCTATTGATAGATGAAGCCACTGGATGTCATTTGTTTCATCGACCATGGCGACAATGCCCTCTATCCTATCGGTGCGGGAGCTCACGGGAATCCTCGCAAAGGCTGAAACGGCAGGGGAAATCGCCGGTATTGAAGCTGCGCTCTGAGGTCCCAAATCTGTGCTTGAGTCCAAATCCGGAATAGCCTATAAGTAGATTTGCCGGCAGAGCATCCGGCCGGTTAAATGCGGCTGTGATCAATGCCTGCTGCAAGGAGGCAAGGCGCCGCGAAGCATTTTAGAAATTTTGAATTTTCCAGGAGTGATGTGGCAACGCTTAATAGACATTTGGAGGGGGGCTTATAATGAAAATCAAAGCAGCCGTGGTGCGCGAAAAGGGCGGCCCTTTTATTATTGAAGAAATCGAGCTTGACGAACCCAGGCCTGACGAGGTGTTGGTGAGAATTGCCAGCTCTGGCCTTTGCCATACAGATTTGGTTGCCCGCATGCAGTTCTTGCCTATACCGCTTCCCGGTGTTTTCGGGCATGAGGGCGCCGGCGTTGTTGAGAGCGTTGGCTCGCAGGTCGTTAAAGTGAAACCCGGCGACCACGTGGCTACGAGCTTCATGTCCTGTGGTGTGTGCACCGCCTGCAAAAAAGGGAAACCTGCCTGGTGTTCCGAGTTCAGGAGACTGAACTTCGGCGGCCGGCGCGCGGACGGGACGGCAACTATGAAAAAGGGCAGTGAGACAATCTATGGTTCATTCTTCGGGCAGTCAACCTTTGCCTCGCATGCGCTGGTCAATGAACGGAATACAATAAAAGTTCAATCGGACGTGCCGTTGGAGATACTGAGCCCTATGGGTTGCGGGATTCAGACCGGCGCCGGCGGAGTCATAAATACGCTGAACGCCAAGCCCGGCTCCTCCATTGCTGTTTTCGGCATCGGATCCGTGGGACTGAGCGCCATAATGGCCGCAGTCGTGTCCGGTTGCACCAGAATTATTGGAGTTGACATTGTCGAACAACGACTTAAGCTGGCAAAAGAATTCGGGGCGACGGACATCATCGATTCGACCAAAGCTGACGCTGTCGAGGAAATACGGAAGCTTACGGGAGGCGGCATTGAATATTCTCTTGAGTGCACCGGTGTCCCCAAAGTTTTCCGCCAGGCGGTTGATTCCCTTATGATGGGAGGCACTTGCGGACTGATCGGTGTGGCACCGGTCGGGGTTGAGGTGAATCTGGAGATGCAGACGGTCCTGGATGGCCGCACCATCAAGGGCATTGTTGAAGGAGATTGTGTTTCGGATATTTTTATCCCGCAACTGATTGAGCTCTATAAGCAGGGGCGTTTCCCATTCGATCGCCTGCTGAAATTTTATTCCCTCGAACAAATCAACGAAGCTGCCGAGGATTCTGAAAAGGGAAAGACCCTCAAGGCAATTCTGCGGCCGTAATAAAACGCACCGCCGCGGCGCGAACGGGCGCGAAGCTTTTCCTGTGAATGGGCAGCGGGCCGAGCAACCGCAAAGCCTTCAAATGCGCGGGTGTCGGATAGCCCTTGTGAGAGGCCAAGCTGTAACCCGGGTAAATCCGGTCCAATGCAATCATCTGCTCGTCGCGGGTGGTCTTGGCGACAATGGAAGCAGCTGCAATGCTTGCGGATAGCGCGTCGCCGTGGACAATTCCTTTTTGGGGACATGGATAGTGAGGAATAGTTCGCGCGTCGACAAGCAGAAACTCCGGCTTTACCCTGAGTGATTCGACGGCACGCCGCATGGCCAACAGCCCCGAGCGGTAAATGTTGAGTTTGTCGATTTCTTCGACTTCGGCCCGGCCAACAGACCAGCAGATGGCATCGTGCTTGATTTGCCGCGCAAGGTCCTCGCGCTTGCGGTCATCTGCAATTTTTTTGGAGTCATTCAGCCCCGGTAGTCGGTATCCGCAGGGCAGGATTACCGCAGCCGCGACCACGGGGCCGGCCAGGGGCGCCATTCCGGCTTCATCCACGCCGGCAATGTGTCGAATGCCCTGATTCCACAATACCAATTCAAAGCGCAGCAGATGCCTGAGGCGCAGGCTTTCCCAGCGATGTTTCCGCCGGAGACGCCGAAGTCGAATTGCCAGTTGGCGCGCGCCGCGCCGCGGGTCCCCATCCAGTGCTCTCAAGAGGTCATCCCGAATTGACCGATGCTGCTTGATATAGTGCTCCCTCAACTCAACCAACGATTTTGCCTGCAGTCTTTCGATGTCAAGAGGCACGAACAGGCTCCATGCTATTAATTGTAGTCTGTGTTCCTTTATATACAGCTTAATGCAATGTCCCTGAATTCGCTATCCAGCTGAGCAACCAGGCGTTTATCCGGCATCTTTGATAGTGAATTCAACGCCGGACAAAAGCTGGCGGGAATCTCTTGCCGGCACAAGTTGTAAGCGCCGCCCATTGGCCGGCAAATCGGCAATCACTGTTGCCGGGCGGCGATAATTTCTCTTCGCCCTTTCTGAGCCAATGCCTGTTTCAGCATCCAGATATTCTCGTCGGAGCCAACAAAAGCGTCGCTGGGAAATCGGTAATGGGTCAGGATGCTTTGGAGAATCCTGGTGCTGAGGTAGGAATTAAAATACATGCCCGCCAGGTACTGCAGGCGCAGATCCCGATCTCGATTGATTTGTGCATTTTGCATCCAGCCCTGAAGGTCTGAAGCCCGGCCGGCATAGGTGGAGAGGAGATCCACGGCGATACCGCGTCTTAAAAGATCATCGCTGCTGCTTCCGAAGCCGACTTCGATCAAGGACTGTTTGACCGGTTGATAATCACCGCGGTCCAGCAGCTGCTGCAATGCGTCCACGCCGATTTTTGCCGGACCCTTACGCCCGAGCAAGACCCCATCATACCCTTCGAGATGCTGATCGTTGCTGAATATCATTCCGTTTTCGAAAACACGGAAAAAAGTGCCGATCATGCTTTTTGCCGAATCAAGATTGCTCTCATACATCGGAACCCAGAGGCTCATCACGCCTCCGGGTTTCAAATGGCTTTTGCACATTTCATAAAACTCAACCGTATTGAGAGCAGCACTTCCCCTCACCCAGGGGTCGACGGGATCGGAGGTGATCACATCGAATTGCACACCGGCGGGCAGGGTGCGAAGGTAGTGGCGCCCATCATCATAGATAACGGTAATCCTTTTCCCGTTCACGAAACGCGGATTCTGGTGTTGGATTCCGTCGACCACATGGTAGTTCTCTTTGCCGAACATCGGGGCGACCACCCTGGGCACAAGCGGCTCAATATCGCAAATGACGATATTTTTTATGCTCGGGTAGAGCAAAAAAGTCCCCGCGGTGACACCGGCTCCGCAGGCAATGACCAGTATGCTTTCAACGTCATCCGGGTTGTTGCCGGCCAGCGCGGAGAGGTGGCCGAGCATTCGCTGCAGCCGCATGTCTTGCGGCTGGCTGGATGCTTGGACTTTCCCGGCCCCGTGAAAAAATCGCGAGCCGGCGGCGGTTTTTGTGACTGCGACCGAGGCATTCATGCCCTCGCCCACATAGGTGCAATACCATTGCGAAGGGCTTTTGTTCTCGGGAAGCGCCGAATTTTCGTCGATCAAATCCGGTGAAGCCTGAGCCATATAGAGGGCCGAGAATCTTCCCCAGGCAATCATTACCCAGGGAATTCGGGATACGGCGTCAACCAGCAGCGCTACAGCCATGAGAGAGGCCAACAGCGCCGCGATCCTCGAAAACGAGGATTTGGATGCGGCCTTGTCTTCGCTCTCATCATGCGACAGTTTCCGTGACAGCGAGGAAGCGAAAGCGACAACGCCGGCTGCGGCGGCGGTAAGGATCAATAAGCGTTGAGCCCACTGGGTCCCAAGCTGCGGGATCACAAGCATGCTGAAACCGAGCGAACCCACAATGGCGCCCAGAGTGTTGGCAGCGTAAACCGTGCCTATCATTCGTCCGGAGTCGCGGCCCGGCGAGGCTGCCCCTGCGATGGCGAGCGGAAAACTGGCACCCCAAAGTATTGTCGCAGGCAAAACCATCCATGCGGCCCGAAGAATATCAAGTTGGAAAATATACCAGGGCCCCCAATCGCTCGTATAGATGCCGGGATTGATCGGCCAGTAGGGAAGCGATTTCGCTATGGTGAGCGCGCCCCAGGCGATGGCGCCGGTAAGAAGCATTTGGCAAATGCCCAGGGCTGTTCTTGCATTCGATACGGTGCGCGCCAGCAGAGCGCCGCCGCTGCTGCCGATGCCCAGGCCAAACAAAAACACCGCCAGGATAATGGAGAAGGAATAAACGGTGGCTCCCATCAAAAGCGAAAGGAGACGCGTCCAGACGACCTCCGCTCCAAGTGCGCATAATCCGGACATCGCGATCGCAAGATAAATCAGGGCGGAGCCGCGGGATTCCGCTGTAATTTCTTTTTGTATGAGGGAGGAAGCGCAAAAATCAGAGGTTTTTTGGGCCAGAAGTACGCCGGCGGCGGCCACGGCAAAATTAATGGCGGCGGCCACAAAGGTAGCAGTGGGCATGTCGAAGATCCGCAGAAGCAAGAAGCCGGCCATGAGGCAGCCGACCACAGCGCCTGCGATGTTTCCTCCGTAAAAGAAACCCATCCACGAAATGCCTTCGGGAGTCGACTCAACAAATCGGGCGGCTGCGGGCAGCGTGGCGCCCATCAGCATAGTCGGCGGAAGCAAACAGACCGTCGCGACGAAAGCGCGAGCGAAAATGCCATGCCCATAAAGGCTTTCATAAAACCGCGCCAAATGTGGCATGCCGAGCAGAACCAAAATCCCGATAAGTCCGATTGCGATTTCCAGAAAAGCATAGACACGTAGAGGATGCATCCGAGGAGATATCAAGCGCGGAAACATAAGGCTTCCCAGGCACATTCCCCCCATGAATGTTCCCAGCAGCACTCCTAAAGAAACGCCTGAGGAGCCTATGACCAGTTCGAGCAATTGAAGCCAGACGATTTCATAGATAAGTGCGGCACAGCCGCTGCCGATAAACAGCGGCAAAAGCCACGGCAACCAACGGCGCTGCAGGTTCATACCCGGCATATCTTCCTCATTTATTCGGGAGTTGGCGCAATGCATCTTTGCGCGAATGCGGCCGGAAGGCGGGCCGCGCATTTGAATCGTGGGCGCGGATGGCCGGCTGTCCGCGCCCGGTTTTTTCTTTCTTGGACAAATGCAGACTAACATAGATTGTCCGGCATGCGCTAGCTCGGCTCGGGGCATCAGCTGCCGGAATCGGATTCGGCGCGGAAGCGGCAAAAGATGTGTTCTTGGAGTTCTGGCCGGACATCAAACGGTGGCTTTGCGGCCGGATCAAACTGGTCAGCGCCATCCGTATGCGGTAAGCGGAGCGCGGGGATCTTTAATCCATTCTTGCATGGATCCGTCATACAGCTTCACATTTTGATAACCGAGCATCTGGGTTAGCAGGAATGACCATGTCGATGCATAAACGCCGACCTCGCAGTAAAGGATGACCTCCCTGGATTTGTTTTTTCCGATGACTCCTTCGGCCATGGCCAAAAGTTCCTTCGTATCCCTGAATAGGCCGGCCTTGGTGAATATCCAGGGAGCCGGCAGATTCACCGCGCTTTTGATATGCCCCGGCAGCGAGCCGATTCCGAAATAATCCTCGGGCACCCTGTTATCCACGATGGCCGATTTCCCGATTCTGCGTAACACGTGGCGTTTGAGCGCAATAGCCGAACGGTCCACCTTGCCGGCATAGATTGCAGGTTTGGGCTTCGCGACTTCGGCGGAAACGGCCTTCTCTTCACTTGTCCATTTGTTGATACCGCCGTCCAGCACCGATGCATTCTTTACGCCTGCGATAATGCAGGTCCAAGCGACGCGCGCCGGATCGGCCCGCGCATAGTCCGTATCGCTCCGGTTAACTACAACGACGATGGAGTCACTGTTGATCCCCAGGCTGCCGAGAAGTGCCAGAATCGCTTCGTCGGGCGGCAATTCCATGGACAAATTGTTGTTTTCAACAACCCATGCGCTGAAGGGAGTATGAAAAGCTCCGGGGATGTGTCCTTTTTTATATTGCTCAATATTCCTGATGTCTAACACGACCAGTCTTGGGTTATCCAAATTCTGCGCAAGCCAATCTGTGGAAACGACTGGCGCGACATCCCGGGGCAGAACCGGCACAGGCATTAACATAATTATCAAAAATGGTAAAGACTTGACTGCCATGATTCTCATGGAAGCTCCTTTGGCTGCAGCTTCTTATTATTATAGCATTTGAATAATCCCCGATAGCAAAGGTACCGGCTCCTTTTTACTAGCCTGGATCTTTTATTCTTGGATATAAGAACTCTGGTTTTTGCAAAGCTATTGTCCGCTCCGTCGGGAGCAATGTTTGGTGATAGCTTTCGGCCAATAGCCGGCCGTGCTATTCTTAGGTGGACGGAAACTCGGCGGAGGCCACGACGTTTTAGACTAATTCTCGAAGCGGATGAGCTAATCAGTTTATATGCCGAAATTCATTTATCGGGTGCAGATCAATGGTAGGAACCGGCAGGGTGTGTTGGAGACAGCTTGCTGCCGCCCTCAAGTGCTTGATAATCTTCACATTGCAAAAGGCGCAGGCAAATTTGCGCACTCCAAGCGCTTAGCCTAACGGATAGCATGGCCAAGATTTAAGATGCATTTTGTAACAGAAAATAATTAGTTCCGTTGCTACGGTACGTGTTTCTTGTCACAGTTTTTTTGGAGAAAGGATGAATAATGTGATCCGTGGAAGCCAGGTATCTAATCAGTTTCATCAAAGGAGGTAATTGCATGTCACGCATCAAATTAAAATGCGCCCTGATCGGGCTGGTATTGGCTATAGTTGCCGGATGCGGCTCGGCAAATAAGGATAAAGCAGAACAGCCGCCGCAAGCCCAGCCTGCTGTTCAGCAGACTTCCCCGGAAGTTGCTCCTCCAGTAGCTGAGCCGGAAGCAGCCGCGGTGACGACTGCGCCGCGGGAGACATTAAAAGAAGCCAAAAAGACTAGCTCCCCAAGACCAACATCCAGGCCGGCTGCCATGCCTGCCCCTCCGGCTTCGCCCGCGGCTCCAGCCGAGCCAGTTCCACAGGCGGTTCAACCGTCTGAAGTCATTCCGGCCCCCAGCAAGGATATTGCCCCTGCGGCTCCCAAACCGCCCGAGCCGCGATTTGCCACAATACCCAAAGGAGCCCATATTCAAGCCCGGCTTGAACAGGCATTGGACTCCGCGGTTAACAAAACGGGAGACAGGTTCCGCGCCATCATCGACCAGGATGTGCTTGTCAACGGTAAGGTTGTTGTGCCTCAAGGGAGCCTTGTCGACGGCAGGCTTTCAAACGTTGAAAGATCCGGCCGTGTTGAGGGACGAGCATCTATGTCCCTGCAATTGGTAAGCTTACAAATGGGAAATGAGACCTACCCATTGAACACCGATATTCTCGCCTTTGAAGCCGAATCGACTAAAAAGAACGACGCGACCAGAGTCGGAGTAGGAGCCGGGCTCGGGGCGGTCATTGGAGCCATTGCTGGAGGCGGCAAGGGAGCTGCCATCGGAGCGGCCGTGGGCGCCGGAGCCGGTGGGGCGACCGTGATCGTGACGCGCGGGAAGGAAGTGATACTTGATGCGGAGCAGAAGCTCAGGTTTGAGCTGCAAAACGATGTTAGCGTGAAACTGAGGTAGAGAGGCCGGTTTAGGGTTGGGTGCTGCCAAGCGGTTCTCATTTCTTACCATGATGCTGCCGGTGCGGCGCAGCGAGTCATGTTTGCTGCATTTCGCTTCTGCGAACTCGGGGCGGAACTATGAGGACGGCGCGCGGGCGGCCGTTCTCATATATCAAACATCCCGGCCGCCGGGTCAGGTGGGCGGTTGCGCGCCAGCCGGTCAACGGCTGCGGCTCAAAACCTTTCGATAATAGTCCTCATACAGGGCAATAATTGTTTTCGAGCAGAATCGCGCGTGGGCGGTATTTCTTGCCCGTTTTCCCATTTCTTTGCGATTGGATTCGCCAGCCAGAATTGATAGCGAGCATTGCGCCATTTTTTCAACCTCTCCCGGCTCGACAAGAAATCCTTCCACCCCGTCGGTTATGACTTCCGGCAGGCCGCCGACTTTTGAGGCCACTACCGGGACTTCGCAAGCCATCGCTTCCAGCGCTACCAGTCCAAAAGATTCCGTTTCGCTGGGCAGCAGCAGGAGATCAGAAATGCCTATTAGTTCAGCAATGTTGTCGCGCTTTCCCATAAAATGAACTTTCGAGTCGATTCCCTTGGTCCGTGCGCACCATTCCGCATTGCTGCGCTCCGGGCCGTCTCCTACCATCAGCAGCACGGCCGGCATCTCTTCTTGAACGCGGGCGAAAATCCGCACGACATCAGCCGGCCGTTTAACAGCGCGAAAGTTTGAAACATGGATCAGGATTTTTTCTCCGCGAGGAGCAAAGCAATTCCGGAATTCCAAATTCGAGATCGGCTTGTACTTGTCGCAATTCACGAAGTTATAGATTACCTCGATTTCGTTTCTGGCGCCGATGACATTGATGGTCGCTTCTCTTAAAAAGCGCGAGACGGCGGTGACCCCATCGGACTGATCAATTGAGAAACGAGTGATTGGAAGATAGGAGCGGTCGGATCCGACAAGCGTAATATCGGTTCCATGCAGGGTGGTCACAACCGGAAGTCGGCGCGGAGCGAGCATGGATTTCGCCAGAAATGCGCTCACCGAGTGGGGGATGGCATAATGGCAATGCAGCAAATCCAGGCTGTGGGTTTCCGCGACCTCCGCCATTTTGGTAGCCAACGCCAACGTGTAGGGCGGGTGGTCGAAAAGCGGATAGTTACTGACTTCCACTTCGTGAAATTGGATGTTGTCGGCGGGGGCATCGAGACGCAGGGGGATCGCATAGCTGATGAAATGGATCTCATGTCCCCGGTCTGCCAGTTCTTTGCCCAATTCCGCAGCGACAATGCCACTTCCTCCATAGGTGGGATAGCAGGTAATTCCGATCTTCACAGCTTTCCTCCGCAGGACCATACGTCCGCGCTGCCTGGCTTCGATCGGCAATAAAAATTCTCAG
>JBBISO010000009.1:0-10708 GCA_037441325.1 Acidobacteriota bacterium | reverse complement strand
CGAATGCGGCCATCGTCAGGTTCTCCCGCTCCCGGTAAAATTTTTTGACAAACGGGACGCGGAACTGGCGCTTTCAAGCTTTCGATATAGCAAAAATTGCAGACAAAAGGAAGAGTGGAGCCGAGGTGCCGCTTTGTGAAATTCCATGCGTCGCTGGTTTGAGATCCTGGACGGCGATTCCTTGCGGGGTAGAGCCATGCGTTCGGTCGCGCGCTATAGAATTTTCAGACTGATCGGCGATTGACATCAATCGGCTATCGAGTCATACTGCACGAGGAAGCCAACCGATTACTCGCGGTATTCGGTGACAAGGAACCGGTGGCAATCCCGAACGCAAAAGCCATGACAGAACCAAGAATGCATCGATGCCTGGGCCGCCGCCGAAAAAAAAGCGCCGTACCGCTCTCCATCTTGCAGACCTCCGATGCGGTCAAAACGGTAGTGGATCATCCGCGCCGACTGAATGAACTCGTGCGCATGCTGGAAGAAAAAGACCGAAGAGTGCGCGGAAGAGCCGCGGCGACACTGGCACGCCTTTCGGAATCTCATCCCTCCAGGTTGCTGCGCATCATCTCCCGTCTCCGGGATGGACTGACGGACGATTCTGCGTACGTGCGCTGGCATCTTGTTTATGCCCTGGGGAAATTAGGCGTGCGATTCCCGGCGCAATTACCGGAATGACCTGGTGGCGGCTCTCGATGATAACAACCGGATTGTTAGCGTGCTTGCCTGCGGGACATTGGGCCGTGTGGCCGCGCAAAAGCCCTTGATGGTCGAGCAGGTCTTTCAAAATCTCAAACGGGAGATTCCTCCTTCCGTTGCCCGGATTCTTAGAAATTCCAACTCCCCCAGAGCATCCCGGCGCTGATGTTACGGCTTTAATATCTCCCTTGATCGATGCCTTTAGGTGGAAAACTTGGCGCATAGAAATCGGACTGACCGGATCACACTATATGGGATAAAGATACAGCCCCGCCTTGGGACTACTCCTGAGGAACGAATGCAACCCCAGACCTGCGAAGGAGATTTGACTCTCTGGCTTGACCTCCGAGCGGCGGCGGCAACGGATTCCCTTGAGCGATCCGTCGATTACTGCCGGGTTCTGGATGCGATCCGGCAAACCGCTGGTGCCCGTGAATACAATCTCCTGGAAACGCTGGCCCATGGGATTGCACGCGACATTCTCCGGCGTTTTCCGGTAAACCGCGTGGGGTTGAGACTGCGGAAGCATCCGGCAAGCTTGCTTGGGCAACTCGATTGTGTTGAAGTTGAAATGGAAGAGTCCTGAGGGGATTAGACCGTTTCCACTCTCATCCTTCATCTGAATTTCGACTGGGGCGCCTATGGCCCGGCGGCGGCATGAGGTGAAGGTTGCGCGTCCGTGCGGGCATCCTAGGTAGGCATTTGCTGAGCACCAAAACGCTGCGATTCCCTGAAGGTTTCTTGCTTATTGACGTTTGCACTTAATTCTTCTGTACGGATTCCTTAAAGATTGGATATATTTAAGGCCCTAAGGTCACTCCTAGGCGGGGAAATAAAATGGTGATTGAGTTGGGGGAAGGTCCGGGATTTATCGCGACCAGGCTGGAACGCGCGGTTGCCTGGGCCCGCAAGTATTCGCTTTTTATTTATCCTTTTGTGACCGCCTGTTGCGGCATGGAGTATATGTCGACCGCCTCCGGCCATTACGATATGGATCGCTTCGGCGCAGGGCTGCCTCGTTTTTCGCCGCGGCAAGCCGATGTGCTTCTGGTCGTCGGAACGATCAGTCACAAGATCGCCCCCCTTCTGCGGCGAGTCTACGATCAGATGTGCGAACCGAAATGGGTCGTGGCGTTTGGGGCGTGCACCTGCACCGGAGGATTTTATGACAACTACGCTACCGTGCAGGGCATCGATACGATTTTGCCGGTCGATATCTATATACCCGGATGCCCGCCGCGCCCTGAGGCCGTTTTGGATGGTCTCATGAAACTCCAGCTGAAAATCGAGAACCAAAAGCAAGAGCTTTAGAGGGAATCATGTCCCCTTCGGATGCCAGCAGGGAAACCAATAACATGCTCCTGAACGTAGGTCCCTCTCACCCGGCGATGCATGGTGTCATTCGCTTGCTCACGGAACTTGAAGGAGAGACTGTGATCAAGGTGGAGGCTGAAATTGGCTATCTGCACCGAGCTTTCGAGAAAAGCTGCGAAAATTCGAGCTGGACTCAAGCCGTTCCGTACACCGACCGCCTCAACTACGTCTCTCCTCTTATCAACAATTTCGGTTACTGCGCCGCGGTCGAAAAGCTTCTGGGAATTGAAATCACCGAGCGCGGTAAGTATATCCGCGTGATCCTGAGCGAGATTTCGCGGATCACGGATCACCTGACCTGTATTGCGGCCTCGGCTATGGAATTGGGCGCAATGACAGCCTTCCTTTATTTAATGAAAGCGAGGGAATACCTATACGAAATCATTGAGGAAGTCACGGGCGCGCGGCTCACAACTTCCTATGGACGCATCGGTGGTGTAAAGGGTGATTTCCCGGAAGGTCTGGCAAAGCGGTTGGAAACGGAGCTGGCAAAGACCGAAAAAGAAATTTCGGAAGTGGACAAACTTCTCACCCGGAACAGGATTTTCGTCGACCGAACCCGCAATGTAGGCGTCTTGACGAAGGAAAACGCGCTCCACTACTCCATCACAGGACCGATGGCGCGCGCCGCGGGCATTTATTATGACGTACGCAAAGCATTCCCTTATTTTGCTTATGACCGAATTGACTTTGAAGTTCCCTTGGGGGAACGAGGCGACAACTACGACCGGTATCTGGTTCGTATGGAAGAAATGCGACAAAGCATCCGAATCATCCGTCAGGCGCTGAAGGATATCCCCGAAGGACCTGTAAACGTCTATTCGGAGAGCAAAACGATGAAGTCTTTCGAGTTGGCGGATGAAGCAAAACTCGGACGTACGGAAGGATTGGTAAATGCCATTAGCGAAGTAGAGCCCACGCTGGGGGGCACAGAACGCCCATTCCATGATCGGATCATGCCGAAGGACAAGAGAGCTGTGCTGCCTGGCAAGGGAGACACCTACGGCAATATCGAAGGTTTGATGAACCATTTCAAGCTGATTATGAACGGCCACGGCATTCGCGTGCCGCCGGGGGATACTTATTTTGCCGTTGAGGGCGCCAACGGCGAATTGGGTTTCTATGTCGCCAGCGACGGAAGCGACAGGCCCTATCGAGTCCGAGTCCGGCCGCCATGCTTTTTTGCAATGGCGGGTCTCCACACGATGCTTGAGGGTTATATGGTGGCTGATATCGTGGCCACCTTTGGGTCCATCAACATGATCGCGGGCGAGTTGGACCGTTAACCCCCATTTTTTGCCAGGGAGTGTTCATCATCACCATCGCGGCGCCGCGTACCTGACATGGCAATCCTATGCGAATACATGGCAGCCAATATTCTCTGCATTAAAGAATGCCCGATCGATCGCAAGCCGGGATCGGTTCCTCCGAAAAAACCCAAAAAAAAGATGCTGTATGGTCACACTTAAATCGAAGCGTGAAATCGGGATTATGCGTGATGCCGGGCGCATTGTGGCTTCAATCTTGGAGGATTTACGCGTCTGCTGCAAACCAGGTGTTTTGACTAAGGAACTGGATCGGCGCGCGGAACAGAAGGCAGCAAAGCTCGGGGCCGAAAGCGCCTTTAAAGGGTATCGCGGATTTCCCCGGGCGCTGTGCACGTCGATAAATCATCAGGTTGTGCACGGAATTCCCGGCAATACAGAATTGCGGGAAGGCGATATTGTCGGATTGGATTTCGGGGTCTTGTACAAAGGATACTTCGGCGATGCCGCCATTACGGTGCCGATAGGCGAGATATCCGGCAAAACCAAAGAACTGGTCCGGGTTACGGAGGAATGTCTTTATCTCGCAATCGAACAGATGGTTTCCGGGAATCATTTGTCGGACCTTTCGCGCGCGATTCAAATCCATGCCGAATCGCACGGTTTTTCGCTTGTCAAGGAATTCGGCGGCCATGGAATCGGCAAGCATATGCACGAAGACCCCATGGTATTGAATTATGTGGGCCAGGAGCGAGGTGTCCTTTTCAAGCCGGGCGTTGTTTTGGCGATTGAGCCCATGGTTAATATGGGCGCCGACAAGGTGCAGATACTTTCGGACGGATGGACCGTCGTCACGCTCGATGGAAAACCCTCGGCTCATTTCGAGCATACGGTTGCCGTAACGGAAAACGGGCCGGAAATCCTTACGAAATTATAGTATTTCCATGATTTCAAAAATTCTTCCTTATATGCGCTGCCCGCACTGCCGGGGAGTGGCGTTGAATCTTGTTGCCGAGCGGCTGGCTTGTACGTCATGCAGGGCCCTTTATCCGATAAGGGAGGGGATCCCGGATATGATCGGGGATGATATTAATGAGGTCATCACTCCGTTTCAGCGTCTCATGCAAGCATCCATGATCGTCTCCATTTATGAAAAAATTTGGCGCCGGATCGGTTATTACATTGCCAGCTCGAGGCGGTTTAGCGAGGAAATAACTACGGTGTTGCGGCTAAGGAATGGCCATAGCGCCGAACGCGTGTTGGATCTGGCTTGCGGCACCGGCATATTCACGCGCCCGCTTGCACGACACGGCAACGAATTGGTGGTCGGCCTTGACCTATCCTGGCCCATGCTTCGCCACGCCCGGCGCCTCGCGGAAGCAGAGGGCATTCGGAATATTATTTTTATCCGCGGAACAGCCTTTTCCCTCCCTTTCACCGACGCCGCTTTCCAATATGTCAATTGCTGCGGAGCTCTGCACCTCTTCGACTGCCCCGATGCGGCATTGAAGGAGATTCATCGGATTCTCGGACGGACGGGCCGCCTATGTGTTCAGACCACGATTCGCCCCGCGCGCTCAGCGGGAATTGCATATTTTCTTGAACATTTCATCCGCTTCGGGTTTTTCAACGAGGACGAGCTTCTTGAACAATTGAGATCCCAGGGATTCAGTGTCTTGGAGCGGGAACGTCATCGAATCAGCTTTACTTTTCTGGCCGAGACTGCCTAGCACCGTAACCCTTTCCCTCGGCGGCGGAGCGGCCGCAGATTTCTCTAAAACAGCCGACTGATCTGCATAGATCCTTCGAGTCGGCATGTGTCCGGAACAGTGTGTCTGCAAACGGCTTCCGGGGAAGGAAGGTATCTTTGTTGAAGATCATTTGCAAAATAAGTGCTATGATGAATTTCGTTCATCCGGTAGCGGGAGGCGAACATGCTGACGAAAAAATTAAGGGAGGAAACTGAACTTTTTTATGCCTACCTACGCCGGAACGGATTGAAAAAGACCTATCAGAAGGACTTGATTTTGGAGACATTTCTCAACGCTGAAGGACACCTTAGTGTTGAAGACATTTATGCTCTGGTCAAGAAGCGAGACAAAAAGGTTGGAGTGGTAACTGTTTTCCGCACTCTTAAGTCGCTGACAGCTTGCGGCATTGCGAAGGAAATTACCCTGGGGGATGGACTGACGCGATTCGAACACAGCCACCACCATCCGCAGCATCATCATATCGTGTGCACCAAGTGCCATAAGGCCATCGAATTTGTATGTCCGGAACTGGATAAAATTCAGAATGAAATTATTCAAAAATATCGCTTCCAGCCAGTTCATCATCGCTTTCAAACCTATGGTATTTGCGAAGATTGCCGGGAAAAGCGGCTCGTTGGCGAAAGCCAAAAACTTGATACCGAACGAATTTTTGCTCGGGATGCCGTCAAAATGGCATTATGCATGGAAAACCGATGCCTGGAGTTTTACCGAGATTCGGCCCGGCGCAACCAGGATCCGGGCGGGAAAGCGGTGTTTGAGCAGATTACTCGAGAAGAAGAAGCCCATATCGCGGAGCTGAACAGGGAATTGGAGGAAATTGTTCAACAGGAGAAAGATTTGGTGCGCGCGCCCATCTTCCTCCATTTTAACCCATATGAATTTGAAGAATTGATTCCTGACCTTTCCAAATATGAAAAAACAGGAGAGTTCCGCCTGAATAGCAAAGCTTCGCTGGAGATTGCACTGGCTTTGAATCTCAACACGGTTGAATATTTCAAAGAATATGCTAATCGATTCGCCGAAACCCGAGGCAAACAGATTCTTCTTCAATTCGCGGCGCATGAGGGGGATCATTGTGATCTAATGCGTCGGCGTATAGCGGAAATGTCGGTTTCGCGACAAATTGACTAGGCCATTTGCGGTCATGTAGCGGTGCGTATAGGGGCGGCGCCGGCACCACGCAAACCTTTTGACACGTATGATCCAGCGACCTCTTGGAGCCATCGAAAAGCTGTACCTGACCGAGGTAGTCAGGGGCCTGGTCCTTACCGCCAGACACTTTATGGCGAATTTTCCGCGTCATGTGGCTCGCGGTTTGGTTTCAAGATCGGCAAGGGCGAAACCGTAACGATCGAGTACCCCGAAGAACGCCGACCTTTCTCAAGCAGACTGCGGACGCGCCACCGGCTGACCCGCAGGCCAGATGGTTCACCCCGATGCGTGGCCTGCATGTTGTGCGAGACGATATGTCCGGCCCGGTGCATCCATATTGTGGCATCGGAGCATCCCGATCCGAATATCGAAAAAGTCGCGCAGGTTTTTGACATTGACTTGGGGATTTGCATTTTTTGCGGCTTTTGTGTTGAAGCTTGCCCGGAAGATGCAATCCGAATGGATTCGGGCATAGTTGAGCTAGCCGCATATACCCGTGAAGGAATGCTATACCGGATGGAACAGCTTTTAAGCTGAACGCCGGCTTCGAAGCTGAAACGGGCTTTCATCTTACGAAGTCGGGCGTCCATTATATAAGAGGTGATCTTGAACACAGAACCCATTCTCTATGACGTGGCAGTCATCGGAAGTGGTCCGGGCGGCTATGTTTCGGCAATCAAAGGCAGCCAGCTTGGACTTAAAGTCGCGCTCATCGAAAAGCACTCCCGGCTCGGGGGAACATGTTTGAATTGGGGATGCATTCCCACCAAATCGCTGCTTTTCAATGCGGATCTCTATGAGAAGGCAAAGCACGGAAAAGAATACGGCATCCTGTGCAACAATCTCAATCTTGATTTTCGCATGGTGAAAGCGCGCAAGGACAGGATCGTCAAGAAATTGTCTATGGGGACGGATTTTTTGATGAAAAAAAACAAGGTTGCAGTCTTTCGAGGCTATGGGAGGCTGGCGGCTCCAGGCATTGTCGATGTAGAGGGCGCGGCCTATGCCGAGATACACGCCAGGAACATAATCATCGCTACCGGATCGGAGGCAAAGCTGATGCCGGGCCTCGAACTGGACGGCAACACGATTCTGAGCAACAAGGAAATTTTGGACCTGGAAAGCGTGCCCAGATCGCTGTTGGTGATCGGCGCCGGCTCCGTGGGGGTGGAGTTTGCTTCGATATTTTCGAGATTCGGCTGCGACGTTACGGTGGTGGAAATGCTGCCGCGGATCCTTCCCCTGGAAGACCCAGAAGTCTCGGAGGAAATTCGAAAGCTGCTGGCAAAAAAACGGATCAAGTTTTTAACCGATGCTCGTTTGGAGGATATGAAAATCACGGACGGTGGCGTCCATGCTTTGGTTTCTACGCCTGAGGGAGAGACGAAAACCTTAATGGCGGAAAAGGCGTTGGTTGCGATCGGGCGCAAGCCGGTGAGCGAAGACATTGGGCTGGAAAAACTGCGGGTAGCCACCTCCGGCGGCTATATCGGTATCGATTCGAATATGCAAACCAGTTTTCCAAACCTGTTTGCGGTCGGAGACGTAGTGCCCACGAAAGCGCTGGCGCATGTTGCTACTCACGAAGGAATTCTGGCCGCAGAGCATATTGCGGGAAAGGCGTCCGCGCCCATTAATTATGATCTGGCCCCCAATTGCACCTTCTGCCATCCTGAGGTTGCGAGCGTCGGTCTTACAGAAACTGCTGCACGAGAAAGAGGCTTCGACGTGGTGACCAGCAAATTCCCCTTTGCCGCGGTGAGCAAAGCTGCGATATTGGGCGAAGGCGAGGGGTTTGTAAAGCTGGTCGGCGAAAGAAAACATAAACAGATCCTGGGTGTCCACATGATCGGCCCCCACGTAACCGAGCTGATCGCCGCGGGGGCCGCTTTGATCGGGCTTGAAGCCACTGCTGCCGATGTTTCTCATCTAGTTCACCCGCATCCTACTGTTTCGGAGGGAATTATGGAAGCCGCCCACGCGCTTTGCAGTGGAACTGCAGTCCATATCTGACGGACGCGTGATTGCGATGAAGGATTGTTATGCTCTATGGCAGGGATCCGTTCCATACGCCCGAGCCCTCAGTTTGCAGATGCAGATCAGTGAACTAAAAAGGCGCGGGTTCAGCCGAGATGTACTTCTGTTGCTGGAGCACCCGCCGACCATAACGCTGGGAAGAAAGGCCAAGGTAAGCCATCTGTTGGTCCAGGAGGACGAATTGAAAGCCCGAGGCGTCAGCCTCTGGAATGTGGATCGCGGCGGGGACATTACTTTCCACGGTCCGGGCCAATTGGTGGGTTATCCGATTCTCTTTCTTCAAACGTGTGAACGCGACGTCCGTAGTTATATGAGGAACCTTGAGGAGTCCTTGATACGCCTTTTGGCAATCTATGAAATCCAAGGAAACCGAGATGCCCGATTCACGGGTGTGTGGACGGAAAAGGGGAAAATAGGAGCTCTCGGAGTACATATCAGCCGCTGGATTACGCGGCATGGATTTGCCCTGAACATCAACACGGACCTGTCCTATTACGACCTGATTGTGCCCTGCGGGATTGTCGGCCGGAGCGTGACCTCGATGCAAATGCTTTTATCGCGCACACTTGATATGACGGAGATCGCCGAACGATACATTCGCGAGTTCGGACAGGTTTTTGGCCGGGAAATGATTCGCCTAACCGAACGCGGCTTGCTTGAGGAACTTAGACCTTATATGGAGGCCGTCGAGGGAGTGCCGGAATGTGTTTTCCAAAACGGCGTCGTGCGCGAAGCATCCGGAGAGTGTTGCAGGGACGAATATCCGGGCGCGCGCAATCGCGAACGGCACGATATGCACCCTGACATCTGAGTCCAGGGGGAATCAACCGAGGTGCCGGGGATACTCAACATGGAATCACAGAACCGGGAGGGCTGACGTTCGATGGCGACGAAAGTGTTGATGCCGCAAATGGGAGAATCCGTTTTGGAAGGCACGCTTAAGAAATGGTTAAAAAAGGTTGGCGATGCCGTAGCCCGGGATGAGCCGTTATTTGAGATTTCCGCCGAAAAAGTCGATTCTGGAATCCCATCTCCTGCGAGCGGAGTTTTGAGCGAAATCTTGGTTCCCGAAGGGAAAACCGTTCTGTTCAATACGGTATTGGCGATCATCAGAGAAACGGACGCGCAAGAGAAAGAAGACATCGAGGACCGCAAGGATGCGATTGGGGTTGCGGATCAGATGCCTGCAGCAAAAGCGGAGCCCGGAACAGAGGGTCCCCCGGTTGCGGGCGAGGCGGAGATAATCGATTCGTTCGCAGCGCCGGATGTGGGGCAATTGCAGGCTGCGCCTGCGGGGCCATCCATCCAAATACAGGATATACGCACGTCCCCTCTGGTTCGAAGACTTGCGCGGGAAAACAATATCGATCTTGGCGAGATTCATGGAACGGGGCCCGAAGGCCGAATCATGAAGGACGACTTGCTGCGCTACATTGCGCAAAGCGAAACAGTGAAAGGAGTCCAGCCCGAGGAGGTTGAGGTTCAATCATCAGAGCGTGAGGCAATGGCTTCTGAAACGGTGGCATCCGCCGCAAACACTGGCGGCGAAGAATCCGCCTTTAAAGACGCGCCGCCAGCACCCGAGACAATGCGATTTAGGGGGGAAACCAAAACCGAATCCATGGTCGCGATGCGCAAGGCAATCGCCGAACATATGGTCATAAGCAAGCAAACTTCGGCTCATGCGCATACTTTTTTTGAAGTGGATATGAGCGCGGTCGTCCAATTGCGCGAGCTTCATAAGGTCGAATTCATGAAAAGGGAAGGCGTTCCGCTTGCCTATTCGCCCTTTTTTGCCAAGGCGCTCGTTGATGTTGTCCGCGAATTCCCGATTTTCAATTCGTCGGTGTCAGGAGAAAGCATCATTTATAAAAAGCCCATCAATCTGGGTATTGCCATGGCCTTGGACACCGGACTGATCGTCCCAACAATCAAAGATGCGCATCTGAAAAGCTTCACCGGACTGGCCCTGGCTATTTGTGATTTGGCGGAACGGGCGCGACACAAGCGGCTCAAATCGGATGACGTGCAAAACGGAACGATAAGCATGACGAATTCTGGAAGCCACGGAGGGCTTTTTGCGGCCCCGATCATCCACCAGCCGCAGGTTGCTATTCTCGGAATCGGCAACATCGAGAAACGCCCGGTTGTAATTCATGATGCCATCGCGATCCGCTCGATGGCATATCTATCGCTCACATTCGATCAGCGCGTTATCGATGGCGCGGTAGCGGACCGGTTCATGGCCAGGCTCAAAGAGAGGCTTCAATCCTGGATTCAGTGGATCGATTAAACAAACGGCCGTCAGGCAGGGAGAGCCATATTGCGATTAGCTACTGTTCTGTTATGGGTTTCAATATTGGCCGGGTCGCATGCCCAGGCAACCCAGACGGCCGAAATAGGCTC
>JBBISO010000008.1:17130-26188 GCA_037441325.1 Acidobacteriota bacterium | reverse complement strand
GATCGGGTTCCACAAAATAGGAATGCACGAAATAAAGGTAGCTTCCCTCGGGTATGTCTCTGAGCAGCGGATCCGGCCGGTTGCCTTCAATCTGGTTCCAGCCAATATGGGGCACGCGCAAGCCCGGTTCATTGAACTTCATCACTCGGCCGGGAAGCAGGCTGAGGCCTTCATGGCTGCCGAATTCTTCGCTATGCGCGAAAAGCAGCTGGAGGCCGAGGCATAGTCCCAACAGCGGCTTCCCCGTGCCGGCAGCATCGCGTATGGCCCGGTCCAGATGGCTTTGCTTCAGATTTTTCATCGCATCTCCGAACGCCCCGACCCCCGGCAGAATCAGGCGTTCCGCGCGGCGGATTTCTTCGGGATCCGCCGTAATGACCGGCCGGCCGCCCACCGCCTCCACAGCTTTTTCCACACTGCGGAGGTTTCCCATTCCGTAGTCGAGGATGACCGTCTGAAAAGCGCCGGCCAAGTTAGAGGACTCCTTTGGTGGACGGCACTCCCGGGACGCGGGAGTCGATGCGGGTTGCGAGGCTGAGGGCGCGCGCCGCGGCCTTGAACACGGCCTCAAAAATGTGGTGGGGATTGCGCCCATAAAGAAGTTCGATATGAAGATTCATTTTGGCGTGTGTTACCACCGCCCTCCAAAATTCTTCAATAAGATCCGACTCCAGTTCCCCGACGCGCTCCCGCTTCATTTTCACGTTGTATATCAAAAAGGGCCTTCCGGACAGGTCCACCGCCACCCGGGCGAGAGTCTCATCCATCGGAAAATACGCGTGGGCGAACCGGGCCAGTCCCGTTTTGTCTCCCAGAGCTTTGTCCAAGGCTGCACCCAGACAGATGCCGATATCTTCCACGGAATGATGAGCGTCAATTCCGAGGTCTCCCTGGCAGCGGACTTCCAGGTCGAAGATTCCATGTTTCGCAAAAAGCGCGAGCATATGGTCCAGGAATTGGACTCCCGTCTGCACATCGCTTAATCCGCTCCCGTCAAGGTTCAGGGCAACCGTTATGTCCGTCTCATTCGTCTTCCGGCTTATGGTGGCTGTTCGTCCGTTCATGCTGATTCCCGGGCGCTCCCGGTGCCGGCCGGAGTATTAGAAGCCAGGCCGGCACGCAGCGCAGATAGTAACTGATCGTTTTCCTCCCGCTTGCCCACGCTGATTCGCAGGCACTTCGAGAGCATTGGATAGGAAGAGACATCGCGAATCAAAATGCCCTGCCGATGCAGATCATCGAAAAGCGTCTGCGGCGCGATTGGAGCCTCCACGAGGAAGAAGTTGGCTTCCGAGGGATAAACCTTGAATCCCGGCAGACCTGCGAGTTCTTTTCCCAGACGCTCTTTTTCCCGCAGCACCGCTTCAATCGCCGGACGGAATCGGTCGATGTTCTCCAACGCCACTTCCGCGGCCGTGAGGCTGAATTGATTGACATTATAGGGAAGTTTTGCCTTGGAAATCTGAGCGGCCAGATCCGGGTGCGCAAGCAAATATCCCACTCTCAATCCCGCCATCCCCATCGCTTTGGAAAAAGTCCTGGTGATGATCAGCCTCGGGTGTGTCGTAAGAAACTCAAACCCCGATTGGCCGCAAAATTCGCAATAGGCTTCATCCAGAAGGACATGTCCGGAGAACTCTTCCAGGATCCGCCGCAGCCCTTCCCGGTGAATAATCGTCCCTGTGGGATTATAAGGAGTGTTGATGATGAGTACGCCCGCGCCCGCTTCGTTCGACTTGGAAATAAGCCTGTCAACGTTATAGCTCATGTCCGGATTCAGCGGAATGCCGACGACTTTGGCGCCCAGCACATGGGAGATCAGGCTATAAACAGTAAAGGTCGGATACGGGATAGCCACACGGGTCCGGGGCCGGATCAGCACCATGAGGGCGGCCTGCAACAATTCATTGGAACCGTTGCCGACCAGAACGCCCTCTTTGTGCCAGCCGACGAACTCCGCCAGTCGCTGTTGAAGCGAATCGGGCACGAAATCGGGATAGCGCGACCATTGGCGCTCTTTATAGCGCCGGAAGGCCTCCTCCTTGAGGTCCTCCGGAAAATCAAAAGGATTCTCGTTCTGGTTGAGCTTTACTTCCGCCTCGTACGCGCGCAGCGTGTACGCAGGCACCTTAAGAACCTGCGGTTTCACGCCATAAAGAGGGGATTTTTTTTTCACGGCATTACGTCCTTACGCGATCGGGAATTGCGGGTTTCCTGCCGGATGCACACGGACTTTGCGTGGCCATCGAGACCCTCGGCGCGCGCCAGCGCGTCGATCGACTTCCAGGTGCGGGCCAACTCCTCCCTCGTATACCGGACAATGCCGGTCCTGCGCTGGAAATGGTAAACGCCGAGGGGCGAGGAAAAACGCGCGGTGCCTCCCGTGGGGAGAACATGATTGCTGCCGGCAAAATAATCCCCTACCGCCTCGGGCGAATGATCTCCGTAAAAAATGCACCCGGCATTCCGGATCTTATCGATAGTCGATAGCGGGAGGCTCGAAAATATTTCCAGGTGCTCGGGCGCTATCTCATTGACCCACTGAATCGCTTCATAACTGTCAATGACGACAATGGCGCCATAGCTTGCCAGCGATTTGCGGGCGATTTCCTTTCGCGGCAGAGATTCGATCTGGCGCTCCAACTCGCGCCGCACCATCACCGCGTGAGGGAGGGAATCGGTAAAGCAAATCGAGCAGGCGGCCGCATCATGCTCCGCCTGGGAGAGCATGTCGGCGGCGATGAAACGCGGATTTGACTCCGCGGTTGCCAGAATGACCACTTCGCTGGGCCCCGCAATCATATCGATGTCCACTTGTCCGACCACCTCCCGCTTGGCGGCCGTAACAAAGGCGTTGCCGGGGCCGACGATCTTGTCCACGCGGGGGATGGTTTCGGTTCCGAAGGCGAGCGCCGCGATGGCTTGTGCTCCCCCTGCCAGGTAGACTTCGGTCGCGTTGAGTTCGTACAAAGCCGCGGCAATGATAGGATGTTGCCGAAACGTGCCCGGCGGCGTCACCACTACGATCCGCCGAACGCCCGCGATCTTGGCCGGAATAATGTTCATTAATACGGTGGAAGGATACGCCGCACTCCCTCCCGGCACATAGACTCCGACCCTATCCAACGGAAGCACCCTCTGGCCCAAGACCACACCCCGTTTGGTGAATTCCCAGGATTTCTGGATCTCCCTCGCGTGATAGGCATGGATATTGAAGATTGCCTTTTCCAGATCGCGCAGCAGCGCCGGATCGGCCTTTTTGGCTTCCGCCCGCAAAGTTTGCGGACGCACGCATAATTGCCTGGCCGTCAGCTTGATCTTGTCGAAGCGTTCGGTAAACCTCAACAGCGCCCGATCTCCTTCCCGGCGAACCTGGGAAATAATCTGCCGCACCGCCGCAGCAATCCCGCTCGACACCAGGAATTTTCGGCTCTCCAGCCAGGCGAAAAGCTTGGCCTTGTCTTTTTCATGCAAGATCTGAATCATTTATAAATCCGTTGGATTGGAATTCCCGCCCGGCGGCCAGCGTTAATCGCAATGGTTTCCGCGAAACCCGCGGCGGCCATCAGTTTCTCGATTTCGGCAATTTCCTTCGGCGCTTCTCCGGTTAAGATTTCGTATCCATTTTGGGTTACCAGCACGGTGTCCTCGATACGAATTCCTAAATTCCTTTCCGGCATATAGACGCCGGGCTCTACGGTAATCACCACACCCGGTTCGAAAGGTTCCGGTTCTCCGGCATCATGGACCGACATGCCGACATAATGGCTTACACCATGCGTCAGGTAACCGGCGTATCCGTAACGTTCGAGTACTTCCTTTGCGGCATCCCTGAGAGTGTTGAAGGTCGAGCCGGGACGAACCTTTTCAAGCGCCGCCCTCTGAGCATCGAGTACAATCCGATAAACCTTGGCTTGCTCCTCGCTGAATTTGCCCGAGACCGGGAAAGAGCGCGTGATGTCCGACTGATAATAGCGATAGTCGGCCCCGATGTCCATGACAACGATATCGCCGGCCTCCATGCGGCGCCGGTTTGCGCTATAGTGCGGGAAGCAGGAATTAGGGCCGGACGCGACTATCGGGAAAAACGAAAGGCCTTGTGCGCCGCGCCATAAAAAAACAAATTCAGCCACCGCCGCGGCCTGATATTCGTACCTGCCCGGCCTGACAGAACGCATGGCTTCCTTCATTCCCAGGGCGCTGATGCGGCCTGCAATCCGAAGGCGCTCAATTTCCTGGGCATCCTTAACCCGCCGCATGCCGTCGAGAATCGGCGATAAATCCTTGATGCTTACGGCGCCCAGCCTTGTTTGCAGGCTGTTAATAAATGCGGCCTGCCGGCTGATCCGGCCATCCCAGTGATCGTTTTGGCGGGCCGATTCGTGCCTCAGCGCCCGGTCACGGCTCATCGCCGCCGTCTCTTGGGGCGCAAAGGGAGTATAGAGAACGCGAAGCGAATTCTTGCGCTTGTCCAGTTCATCCCCGAACCGGGACAATTCCAAAACTTCTTCGATGCCGGTTTCGGCGCGAGCTTCCGGCCCGGCAAAAAGGCCGGCACCCTCCCAGCGTTCCTTTTCTTTGTCTCGGGGAGGGAGAAACAAAATAGTCCGGCGTTGCGCCGCATCCAGCAGGAGCAGCGCATTCGGCGCCTCCAATCCGGTCAGGTAATAAAAGTTGTTATCCTGCCGGAACGCAGTGTAGGCACCGGTATCCGGCGCTCCTTGCAGGACCGCGAGCGAACCTGCAATTTGTTTCATCAGGATATCGCGCCTGGCCGCAAAAGCGGAATGGTCATAGGCGCCGGCGCCTGCCGCCTGCAGGAAAACATATGCAATTATTATCGCCCTAAACACAGGAGCAGGCATCCGTTCCTTCCCTTTAATAAATTATAAATATTAACATCAAGCATGGACTGAACGGACGGGAAACTGCGCGCCCGGTGCAATTAGAAGCGCGAGTCAGCCGGCCCATGTTTTGAGAGGGCGAAGCCCTTGAGTGCGCAAGCTTGCTGCCGCTTTTAAGGCTGCTGAAATACACACTCTCTGGTATTTTGCGCCCCAGGCGCAAGCAAGCTTACGCACTTAATGGATTTCATCCTGTTCTACAATAATAAAAGCCGACATGTTTTTCGCCGAGCCTACTCTTTTGGGATTACGCAAGCTTCTGGTATTATCTTAGGTTCTGTTTGAAATTTAATTTCAGAAAGCATCCTGCGTGTATGGCGCCTCCAATTCATTCCGATTCCAAAAAGGTGGTCCTGGTCGGCAATCCCAATGTGGGCAAATCTGTTATTTTCAGAATGTTGACCGGCAATTACGCGCTGGTCTCCAATTTCGCCGGAACTACCGTTGAAATCTCCCGCGGCTGGATGCAGTTGGGGGGAATCACCTATCAGATTGTGGACACGCCCGGCATCAACAGTCTGGTCCCCCAATCTGAAGACGAACTGGTCACTTGTGAAATTTTGTTGCGGGAGAAGCCGGACGTCATTGTGCAAATCGCCGACGCCAAAAACATGCGCCGGACTCTTTTAATTACCTCGCAGCTGGCGGAATTCGGGATTCCGCTGGTCCTCGTTTTAAACATGATTGACGAGGCGGAGGAGCGGGGAGTCGCGATTGATTCGCAGGGAATATCGGATTATTTTTCCATTCCGGCCGTCGAGACCATCGCCATTTATGCCAAAGGGAAAAGACAGCTTCTGAACGCGATCCAGAGCGCCAAGAAACCTCGAAATCCCCTGCTGGAGTTGTTTCCGGGAAATCACAGGGATCCAGGTTTAAATGCTCTGTCTCCTCCCGTATTGCTTTCCATCGAGTGGATGGCGGGAGGAGACCGCGACTTTGCTCGGATCATCGACGAGTGTTTAGGCTCGGAGGCCGGCATCCGGCTGAAGGAATGGCTGGCTGATTGCCGCTCGTCCGGCCGCAACAATCCGGCGAGAGAAATCGCCGAGATCCGAAACAAGCTGCTCGACAAAGCGGTGGCTTCTTTCAAGAAGAAGAGGCCCGTCCGATTTTTGGAGGAATCCGGAAGTTTCAACCGTTTCTGGCTGGCGATGTTGATTTTCGGCTTGTTTATATTTTTCTGGAACGCGCTGGGAGGGGTTCTGGGCATTCCGACTCCGTTCGGCGCTGCCTTTCAGATCATCGGGAGCCGGACGGATGCGCTCATAGGCGCGCATTTTCAACCTGAAAGCCTGCTGCGCAACGTTCTGTTGGGCAAAAATCCGGACGGCCGCCTCGAATACGGGCTCATCCCGGAGCTGGTCCATTTTCTTCTTTGCATCGCTCCCGTTATCATTCCTTTGGGAGTGTTGACCTCCGGGAGTCGGCGCTTTGCATACGAGCTGGGCATTTTGACGCGCCGGGCATCGACCGGCATTCCCATATTGTTCGTGGTTTTGCTGCTGCTTTATGAGTTCGTGGGATATACCGGGGCGCAAACGCTCGTAGGCCTGGTGGAAAAGGTGATGTTCGGACAGCACTTGGTTCCTTTTTTGCGGACCCTGCTGCCATCGGGTTTTTTCTCGGAACTGACGCTGGGCAAATACGGCCTCGTGTCCATGGGTTTGACCTACGCCATTGGAATCATTTTGCCGGTCGTGGGGACCTTTTTCATCGCGTTCGGACTGCTTGAGGACAGCGGGTACATCCCGCGGCTTTCCATTTTATCCGACCGATTGCTGCGGTGGCTGGGCCTGAACGGGAAAGCCGTTCTGCCGATGGTTCTGGGGTTCGGCTGCGGCACCATGGCCACGATGTCGACGCGAATCCTCGGTTCAAAGAGAGAAAGATTCATAGCCATTTTTCTTCTTGCCTTGGGGATTCCATGCTCGGCCCAGCTGGGAGTGATGCTGGGAATCGCCGCGGGTGTTTCTCCCAAAGCGACGCTGACGGTCATCGGCGTGGTCGCTTCCCAGCTCCTCTTGGTCGGCTGGCTTTCCGCGCGGTTCATACGCGGGCGGCGCAGCGAGTTCATCTTCGAAATCCCCCCCATTCGTGTGCCGCAATTAAAAAATGTTGCGCTGAAAACCTGGTACCGTGTCCAGTGGTATTTGAAGGAGGCCGTTCCTTTATTCCTGGCCGGAACGCTGATCCTGTTTGTTCTTGACAGCGTTCGGCTGATGGGAAGAGATTTGCTTTCATGGATGCAAGCGGCTCTGGAACCGGTAATCGAAGGCTTGCTGCATCTGCCCGCCGAAGCTGCCGGAATCCTTCTGTTGGGTTTTCTGCGGCGCGATTACGGGGCCGCAGGGCTCTATGATCTGGCGAGAAAGGGACTGTTAAGCGGACAGCAAATTGTCGTGAGCATGATCGTGCTGACGCTTTTTATCCCTTGTCTGGCGAGTTTCTTTATGATCATCAAGGAGCAGGGATGGAAGCGGGCGGCGGCGATGGCGGCCTTCATCGCCCCATTTGCCGTCGCGGTAGGCGCCGCCGTCAGTTGGATTCTGCGCGCGCTGAACATACAGTTCAATTAACCTGCACGCCGGGATAGCTATGGAAAACAGATCAGCTGAAGAAATAACCGAGGTGCTTGAAACGGTATGGACTTTGCAGGAGCAGAAGTCCGCTACCATGGAGCAGGTCATCGACAACGCCGCCAAGCCGGTATCCAAGGCACTCCTGGAAAGGCTCGCCGAAGATGGGCTTCTTGCGATCGATGATTCCAAGCGAGTCCGATTGCTGCCCAAAGGCCGTTTGCTGGCGGAACAGATCATGCGCCGCCACCGGCTGGCCGAAAGATTGATTTGCGACGTCCTCGGATCACGGGTGGAAGACAGCGAGGCCGCGGCCTGCGAATACGAACACCTGCTGGCCGAGGGGATCACGAATTCCATTTGCACGCTGCTGGGCCATCCGCGCTTTTGTCCCCACAACAAACCCATACCTGAAGGAGAATGCTGCCGGCAGGCGCGCGACGAGCTGAAACCGATCGTGGTGTCCTGCAACCAGTTGCGTGTCGGCGAATCCGCCCGGGTGGCCTATTTTTGCGCGCGCGAGCACTCGCGGCTGCTGAAACTTTCCGCGCTCGGCATTTCGCCGGGAGTTTCGCTGAAACTGATTCAAAAGTGGCCCGCATATGTTGTTCAATGCGAGGAGACGGAAATAGCGCTGGAATCGGAAGTGGCGCAAGACATCTACGTGTGGCAGACGCCACCGGAATGAAGCGAAACTCAAGTGGAGTTCCGGTCTCAAACCGCCGCATTCCTGTTTCAGATCACAGGTCAATATTGCGCAGCCGAAGAGCGTTGCCGATGACGGAGACCGAACTGAACGTCATTGCGGCGCTGGCGATCATCGGATTCAGCAGCAATCCGAAAACGGGGAACAGAACTCCGGCCGCGATGGGAACTCCAAGCACATTATACAGAAAGGCAAAAAAGAGGTTTTGCCGGATATTTTTCATGGTGCTCCGGCTGAGCTTCAAAGCCCGGGCGACGCCGCTCAGATCGCCTTTAATGAGCGTGACACCGGCGCTCTGGATCGCGATATCGGCTCCCGTGCCCATAGCGATGCCGACATGGGCTTGAGCCAAGGCGGGCGCGTCGTTGATCCCGTCCCCCGCCATCGCCACGATTCGGCCCCGGGATTGCAGCTGTTTGATAACCTCGCTTTTCCGGCCGGGAGACACTTCCGCCTCCACGCGGTCAATTTTCAGTTGCCGGGCGACAACCTCTGCGGTGGTTCGGCTGTCTCCCGTCAGCATGACCACCCGGATGCCCTGCTTGTGCAGGTTGCTGATCGCCTCTTCGGCCGACCGCTTCACGGGATCCGAAACACCCAGGAGACCCGCAGGAACGCCGTCTACCAGGATAAACATGATGGTCCGGCCGTTTCGCCGCAGATTTTCCGCTTTCCGGACCAGATATTCGGCATCCGCCGCGGACTGCTCAAGAATCCCGCGGTTGCCGATTGCCACCCAATGCCCATCAACCTTGCCCACTATCCCCTCGCCGGTCAGGGAATGGAACTCGCTCACTTTGGAAAGCCCGAGCCCGCGGTTTGCGGCGGCGGAAATGCGGTGAGCCGTTGCGCGAGTGCGGCAGGCGGTT
>JBBISO010000008.1:0-17120 GCA_037441325.1 Acidobacteriota bacterium | reverse complement strand
AAATGATGGCCGCGGCGAGTGCGTGCTCGCTCGCCTGTTCGAGACTTGCGGACAATCTCAATATTTCTGCTTCCGTCCATTCCCCGGAAGCTTCAATCGAAGTCAATTGCGGCTTCCCCTCCGTAAGCGTCCCCGTTTTGTCGACTGCCAGAGTATCGATTTTGTTCAGCAACTCGAGCGCTTCCGCATTTTTGATCAGAATGCCCGCTCTGGCGCCGCGCCCCATGCCGACCATGATCGACATCGGCGTGGCCAAGCCCAGGGCGCAAGGACAAGCGATGATGAGTACGGCCACGGCGGCAACCAACGCATACACCATGCGCGGCGGCGGCCCAACCGCCGCCCAGGCCGCGAAGGTGGCGGCCGACGCCAGAATGACAGCGGGAACAAAATAGGAAGACACCTTGTCGGCCAGCCGCTGAATGGGCGCCCGGCTCCGCTGGGCTTCGTTCACCATGCGCACGATGTGGGCAAGGAGCGTATCGCTTCCCACTTTTTCAGCCACCATTAAAAAGCTTCCGCCTCCGTTCACGGTCCCGCAGCTAACCCGGTCGCCCTTGGATTTGGCCGCAGGCATTGGCTCGCCGGTTACCATGGATTCATCGACGGAACTCTCCCCCTCGAAGATGATCCCATCCGCCGGAATTTTTTCGCCCGGGCGCACGCGCAGGCAATCGCCGGGTTTTACCTGATCCAGGGGAACGTCTCCTTCCGACCCGCTGCCGTCGACAAGGCGGGCTGTCTTTGGAGCAAGGCTGAGTAATGCGCGGATCGCGCTGCCGGTTCGGCTGCGGGCGCGTAATTCAAGGACTTGTCCGAGGAGGACGAGGGTGGTGATAACGGCCGAAGCTTCAAAATAGACTTCGGGAGCGCCGTGGCGGCCGCGAAAAAACTCCGGGAAAAAACCCGAAAAAAATACGGCGCTGACGCTGTAAAGGTAGGCGGCGCCGGTGCCCGCCGCGATCAGAGTAAACATGTTCAGGCTGCGGTTGATGACCGAAGCCCAGCCTCTGCGAAAAAACGGCCATCCGCACCAGATCACCACGGGAGAAGCAAGCAGGAACTGAATCCATACTCCTTGCTTCAGCGCGGCGCCCGAGACCATTTCGCCCATGGCCAGCAGGAAAATCGGTGCGGTCAGCGCGAGGCTCGCCCAAAACCGGCGCTCCATTGCTTTCTGTTCAGGATTATCCGGTTCCTCCAGCCCAATGCTGCGGAGCTCAAGCGCCATTCCGCATTTCGGGCATGAGCCCGGCGCATTTTGTCGGACCTCCGGATCCATGGGACAGGTATAACCGGCGGAGATTACCGGCGATTCCGCTTTCGCCGTCGCTCCGGCTGCCGGCATGGCATCGGCGCCGAGGTATTTTGCCGGATTAAGGCTGAATCTTTCGAGACATGACTTGTTGCAGAAGTAATAAGTCACCCCCGCGTAATCGGTTTTCGCCGCCGCCTTTTCCGGGGCGAAGCGCATGCCGCAAACCGGATCCTTTACTTCGGAGATTGGCCCTTGAGGCATTTTAGGATTTTCGTTAATCGGCAACTGATGATTTTCCCGGCCCATATTCTCTCCGCACCGCCGATACTGAGGCGCATGTCACCGCGGGCAAAGCCCGCGATTTCCAACCACGCAATTATAGCGCAGCCGGATGCCCCGGGATTTTTCAAGAGCATTCAGCTGCCTGTGCGATAAATTGTCCCAAAGCGCGACATTGAAAAGCCGGACCGGGCCGCCGGAATCCGCCGGAAGAATGCGAGCCAGGGCGCGCGGCATACCCAGCCGCCTTAAAGCCGTCAGGCGCCGGAATCCGCATGCGATAATTTTGTGAGGACTTGCATCCACAACGCATACGGGATTCAGCTGCCCGACAGCCCGCAAAGAATCCGCCAGCGCCATGGAATCGAGTTCTTCGCTGTTCCGGTAACTTTCATTCGCAAAATCAATCTCTTCCAGTGGGATTTCTTTGAAAACCATGCAGAAAAGGATAGCGGAACGAAGATCCGATCCACAATACGCACCTGGATTCATTTATTGTGTTTGCGTAGTCCTTTTGATATAAAAACGCTAGGCATTATGTGGCGGAGGAAAGGCCTATGCGGCATTCCCTCTTAGAACAAGGAGATAATGATATGGCTACCCTCTCGGCTTCTTACATTTTAAGAACACTCCTTTGCCCTCTGTTTGCCGCGAGTTTGATTCTCACATCAAGCACGGTGCGGGCCCAGGAGCCCACGGAAGAGGAATATAAAACTTTGCAGGAAATTCAAGCTGAAAACGATGCCGCCCGGAAGACGGACTTGATCATCAGGTTCCTCAAAGAAAAGCCTAAAAGCAGCTATAGAGATTATATTGTAACTGAATTTAAAAGGACTATCGTTGAGCTGCGAAAAGAGAAAAGGTGGTCCCAGGTGATCGCCTTGGGCGAAAAATTTATGGGGGTGGTTCCAAATGACAGTTTCACCGTCGCGGAGATGGCTGCCGCCTACTCGCAAACCGGCAACATCAAAGGATTTGCGACTTTCGGGGAGAAAGCTTATGCATCCGATCCCAGCCCGCAACTCGCTTTGGCGATCGCAAAGGCTTATCAGAGCTTGGGCAATGACGCCAAGTATATGCAGTGGGGAGAAAAAGTCCTGGCCTCGGATCCGGATAATGTGGAAATTTTAGGCGATATGACGCGAAGAGCTCTGGCGGCGCAGAACATGACCCAGGCCGTGAAATACGCCAGGATGTGTCTGAAAGCGCTCCCCAAGGCAACGAAGAGCCCCGACATGAACGAAGAGGTGTGGAAGAATACCACAGACAACATCTACGCGACCGCTTACGGCGCGTTGGGAGCACATGCCTTCCAGAGCAAGAACTATTCCGAGGCCATAAAAAACCTGGACAGCGCAGTCAAGCATTATAAGCGCAATGAAGTCGCATATTATTACCTCGGCATGTCATACTGGCAGCAGAACAAACTTGATGCCGCCATGTTGAATTTTGCCAAAGCATATCTCATCAAGGGATCAATATCCGCGTCGGCAAAGAAATACCTGGAACAGCTCTACGCCGCCAGCCATAGAAATTCGCTGGTCGGCATTAATCGCGTTATTGAGAGAGCGCAAAAGGATCTGAGGTAGCCTGAGTCTTTGCTTTATTGTCCAAGGGCTTTGCCGCCGCCTTTGCGGATTATTAAAATCAAAGGCGCAAGCAAGCTTGCGCACTCCAAGGAAAGGACGGTTATGATTTCCATGAAAGGCAAGAAGAGCAATTCCACAAGAAGAATATTTGTAAAAAACATCGCCGCCGGAGGCGCCGCGGCTGCGGCCGCGGGTTCGTTTTTCAATTGGGCGGCGAATGCAGGCACGCTTGCGCAGAACGTATCCGCCGAAACTTCCGATGGGAAAACCAAGTACGGAAAGTGCCTGGTAAAGCTGCCGATCCGCAAGATGGGGGACAGTTCCATGTTTTCGGCGGGCGCGGATATTCTCAACGGCTTCCCCTGCAACATCATCTATGCCTTCGGATTGAGAGAGGGTCCCCTTGGCATGTCGACGGAACCGCACGTCCACGATCACGATGAGGTCGTGTATTTCATCGGGTCCGATCCGAAGAACATCGGGGATCTGGGCGCGACGGTAAATTTCAAAATCGGGATCAAAGGGCAGGAAGAGGACCATATCTTCTCCGAGCCCATGGCCGTCGTACTTCCCAAAGGGGTGTGGCATTGCCCAATGATTACCCTGAAATTTCAAAAGCCGTTCCTCTGCATGGCGGTGTCCCTGACGCAGAAATATGAATTCCATTACGCGGATAAAAAAGCGGGGTAGGGGAAATCCGGAGCGCCAAACGGAGAATCGGAAGTTTAACCCGCATCTCTCACAGGGTTTCTGCCGCGGCGGGTTGCGGATGCAGCGTACTCTGCATATGGCTATTCCCGCACATTTTCAAGAATCTTTCTCGCCAATTCCAGGTCCTCTTTCGTGTTGATGTTGAAAAAACTCAGGCGCTCCGGATCGTATCGGTCGATTTCCTCGGCTTCCACATATCGCACCTTGACATAATCGAACAGGTCGATGATTACCCTCCGCCCCCGCTTTATTAAGGATTCCGCCGGAGGGGCGCAATTCTTGGAATACACTGCGTGCAGCGGTTCGAAAAAAGCGCCGATTCGCGGCAATACGAAGTCAAAGCCGTCCGAAATTTCAAACAGGTACCGAAGCAAGCCTTGATTCAAAAAGGGCATATCCGCGGCGAGCACGAGATTGTAAAACGAATTTGATGTGGCCAGTCCGGTGTATAGCCCGCCCAGGGAACCTCTGCCGGGATAAATGTCGGACACCTTTTTGATCTTCGGATGGCCCTCGAGTTGCGGAAAGCTTCTTTCTTCAGCGACTACAACGATGATCTCGCCGACCAGCGGTTCGATGCGGGATATAACCTTTTCCAGGAGACTCGTATTGCCCAGTCTTTCCAAGATTTTGTCATATCCCAGGCGGACGCTTTTGCCGCCGGCCAGAATGATGCCGCTGGGTGACATTTCAACCCCATGGATTGATCCGCGTCAGCCGTTGCCGCGGACGAACCATTATCCCCCGGTATTAAGTATTTGCAAAGCACGCGCCCCGGTAATTATGCTTTAAAGCGGCCTTGGAGCGCCGCGGCCCGCCGCCGCCTTTGCGGGACTGTCGGGAGCCAAGGCGCGAGCAGGCTTGCGCACTTATAGCCGCGGGCTGCGGGGGCCCGGGTAATCATTACAATTATTTGTGGACTTTCTGGAAATGATTAGCTTATCTTTTGGATTGTAAATCCTTCTTGACTTGCCGGCAAAACTAATTATGATGGCGTCAAGACCGTTGGAAAAACTGACCAGCATTCCGGGAAAGCTTCAGATGAGGCGGTTTCTAAGCAAAGTCATCAAAATCAAGCATACACAAAAGGCGGTTTCAATATGAGGACGGAAGGTTCAAGGACGAATGATTCCGGCTGGATCTACACCTCGTGCGGAGGTTGTTACGGTCAGTGCGGCATCAGAGTTAAGAAAGAAAACGGCGTCGTCGTAAAGATCGAAGGGAATCCCGACACCCCGGCCGGCAGCGGCAGGATATGCGCCAAAGGGAGCGCGCAGCTTATGACCCTATACGACCGGCACCGGATCAATTACCCCGTGAAAAGGACCAATCCCGAGAAAGGGGTGGGCGTCGATCCAAAATGGGAACGGGTCTCCTGGGAAGAAGCGTTTGATACGATTGTCACCAAGTTCAAGAATATGAAGGATCCCAGGGGGGCTTACTTCCAGGCCACCACGGTCCAGACCAGCGAGATCAGGTTTGCGGTCCCGGCGTTCATGAAGGCCTGGGGCTTCAAAAACTATTGGGTTTCGGGAGGGGGGCTATGGTGCGGCAACGGCGCGCACTTCATGAACGGTATAATGCACGCGGCATGGTCAATCATCCCCGACTGGAATTACAATAAGTACACCATCTATTTCGGCTGTTCAAAGGGGCACGGCGCCGGCCATGCGGCGCTGCAGACCGCCCAATGGGTCGCGGATGCCAGGGCAAAAGGAATGAAGGCGGTCGTATTCGACCCGTTCCTCTCAACCCAGGCGTCAAAAGCGCACGAGTGGGTTCCCATCCGTGTGGGCACGGATGCCGCTGCGGCGCTCGGGATGGTTAATGTCATTCTGAACGACCTGAAGATTTGGGACGCCCATTATCTCAAGCAAAAAACCAACGCGCCTTATCTCATCAAGGCCGACGGCTGCTACGTGAGAGATCCCGAGACCAACAAGCCTCTCGTATGGGACCTCAGCGCCAACAAGGCGGTGCCGTTTGATGCCTACGAAATGTCCCTGGATGTGAATCCCGACCTTGCGCTTGAGGGCGAATTTAAGGTTAACGGCACCGTGTGCCATCCCTCGTTCCAATTGTTCAGAGAGCATGTCAAAAAGAATTACCCGCTTGACAAGGTGGAAAAAATCACCAGCGTTCCCAAATCCACCCTCCGCCGGATTGCCACGGAATTCGCGGAACATGCTCAGGTCGGCAGCACGATTGTTGTCAAAGGCAAGAGGCTTCCATTAAGGCCGTCGGCCGCCATCTTCTTCCGGGGCAGCCAAGGGCACGTGAATTCCGGATGGAATTGCCTCTCTATCGATCTCCTGAATCAAATTCTTGGAGCGGCGGATGTCCCCGGAGGTTCCATGGGGCACGGGCCGCCGGTATCTCACGGGCATCCGGCTACAGGCAAGCCCAATACGATCCCATATGCCTGCCCGGACGGCCTGTTGATCGTCAAGGGGTGGGTCTATGATCACAAACCCTATCCTTTGCATGAACCGGGACCGCCCCAGAGGTTGGACCTTCAGGATATGTTCCCCTGCTCGGTATATAACGCGTTTACCATCTGCACGCCCGAGTGGGAAAAGTACCTGAAGGATTTCAAAATCGATTACCGGCCCGAAATCCTGATTAATTTCGGGTCCAACTCGGTGATGACCATGGCCAACGCCAGGGATGTCACTGAAAATTTTCTCAAGAAATTCGACTTCATTCTTTCGTTCAACATCTACCAGAACGAATTCACCGAAGCCGTGGCTGATATCGTCTTGCCGGACACATGCTATTTGGAGCGCTACACTCCGTGCGTGACCTTCCCCTCGACATTCTGTCATCCGACCGGGATGGATGACTGGGTATGGCAAATCAGGCAGCCGGTTGTGGAGCCGCTGTTTGAGCGCCGCGATTTCAATGAGGTGATGCTTGAAATCGCGAAGCGTTTGGGCATCCAGGATAAGTACTACGAGGCCATCAACAATATCATTCCCATCCGATACGGCGGGGAGATGGATCCGAAGTACAGATTGGATCCCAAGGGCGATTATACATGGCAGCAGGTGGTCGACAACGTTCTGAAGGACAGGCTGGGTCCGGACAAAGGCTTGGAGGCTCTCAAAAAGACCGGCCTGGAAAAATGGCCTGCCAAGGTGGAAGAGACCTATTGGAGATGGTTTGCGCCCGTTCGGGTGCCCATCTACTTCGAGTACTTTATCGAGGGCGGCCAAAAATTGATGAAGGTCCTCAAATCTTTCGGACGCGAAGACATCGTGGACATCCGTTTCTATACGCCGCTTGCGGAATGGTTTCCATGTCCGTCCCACGAGAATGCCAGCGGCGAATTCGACCTGTGGGCCTTCTGCTGGCGGCCGTCCTTCCACACGCAGTCGTCCACTCAGAACAATCCGTGGCTCGACGAAGTTTCCGTCAAGGATCCCTTTGTTTACCTGATCCAGATTAATGAGCAAACGGGCAAAAAGAAGGGTTTGAAAGACAACGATATAATCTGGATTGAAAATCCTGACGGGAAACGGATCAAAGGCCCGGTCAAGCTTGTCCAGGGGATGCATCCGGAACAGCTAGGCATCGCGGGCTGTCATGGCCACTGGGCGAGGGGCACACCGGTCTCCAGGGGCAAGGGCGTATTCTACGACGATCTTATTAATCCTGACCTGAAACACACGGACTCACTGACCCAGGGAACCGATGCCTGCGTAAAAGTCAAGGTTTACAAAGCCAAGGAGGGAGAGATCTGATGCCGCGCTACGGATTTGTAATAGACCTCAAGAGGTGTTACGGATGTTACAGCTGCCAGGTGGCTTGCAAGGCCGAGAACTGCACGCCGAAAGGCATAGACTGGGCCAGGTGCATACAGGCTGAAGTCGGCCAGTATCCTTCCGCTCTAAGGCAAATGCTTCCGACGGTCTGTATGCAATGTGATGATCCCGCGTGCATGACCGTATGTCCGACGGGCGCCACGACCAAGGATGAAAACGGCATCATCCAGGTGGACAAGAAACTCTGTATGGGCTGCAAGTATTGCATCATGGCTTGCCCGTACGGCGCCAGACAAGTTGTCGCCAATTGGGAGACATACTTCCCCGATGCTCCGGGCGACCTCGATCCGTATGAAGCGTACGCCAAGAAACGCTGGGAAGAAGGCAGGGCGGGCTACGGCATGGCGACCAAGTGTGATTACTGCATGCACCGCGTGAAAGAGGGGCGCAATCCCGCCTGCGTCGACGCTTGTCCGGCCAAGGCGCGCTATTTCGGCGATCTCAGCGATCCCGAGAGCGAGATATCCATCCTGATCAGGCGCGAGCGGGGATTCCAGCTCAACCCTGAATTCGGCACCAATCCATCCTGTTACTATTTGCCGCCGAGGTGATGAAAAATGAAAATGAACCCACAATCCAAATGGGGATGGGAAGTCGCAGCATATTTGTTTCTGGCCGGCCTCGGTGCGGGAGCCTATGTCTTCGGCGTTCTTGTCGATCTCCAAGGCTGGTCGGATGCTGTCGCCAGGATCGGTGTGATACTGGGACTGCCCTGCGTGTTTATCGGCTGCATGTTCCTCGTCCTGGATCTCGGCACGCCGTCGAATTTCTGGCGGGCCGCCATGCGTCCCAACACGTCCTGGATCGGGCGCGGAACAATCATTATCAGCCTGTTTATGATTATTAACGCCGTTCACATCGCTTTCTGGATCTGGCCGTTCGGCTCCGTCCTTCAGGGCGCAGATGCCGCTCGCAATTTCATCGCGGTCCTGGGTGTTATTTTTGCCTTTGGCACCATGGTATATACCGGAATTCTGCTTGGCGCCGCAAGGCCCATCGCTTTCTGGAGCACCGCGTTGCTGCCGCTTCTTTTTCTTGTTTCCGCTCTCTCCACCGGTGCTATGGCGATCGCCCTGATCGGAACTCTGGCGGGCGTCGAGCATGAGGTCATCGCGCCGCTCATAAGGATCGACACGCTCCTGCTCATTCTTGAGCTGATCGTTCTCGGTTTTTACATGCAGGGCACCCACCGGGTGGAGGAATCCCGGGCATCCGCCCAGCTGGTAATGGCGGGCCAACTAGCGGGTATGTTCTGGTTCGGCGTTGTGGCGGTGGGGCTGCTTGTTCCCTTGTTTCTTGACTTGCTGGCGGGGGCAGCGGCCTGGTCCGCTGTTCTCGGATCCGTTTGCGGAATAGTTGGCGGCTTAATCCTCAGGAAGGTCGTTCTGGCCGGCGGCGTCTACGCGCCGCTTAAGGCCGGAAGGTTCGAGTACGCCTTGCCGAGACAATGAAAATAAGGGGGACAGGCTACGCAATCCCCAATTTCAAATTGGGGATTGCGTAGCCTGTCCCCCTATTTGCCGAAAAAAGTTTCGATAAAGCGGGATCCTTCCATTAATCCCAGCGATCCGTTTTTTACGCTCTCCTCGTCAAAACATGCAGTGCCGTCGCCCGGCAGGCCGGGGAATCGAATAGCTACCGGCACAGGGTCGCGCGTGTGGTTCCCTTTGGCGATCGGAGTAGGGTGATCGGGTAAAACGGCAATGGTGTTCTCCCAACTTCTTTTCTCCAGCCCTTCCAGGACGCGCTGGATCAACCGCCGATCCAGGTCTTCAATACAGCGGATTTTCAGCCGCAGATTCCGTTCGTGTCCCGCTTCATCGGGAGCTTCCACGTGAATATATACGAAGTCCGCTTCCTCCAGTGCCTGGAGCGCATAGTCCGCTTTCCCTTCGTAGTTCGTATCATAAAGCCCCGTTGCCCCGGGGACGGCGATCGGTCTCATGCCGGCGTAAATGGCTAGGCCCTTAATCAGATCCACGGCGGTAATGGCTGCTCCATGAATCCCGAATCGCTCCTGGAGAGTGCGCATCCGCGGTTTTTTTCCGGGAGCCCAGGGCCAGAGCGAATTGGCCGCCGGCTTGCCCTCCGCACGCCGTTTTTGATTCACCGGATGACGTGCGAGCAGCGATTGGGATTCCTCGACCAGGCGGTTCAGCAAATCCGCGTTATTCCTGGCTTCGGGAGCCAGCGGCCGGATTGCGAGTTCACGCCAGCGTGTTCCCACGTAATCATGGGGGGGAAAGCATTCAAGGCGGAAATCCCCGTTTGGGATCACCAAAAGATGCCGGTAGCTGAGTCCGGGGTAAAGGCGCAGGTTCCAGGCGGCAAAATGGCATTGCGCGTCGCGTATTAAGGAGCGGGCTTCGTCATTGGATATGTGCCCGGCGGAATGGCTGCGGATCTTGCCGTCTTCAATGCAAATGAGGTTCACCCGCATGGCCAGATCGCTTTCCTCCAGGGGAATGCCCAGGCCGGCGGCTTCCAGAACCCCTCGTCCCTCGGTTCCATGGAAAAGCTCGGCTGCGTCGTAGCCGAGCACGGAGAGGTTGGCGATGGCCGAACCGGTCGGCATTTCCGGACCGATGGTACGCAATAATCCCGTGCGCCCTTCCCGCGCGATCCTATCCATCCCCGGTTTTTTCGCCACCATCAAAGGGGTTTTCCCGTCCAACTCGGGGATGGGATAGTCGGCCATGCCGTCGCCAATAATAATGACATATTTCATGGGCCTCTCCTGCAAAGTCGGGCGGGGCTATTATAGCTTGCCGGCTGCGGCATTTCAAAAATTGATGCAATATCAGGCCGCTATGATAAAATCCGCGCCCTTTAACCGTGAACCAAATCAGGGAGCCATCCATGACCGAAGCGCGCATAAAAATCACTCTGCCGTACCTGTTCCAGAAGGTTGAACAAGGCGAACCGATTACCTGGCTTACTTGCTATGACTACCCCACCGCCTGTTTTCAGGAACAGGCCGGAATCGAAATGATCCTTGTGGGCGACAGCCTTGGGATGACCATGCTGGGTTATGACTCTACCCTGCCGGTTAAAATGGACGATATGATCCGCCACGCCGGTGCGGTTCGGCGCGGCGCGCCCGATGTCTTCTTGGTAGGCGATATGCCATACATGTCCTATCAACCCAGCAACGAGCTTGCGGTGCTTAATGCCGGACGCTTTATGTCCGAGGCGCAGTGCGACGCGATCAAGCTCGAAGGCGGGGCGGCCATGGTGCCGCGCATCCGCGCGATCGCAGATGCGGGCATCCCTGTTATCGGGCATCTGGGCCTGACCCCGCAGTCCGCCTCGGCGCTTGGAGGTTTCCGCCTGCAGGGCAAGTCCGCAGCTTTGGCCAAGATAATTGCCGACGATGCCAAGGCGCTGGAAAAGGCCGGGGCATTCGCGATCCTTTTGGAGCTTGTTCCCGACAGGCTCTGCAAACTCATCAAAGAGCGCGCTGAGAACTGCATCATTATGGGACTTGGTTCCGGCCCGCACGCGCACGGCCAGCTGCTGATTTACCATGACATGTTCGGACTGTATCCCAAGTTCAAACCTAAAATGGCCAAGACGTTCGGAAATGCCGGCGAGATTATTTTAGGCGGACTGAAGGCATATTGTGATGAAGTGAAGAGCAAAACCTTCCCGGCGCGCGAAAACTGGTTCGGCATGCAGGACGAAGAGTTTGAAGGCTTGAAAAAACTGCTTAAATAGGGGGACAGGCTACGCAATCCCCGAATTCTATGATATCCGGCAGCGGCAATCATCCTATTTAGTTTCTGTCGCGAAACCATTCAAATTGGCGGCCAGTCCAACCCCGAAGGGGTGCCAGAGAATAGCCAGGGGCGCAAGCCCCTGGATAGTATATTGCATTTGATGGAGCCCCGGCAGGGGCGAAAGGCTTTGCATTGCGGGGCTTTCTTTCGCCCCGGCAGGGCTCTTTCTTTTCCAATTATTACCAGGGGTTCGCTGCGCTTACCCCCGGCTATTCTCTAAACGCCCCTCCGGGGCTTGCTTAAAAAACCGGTTTCGCGACAGAAACCATATAGGTGATTTAAGAACTGCTTCTAATGCCTATGCTTTCAGATACGCCGGTCCGGAGGGTGTTTCCAAGCCATTTTTTAGGACGCTCCCTCCAACCACGAAGACTTCCAAAACCTCAAAGCATCCCTTTTTCTTGGAGAAGGTCTTTGCGGTTTGCTTTTTAAGCGCATATAGTTCTTAAATCACCTCATCCTGTTTGGAATTCGGGAATTATGGTGACTGTCCCCCTGTTTTCCTATTTTAAGGAGCGATCATGGAATACGCCGGACGCACGCGCCACCTCGCGCCCGAAGGCGCTTACCAGGTGCTGGCCAAGGCCGGCAGGATGGAAGCCGCCGGAAAAGAAATTATTCATTTCGAAATCGGCCAGCCGGACTACGACACTTTCAGCAATGTCAGCCTTGCCGGGATAAGAGCCATCGCGGAGGGCAAAACCCGATATACGGATCCAGCCGGAGTTTTGCCTCTGCGGGAAGCGATTGCGGAAGACATAGGACGGCGGCACGGGATTGAAATATATCCGGAAGAGGTGGTCGTCAGCCCGGGCGGCAAGCCGAATCTCTTTTTTCCCACCCTGGCGCTGGTCGAACCCGGCGATGAAGTCATTTACCCGAATCCCGGCTTTCCCACCTACGAGGCTATGATCGGCGTGGCGGCCGGCGTTCCCGTGCCGGTGCCGTTATCCGAAGAAAATGATTTTTCTTTCGACCTGGACGCGTTCGACCGGCTTATCAACGGGCGAACGAAACTGATTATCCTGAATTCGCCCGGCAACCCTACGGGCGGCGTTATCCCGCGGGCCGATTTGGAACACATCGCCGCGCAGGCGCAGAAATTCAACTGCTGGGTGATGTCCGACGAGATTTATGCCCGCATCGCCTACGACGGCCTGCGGGTCTTCTCGATCGCTTCGCTGCCGGGAATGCGGGAACGAACCATCATCGCGGACGGTTTCTCGAAGACTTATTCGATGACGGGCTGGAGGTTGGGTTTCGGAATTATGCCGAAGGAGCTGGCGGAGCGCGTCGGCCTGCTGCTCACCCATTCGCTTGGCTCAACCGCCCATTTTACGCAGTTTGCCGGGATTGAAGCCATATGCGGCCCTCAGGACGGAGTCGAGAGTATGGTGGCCGAATACCAGCGCCGGCGCGACATAATTGTGGCGGGGTTGAACGAACTCCCGGGAATCACGTGCCGGAAACCGAAGGGCGCCTTTTATGTTTTTCCGAACATCAAAGGCACCGGAATCACGTCCAACGATCTGGCTGATTTGATCCTGGAGAAGGCCGGGGTGGCCTTGCTGCCCGGTTCTTGCTTCGGCCGGTACGGGGAAGGCTATCTGCGCTTGTCCTACGCGACATCGATACCAACCATAGAAAAAGGACTGGCCCGCATCCGCGCGGCCCTGGAGAAATAGTCCGCATTTCTCACAAGGTTTTTACTGGGGCGGCACATCGGGGCATGACGGCTGCATTTCGCTGCCCGTGAGGACGGCTCTCCAGAGCCGTCCTGGGCGGGTCTGGAGACCCGCCCCACATGTCGCGCGCCTTGTATCCACACCCGTCTGCGACGCCTCGCTGTGAAATCTTGTGAGAGATGCGGGCAAGCTGCCGGCTTTGCATGACTGTTGAAAGCCGGGGCGCAAGCAAGCCTGCGCGCTCCGGATTTATTTTATTTTGGCTCTCAGCTGCTTGACTTCTTCCCGCTGCTCGATCTTGGGATCGATTTCCAGAGCGCGCTGCAGCGCGACTTCGGCGGCAAGCTTATTTCCCACGGCAGCGCTCACGATCGCGAAGTGCAAATGTATTTCGGCGTTCTGCCCTGCTCCCCGCACCGCCTCCTCCAGCAGCCTGGCCGCCTTGCCGTCCTGTCCGGATAAGTGGTAAATCCATCCCAGCGTGTCTGCGACGCCGGGATTCCCTTTGGCCAGACTGTACGCTTTTTCAGCCAGCGGAAGCGCCTCCTGCACGGAATTCTTTCTGACGGCCAGTGCGTAAGCCAGGTTGTTAAGGATGAGCGGATTCTCCGGTGCGATCTCAAGCAGGCGGCGGTAGCGTTTGATGGCCTTGTCGTATTCCTGAGCCTCTTCATATAAAGCCGCCAGCAGGAGTTGAGGCGCCGGCAAGCGGTCGTCTCGCTCAACGGCTTGTTCCAGCGCCTGGCGCGCTCCCTGCCGGTCCTGCCGGGCAAGGCGCGCTTCCGCGCGCAGGATCGACTTGATGGTATCCGGATGAATTCCGGCCTGCTTAAAAGCCGCCTGAGACATCGACAGGAGCCGCTTTCTGCCGTATATGGCCGGCAGTTCGGTGTCGGGGTCCAAGCCTCTATCGATTTCCTGAGCCGCCAGAGATTTGGTGCGGAAAGGCGCGCACAGCGGATCTCCGATAACCGCCGTCTGCCAGCTCAAATAGGGCATCGCCAGGTAATAGGATTCGATCAGGTTGAAACCGGAGAGATAAGCCGGAAACAAAATGTCCGGCCGGACCGCGCCTTCGAGAAACGGGTCGGAAACGCCGGCCGCAATACCTGTGACGCCTTCGCGGATAAGATCGGCAGCCAAAGATTGCCGGGAGCCGGAGGCTTCGGCTTTCCAATCCCCGGAAGGTTCCTTGAAGGCGCGCCCGTCGGAGCCGGCGAAAATGCCCGCGAGCGCGCCCGGAGAAAATTGGAATTCCAAACGCCGACCGCGGATCGCGGGGTCGTTGGAGCCCCAGGAGTAGTAGCCGAGCACCTGATTGACGCCGGTGAGGGCTATTTCGCCGTTTTCCAGGACGACACGCTCTTTGAAGCCCATCCTGTCTAAAATGGCCGCGGCCTCCCGCAACCAGGAATCCGCTTTCCCGCCGGAAGGGCCTTTGGCGTCAAGGAGGATTTTGCCCTCTGTGGAAGGAGCGGCCCCGCGATCGATCAAATTTCTTATATCGTCCAAGTTGTATCCGTCCAGCCGGCCGACAAGATAAATATCCTGCTCCTCGTGATTGAATTGCTTCGCTTGAGCCGCCGGCTTTGCGCCGAGGAAATAGGGATTTGGGACGGGGCCGGCGGGCGGAATCGCCTGGCCCAGCATCTTGCGGTAGAGAAGCGTCAGTTCGGAATCGACGCCGGCCGCCGTGCCGTCCTTTCCTGAAGTGCCGCTGATGCGAAGAGGGATGCCTTTGGTCAGCACGATGTATAGGATGCGGTCCTGGGCGAAGCTGCGCGTCAGCCACGCCGCGATGGGCGCTTCGATTTGCCGCTCGAAATCCTGCCGGGAGATGTTCTCTTCGGCCGCCGTCTTGATGCGCAGGACATTGGACTGCGGGAGGCCGCGTTTTTGCGCGTAGTACATCCCCGCGTCCATCGAAATTGGGCTGGATTCATTGAGCACCAGCAGCACATTCTCTGCCGTCTGCGCAAATCCGCGGGCCGCCAATAAGAAGGAAATTGCAAAGAGTATTTTTTTCATTTGCGGAATCATATCACATTCCTTGGAGTGCACAAAGCTTGCTTGCGCCTTACGGCGGCCGCAAGCCGCCGCACGCCAAAGTTTTGTTCTAACATGCCGATAAGATATCCTATGTACGAAAGATATTACGGCCTGAAGGAAAAGGCATTCAACCTCACGCCGGATCCGGCGTTTCTGTTCCTCAACAGGCGGAGCAAGGAAGCGTTGGATCAAATTATCTACGGCATCGAGCGGCGCGAAGGCTTCGCCCTGATTGTGGGTGACGTGGGCACCGGAAAAACCACGCTGTGCTGGGCTCTGCTGGAGCGGCTGCAAAGAAAAGATATCCGCACCGCCCTGATTCAGAATCCGATGCTTTCCGAGACCGATATCCTGAAGGCCATTTTGCAGGACCTCGGCGTCCGCCCGGAAGATGCCGCGGCGGACGCGCCAAGGAACCTGTTCGACACGAGCTGGATGGAGGGTATGACGAAGAAGCAGCTCCTGGACCGGCTTAATATGTTTCTTGCCCAGAGAGCTCGGGAAAACGTCTTTACCGTGCTCATTATCGACGAAGCGCAGAATATCCCCATGACACTCCTGGAACAGCTGCGGCTCCTGTCGAACCTCGAAACCGCCAAGAAAAAACTGCTCCAGATCATTTTCGTCGGCCAGCTGGAACTTGACCGCAAACTCAAATCGCCGGCCATGCGGCAGTTGAACCAGAGAATATCCGTTCGCTTTGAGACCAAAACCCTGTCGAGAGAAGATACCGAAAGATACGTCCGCCACAGGATCGCCGTGGCGGGCGGCGCGCCGAGGCTGCGCTTCGGCCCGGGCGCCTTCAGGGCCGTCTGGCGCCACTCCAAAGGCTATCCGCGCCTGATCAATCTGATCTGCGATCGCGCCCTGCTGTCAGGCTACACCGAAAGATCCTTTGTGGTCAGTCGCGGCATGGTCCGCCGAGCGGCTTTCTCACTGCAGGGCAGAGAAGATACCGGGTTGCGGCTGTCTCCGGGCCGGATAAGAAAATATATCCCTTTCATCGCTCCCGCCATTCTCTTGCTTTCCATCCTCTTCCTTATGGCCTATAAGAAAATTGGGGGACAGTCACCATAATTCCCGAATTTCAAATAGGATGATTGTAGCCACCGGACATCATAGAATTCGGGGATTGCGTAGCCTGTCCCCCTATTTAAAAAAGTTCTTTACAACATACAATATGTAGTGTATGAATTTATTGGCAACACAAAATAGTGCTCTTTTAGGTATAAACTCGAATAGCCATGCGAATGCCGGTCAGCTCCAATCAAGGGCCTGATAAGCGATGCGCAAAAAGCAATAGCATTGCTGATCAGGCCCGGCCTGCATCGGTGCTGACAATAGATTCCCAACTCAGGCTGAGGGCGCTCTACGAATTCATTGATGCCGGCCGCGCTTCCTTGGACGGGATCAACGCCGACCTATCTCTTCATTCGGGCGCATCGGAGTGTCTGCGGCGGTCGGCCGAGAGGCTGAAGACTCTTTGTATCGATGCGGACAGCTGGGGGTTCGACGCCTTATACGAAATTGCCTGGCGCTTGCAGATGTTGCTGCTGGATTGCAGCCGCCGGCCGCGCGGAGACGATTCGCGGGATGTGATTCAGCGGGCTATGGGGTTGTTATCGTCGCTTCTGGAACAATGCGAAAACGATTTCCGCCGCAGGCTGGCCGTCGCCGAAGTGCTTGAGAATATGGACAAGGTCCTTGGCGAATAAGCCCGACGCCGGCTTCCGTCGTAATGCTGCCCGGTGTGAACCAGAACCTGCTCGATGCCGTCGCGATCGGCCAAGGCGGCACGCACAGGGGCCACTTTAATGAAATTCGGCCTGGCGCCTACAACGTGAACAATCCGCATATATTCTCCAACAATCTTTCTTCTCTTCGGGTGAAGGCTTTGGAGTGCCGCAGCTTGCTGCCGCCTTCAAGTGCTTGATAATCTTCACATT
>JBBISO010000007.1:29796-30082 GCA_037441325.1 Acidobacteriota bacterium | reverse complement strand
ACAGGCACGGTTTTGAATCAGAATGTAAATCCGTCCATGGGACGATTTCAATATTCCATCGCAAACGGCAAAGTGGGAATGATCATTGACGCGCTCGCGAGGCAGGGACAACTGCGAGTGCTGTCCAGTCCGCACATTTCAGCGCTGAACAACCAGAAAGCGGTCATTAGAGTCGTCCGCGAAGAAGTCTTTTTCACGCAGTCATCCCTGGTATCCCAAAGTGTCGGGCCTACCGTGACAGCAGAGAATGTCGAAACCCAGATCGTTCCGATAGGCGTGGTGCTGG
>JBBISO010000007.1:18419-29786 GCA_037441325.1 Acidobacteriota bacterium | reverse complement strand
ATTCCTCAGATTGCGGCTGACGGCCAAATAACCTTAAGCATAAATCCCAGTATCAGCGAACTAGTGGAAATCCGCACATTTTCCAGCAGCAGCGGGAATGCGGTGTCAACTCAGCCGGTAATTGATCGGCGCGATCTGGATACCGTGGCTAAAGTGTACAGCGGCGAGACAGTTCTGATCGCAGGAATAATGCGTGAACGCAAGGGTGAGGACTTGAGAGGAGTTCCCTGGTTGATGCATTTGCCTTTTCTGGGAAATGCTTTCCGGCGAACCGAGCAGACATCGCTGCGTACCGAACTCGTGATTTTTATCACCCCGACTTTGATTTCGGGCAAGCGCCTGGAAGACTTGGCGGAGGAAGAAAAGCAGCGGCTCAAGAAAATGGAACAACCATTCAAGCTCGGGACAGTGGAACCTGCCAAGGAGGGAATTAAGAGCGAACTGGGAATCAAGTAACCCCCATTCTATTCGATGCCGGTCCGCCTGCGCTCCCTGGGCCCGCCATAGCCGGCCCTGCGCCAATCCCTGGGCATCCTGACCTCATCCATCAGATGCAGCCTGTTTTGTTTTTCAAGCCGCGCATAAATTCTTGCCCAGGCGCAGGGGATATCGGGACCTAGCTCGCAATAACCCTCACGGGAACCTCCGCAAGGACCATTGAGGAGGTGTTTCGCGCACAAGGCAATCGGACAAATACCGGCCGTGTAAGCCAGCATACAATCTCCGCAACCCCGGCATTTTTCCCGCCACACGCCGGGTTCATCCGCACCCCCCATGAAAGTTGTGGTTAGGCCGGGAATAACCGGCAGCGGTTCAAAAACATCGGCTGCAATCTGTACACCCGCACCGCATGCAAGAGACAAGATCGCGTCGGTCTCATCCGGGACGGAAAGGTAGGACTTGAGCATGTCGTTCTCGCACTGCCTCTCAATCGTGTCGACAACAAATTCGGGAGGCAGGAGCGGGTAATGCTCGGGATGAGAAAGCCGGCGCGCAAGGTCGTGCGCTTCCGCGTCGCCGCCGGCCCGGCAGACAGTCACACAGCCGCCGCAACCCAGGATTAGGACCTTGCGATAGCCCAAAATGGAGGATGAAATCTCGCTGAGCGATTTCAGATCTCCCACAATCATGGCGCCGCTCTCCCCGAAGGCCGCTGCTTCCCCGCCAGTGCGCAGGCTTGTCGCTCGAGTTTGTGCCGGACGCAAAGCGGCTCGGCCAGATCGCGCAACTTGGCTTCGAGACTTTCCCGTAGAAGCGCCGCATGGACAACTTCGCCGCATACCTCGCAACGCACCAGGCTGTGAGCGACCACTTCATCCCACCGGTTCTTCAGCAGGTGCTGAAATTCGACTGCATGCTGTGGGCAGATCCGCCAGCAAGTGGCACAACGCGCGCAGCGCGCCATGTTGTGAAATAGCGTCCGGACGCCGTCCGCCTCCCTGGCTTCCAGTGCCCGCGCAGGGCAGTTCTGAACGCAGGCAAGGCAGCCGTTGCATTTATCGTTCACCTGGAAATAGGTCATTGGCTTTCCCGTTCCGCCGGCCCGCGATCGGCTTTCCGGGAGATCGCTTCGGCAGCTTGCTTGGTTTTGGCCGCGATCATCATCATCTTTTCATTGCTCATACTCTGTGTGAATCCTACGATCCAAATGGCGGACATGGGCCGGCCGGCAAGCGGGATCGGAGCGGCGACCGCGCGGACACCCTGGATGTATTCCTCGTCGTCCAGAGCGTAGCCGGACCTGCGGGCCGCCCGTACCTCCTCTAAATATCGATCAGGATCGGTAATGCTCTTTTCCGTGTCCCGCCGAAGCTCCACTTGGCGGATCAACCGGGCCGCTTCATGGTCCGGCAAGGAAGCCATGAAAACCTTGCCCAACGCCCCAACCAGCAGCGGGAGCCTGGCTCCGACCGGAGCGGTTATTTTCAGTTCCTGCGCCGACTCCACAATATCGATAATGGAAACGCGATTGTCAAACCGGATGCCCAAAAAGACCGATTGCTGGATTTCCCTCATCAGCTCTTCCATGATCGGTCTTGCGACAGCTTTCAAATCAATCCGGGCATAAGCCGCCTGGGCCAATTCGAAAAAGGTCATGCCGAGGGAATAGCATCTAGTCTTTGGGTTACGAACAACCGCTCCCGCATTTTCAAGTGCTTGGACAATTCCATGCACGGTGCTCTTGCCAATGCCCAGTTCCCGGGAGAGATCGCTGATCGTCGTTCGCCTTTCCCGCCTGGCGATGTAATCCAAAATCTGGAAAGCTTTCTTGACCGTTGGAGCTTTATACATAAATGCGTTCACTATAATGAACAATTTTTAATAAAATATCACATCACTCCGGATAAATGTCAATAATAAAATCTTTTTATTCAAGCAATTAATCTGTACAATAATTTACTTGTTGACATTAGTATCAATTTTGCTTGATATTTTTGTGAATAGTGTTCACAATAGTGATCATTGTTGCAGGGGCAATTGCTCCAGGAGCGCAGCCATGGTTAAGGAAGAAAAAACGTTTTCAACCGCAGAAGCTTTACGACAAACCCGAACCTATGGCCAGGTCAGATGTCACAATCCCACCTGCATGGGAAGGCTCCAGCCGGATCCCGGGCAGAGCCGGGTTAAATGTCCCGTGTGCGGTATGGAATTCCGCGTCCACTGGATCAGCCCGGACTTCCCCAGAATCAGGGGACCGGTCTGGGATGTAAACCGGAAACTCGCCGAGGAAGTCCTGAAGAAGCAGAAGGAGGAAAAGTGACATGGCACTCAACCGCAAGATCGCCTACATCGATCTGACAACCGGCAGTATTCAGGTGAAGCCGATTCCCTTGGAAATCCGGAAAATGTTTATCGGGGGACGGGGACTGGACGCTTACCTCCTTTTCAATCACACTGACGCGGGCACAGATCCTTTGGGGCCGGATAACGTACTGTTGATCTCCGGCGGACTGCTCACCGCCACATGCGCCTCCGCAGCTACCCGCACCCACGTCATGGCCAAGTCGGCGCTGACCGGTATGCTCGGCTCCACCAATATGGGAGGCTTTTTCGCTCCCGAACTCGCCTGGGCCGGTTTCCACCATCTGGTCATCAAGGGCAAAGCCGACAGACCTGTTTATTTGTTCGTTCGCGACGGCGAAATCCAGATACGTGACGCCAAAGACCTCTGGGGAAAAAGCGTCACGGAAACCCAGTGGGCGATCCGCGAACAGCTTAATGATCCCGAGGTCAAGTCCGTGGTGATAGGCCCGGCCGGAGAGAACCTCGTGCGTTTCGCCAACGTCATGACCGGCATCAAGAACTCGGGCGGCCGAACAGGCATGGGATGTATCATGGGCTCCAAGAACCTAAAAGCGGTCGCCGCCCGCGGAACCATGGATATCGCGATAGCCCATCCGGAGGAGGCGCTCGAATTCAATAAGCGATTTATCGACCAGATCTCGAGCTCAAAGGTTAGTCAGACGCAGGGAATCCTCGGGACGCCTTTCATTTGGGGGGCCACCAATTCCTGGGGAGGAGTCCGCGCCCGCAATTTTCAATTCAACCAATGCGAATATGCCGACGACATTGAGCCCGAGCATCTCGACGAGATCGCCACTGCAACCATGGGCCCGTATCATATGGCCAGCTGTTTCGCCTGTCAGGTTCACTGCCGGGCTCGGTACAAGATACCTTCAGGCCCCTATGCAGGCAGGTATGACGAAGGGCCGGAGTACACGTCTCTGGGAGCCTTCGGAGCCATGCCCGACTGCAAGAACGCTGAAACAGTGTTGACCGGCAACCACCTGGTCAACCAGTTCGGAATGGACAATCTGGAAACGGGAAGCCTGATATCCTGGGCAATGGAGTTGTATGAGCTGGGTATCCTAACGCCCAAACATACTGACGGCCTGGACCTTCGCTTCGGCAACGACAAAGCGCTGCTCGAGATGATCGGCCGCATTTGCCAGCGAAAAGGATGGTTGGGGAATACTCTTGCAGACGGAGGGATTGCGGCCGCCGAAAAAATCGGCAAGAACGCCTTTGATTATCTCATCCAGGTCAAAGGGATGAGCAACCTCCACTCCGACGAGCGTGCCACACCGGCGCTGGCGCTGAACGTCGCCACTGCAGCCCGCGGGTCCGATCACCTGAGAAGCCGGCCGGCTATCGATTTATATCATTTGCCGGAGACCGTGCTGAGGAAAATCTATTCCAGCCCGGTTCCTTACGGCGGCCCTCTGAGCTCCGAGCATACCGCCTACGAAGGCAAAGCCTGGCAGGTTTATTGGCAGGAAAACTGTTATATGGCCGTCGACTCCCTGGGCATTTGCAAATACCACACCGTATTTCTCGGAGCGACGCATCCGAACTTCGAGGATTGGGCCAAAGCCATCTTCTACAACACCGGATTACAGTTCTCTCCGGTCCAGATTTGGGAAGCCGCCGAGCGATGCAATATGTTGGAGCGCATCTTCAACTTGCGCGAGGGCTTGACGCGCAATGACCTTAAAAAGGGGGATATGCTCAACCACCGCTATTTTGACGAGCCCTGCCTGCGGGGCGCTCCCGATGTCGCGGGCAGGAAGATCGATAAAGATAAATTCATCCGGATGGTCGACGAATTATACTCGTATAAAGGCTTGGATCAAGATGGCATCCCCAAACCGGAGACCCTGAAAAGGCTCGGACTGGAAGCCGAGCCCTCGCGTCTACTCTGATCCGGAGCACGCAAGGAGATTGTCTATGAGTACCTACGACCAGATTTTGAAAGTGGATTACGAAAAGTGCACCGGGTGCAGATTGTGCGAGCTCGTCTGCGCGGTGAAACACGACCGCGTATCCAACCCAATTCGCAGCCGCATCCGAGTCATTAAATGGGAATCCGAAGGAATCTATGTGCCCGTATCGTGCCAACAATGCGAAGACGCGCCGTGTGCGATCGGATGTCCCGCGAAGGCCCTTTCGCGCAACATGGATATGGGCCGCGTGGAAATAAATTACGAAAAATGCATCGGCTGCCGCGCTTGCGTCTCCGTCTGCCCTTTCGGCGCCATGCATTTCATCGCGGCCGACCGCAAAGTGATCAAGTGTGATCTCTGCGACGGCGATCCTCAATGTGTCCGCTTTTGCGATGTCAAGGCGGTTAATCTGGTTGAAGCCCAGGACGTTGGCCTGCAAAAAAGCCGAGAGGCAGCCAAGAGGCTCCAGGCCGCCGACCGGAAGGCTTCTACCATCGCAGCGGCTACCTGATGAAAGTAACGGTAGAGTTTCTCAGCCTACCCAATATCGTGAAGATGACCGGCAGCAAAACGATCACAGTGGATTTTTCCGGCCAAACCGTTAAGGAACTAGTCCACGAGCTGGCCGCGAAATACGGAAACCGTGTCCGGCAATTCCTTCTCGACGAAGCCGGAGAACTGGATATGCACCTCACGGTGGCGGTCAATAAACAGGAGTGGATCCGCCGGGACCAGTTGGACAAGCCGCTGCGGGACGGCGATCGGGTAACCATCATGATGCTGGTCGCCGGAGGATAGTATTTACCGGTATCGATTTCGATATCCCTTCGAGACGACTCTTTATGCCATCATTCGGATTGAAATCAGGGAGTAATCTGGAACGCGTGCTCCATGCGGGCCACTTTGCTTTCACCGGCGAATTGGGCCCTCCGCGCGGCGCCAACGCCGCCAAAATCCGGGATAAGGCAAAACACCTCAGACAAAAGGTGGATGCCGTCAACATCACCGACAATCAGACCGCCATGGTCCGGATGTCAAGCTGGGGCGCATCCCTCATCGCCCTCCAGGAAGGATTGGAACCTAATTACCAGATGGTCTGCCGTGACCGCAACCGTTTGGCGATACAGAGCGACATCCTGGCGGCCTATGCAAACGGCATTCGCAATATCCTATGCCTGTCCGGCGATCATCAGGCTTTCGGCGACCACCCCGATGCCATGGGCGTTTTTGACATCGATTCCATCCAGCTCATCCACATGGTAAAAACCATGCGGGACGAAGGCAAATTCGCCGGCGGCGAACCCATCGATGAGCCGCCCCAGATGTTTATCGGCGCCGCGTGCAATCCCTTTGCCGACCCCTTTGAATTCAGGGTCCGCCGCCTTGCCAAAAAAATCCGGGCCGGAGCCGACTTTATCCAGACGCAGTGCATTTACAATATGGCGCGGTTCCGGCAATTCATCCAACAGGCCATGGACATGGGGCTCTTGGAGAAAGTGTGGCTCCTTGCCGGAGTCACGCCGCTCAAGAGCATGGGGATGGCTGAATATATGCAAAAGGAAGTCCCCGGAATGGATATTCCGGAGGAGGTCTTGCGCCGCGTCAGAAGCGTTCCCAAAGAAAAGGCCGCTGAAGAAGGAATTCACATCGCATGCGAGCAGATCGCCGAGTTCAGGGAAATGCGCGGAGTGGCCGGAGTCCATCTCATGGCGATTGAATGGGAACACCGGGTGCCCGAAATTGCCGAGCGGGCCGGCCTGCTCCCCAGACCGGCCGTCTAGTCCGCATTTCTCACAAGGTTTTTACTGGGGCGGCACATCCGGGCATGACTGTTGCATTTCGCTCCCCGTGAGGACGGGTCTGGAGACCCGCCCCACGTGTTGCGCGCCTTGTATCCACGCAGGTCGGCGTCGCTTCGCTACGAAATCATGTGAGAAATGCGGGCTAGCCCGCTTCGGCGCAATGAGCTGTTCCAATCCCCGCGCCGACAAAGTCCACGCCTTTCCCAAAGATTTCGAACTGGTCCCTTTTAGTGGGACATTGAATATCATTGACAATAGGTTAGCCTTAGCTATTATTTGTTATATTTAGTGATATTTTGGAATGCGCTTTAGGAGATCAGTCGCCTGTGACTAAGGAAATGCTCAGTACGAAAAGAGGTTGCCGAGCACCTTAGCATTAATGAAAAGCAGCTATGGCCACCCCATTGAGGATAAAGAGATCTCTGGAGCCAGAATTACAGGCAAATGGCCGATCCCCAAGAGCTTGAAGGATGAACCGGCAATGACCAGCGCCTGCGAGAATCGGAGAGATAGCCGGTGCCGCGCAGGCCTTCTCGGCCATTAGGAAAAGCAGGCGGAAATTATTTAAGGCGGGCATACACCAGCGGGAAGTGACTGCTTTTGAACGACCTGAAACTTGCCTTCACAGAAGCCCTTCGCTTGATACTTACCGTGGATGCGGAAGTCGCAACAATTGTTTCCGCTTCGCTGCGCTTTGCCTTGAGCAGCACTTTGCTGGCTTCAATTATTGCCATTCCCGCAGGAATTGCGCTAGCGAACGCCCGCTTCCGATTCAAGCGGATTGTCGAGGATATTCTCAATACTCTGCTGGCTGTACCTACGGTGGTAGTCGGCCTCTTTGTTTACACCTTAATATACAGTCAGGGGCCTCTGGGCGAATTGCGGCTCTTGTTCTCTCCAGAAGCTATCATCCTGGGCCAGACGGTATTGATCCTGCCGCTGGTCGCAGCGCTATCCTGCGGCGCGGTTTCCACCGTCAATCCGACAGTGCGCGAAACCGCTTTCACGCTGGGAGCCGGCAGGTTCCGAACCATCCTTACGGTCGCGTCCGAAGCGCGGGCGGCTCTTCTGATTGCGTGCATCACCGCTTTCGGCCGCGTCATCGGCGAAGTAGGGATATCGCTTATTCTCGGCGGGAACATTCAGGGATACACCCGCACCATCACGACCGCCATTTCGCTTCAGACCAGCAAGGGCGAGTTTGCGCTTGGGTTGGCGCTTGGAATGATTCTGCTTTGCGCGGCTTTCGGCATTAATATTGCCGCGCGCCTGCTGGGGAGAAGGCCTTTATGAGCAGCGGGGTTGCATACAGCATTCGGTCCCTGGTCCATCGTTATGACGGAAACACCGCCCTGGACATCCCGCATCTCGACCTTCCCTCGGGGCGGATTTACGCCTTTACCGGCCCCAACGGATCCGGCAAAAGCACCTTGCTTTTCATCCTGGCTCTCCTGATCGCGCCTTCAAGCGGAAGCGTTCTTCTCGACGGAGTCGAATCGATTCGAAACCGCGATCCGCGACTTCGCCGCAGAGTTACTCTAATCCATCAAAAACCAGTCCTTTTTTCCACGACGGTACGCCGCAACATCGCCTACGGGCTGCACGCGCACGGTTGTCCCAAAAAGGAGATAAGACGCCGAGTCCGGACCATTTTGGAAGAAATGAACTTGTCCGCCGTCGCGGACAAGCACGCCGCCAAAATATCAGGCGGCGAAGCTCAACGAGCGGTTTTGGCCCGCAGCCTCGTCCTGGAAACTCCGGTCCTTCTCCTTGACGAACCCACCAACTCACTGGATGATGCGTCCAGGCCCATCCTTGTGCAAATGCTATTAGGCGCTAAAAGAACGCGCGGAGCCACGATTGTCATAGCGGCGCACGATTCAAACTTCATAGATTCAATTGCTGATAGGGTCTTTCCGCTTGAGGAAGGGAAAATTCGCGGGTGAAGCTCCGGACAAAGCAAGCCACGGATTAAAATGGATCGCACGGGTATCCTGCCAATCCTCTGCTTCTATCCGTTAAAATCCGCGACTCTTATTTGCGGCGACGCGTTACCCTAGCCGCGAAACTCATTTATCGGGTGCAGATAGATGATTGGAACCTGCAGAGTGCTTTGGACTGCGGCAGCTTGCTGCCGCCTTTAAGTGCTTGATAATCTTAACCTTGCAAAAGGCGCAAGCAAGCTTGCGCACTTCAAGGGCTTCGCCTAATAGATAGCATGGCTAAGATTTAAGATGCATCTCGCGACAGAAACTACACTAGGAATCGTGGACGCTGTCCAATTCCGGCTCCGGCACGTCAAAGACAAAACCTCCGGGACCAAATTTCTCTTCCGCGAAAAACTTCGGCAGGCGATCATCCTCTTTTATAAATCCCGCCGCCTTATTAAACTTCTTCTCAATCTGCAGCACGGATCTGCCGAGCTCGGTGAGATAGTTATTCTCCAGCGGTTCCCCCGAGACAGCGGACACGCAGCCGATCACGTTGAGGTCCAAGCCGGGCCCGGCTTCCATGATCGGCATGCCGATCATCATGCAGAGACCCAACGAATCCATTGCGGCCATCCAGCGCTGCATGAACTGCGACTTCGGTCCCTGCCCGGTAGGAGCGACCGGCACGTAGTTGGGATCATGCGGCCCGGGCAAAACAATTCCCGCAGTATGATCGGCGCCCATTGGGGAAGTTGCAAAGGTAACACCGGTTCCCTTCAAAATTCTGGGATCATATCCCGACATACCTTGTCCTTTGACATGCGGAATCCGCTTCACGCCTAGTTTCTCGCCGGTGACTCTGACTCCGGAGCCGATCATCCGGCCATTTTCGGTCCCTTTGGCTATCTCTTCGACCAGTTTGAGTGCCGCCTGGCCATCTCCCCAGGGCAATAACCCTCCCTCCATCGCGACGGCAAGCGCGGCTCCTGTATCCATCGTGTCGACCCCGGCATCGTTGCAGGCGCGGTTGATGCGGGCGATCATATCAAGATCGCCGATAAGGCAGTTTGATCCGATTAGAGCGATGGTTTCGTATTCGATGCTGGCGACGATAAACTCGCCTTTATCATCGGTGTAAACATTGGAACAGCTTATGATGCAGCCGTTCATGCATTTGTGGACGGTCTCCGCATTGGGTCTTTTCTTGAGCATCTCCTCCATATGCTCCCCGCAGATTTTTTCCGCCTGTTCAAACTGACCAAGGGAGAAGTTCTTGGTGGGCAACGCTCCAGCAGTTTGAGTTATCATGACGATCTGAGGCGTTCCCATCCGCCTCAAACCGTCCACAAAATGATTCTCCAAAACGCCTTTGGTTATAAAGCTGATATTTTCCTTGAGTTTTTTTACATCCTGGATTTCAACTGCATCGGATTCTGAATCATCCACGATAACGGCCTTCAGGTTCTTGGAACCCATAACCGCGCCCAAACCGCCTCGGGCTGCTACTCTAAAGTGAAAGTCAGGGGTAGTAAACAAGACCGACGCGGCCGTAAGACACATGTCGCCGGCCGGCCCGACACACGCAACGCAAACCTTGCCGCCATATTCGCTTTTCAGCTTATCCAAAATCGCGTAGCAGCCCAGTCCGGCGAGTGGAGCCGTCGAGAAAAAGCTCACGCCTGTTTTATCTATCTTCAATGAAGTCGGTTCTTTTGCTTTGCCTTCAAAAATCACCGCTTTGATTCCAAGCTTGGCCAGGGCTTGGGCCATGGCCCCTCCTGCGTTGGCTTCCTTGATTCCTTGGGTCATGGGGCTCTTGGCGCCGACCGATAGTCTGCCGCTACAGGGCACGGGGGTGCCGCCCAAAATTCCCGGAGCAAACACAAGTTTGTTTTCCACGCCCAGCGGATCGCACTTCGGAGGCACTTCGCGCTCTAAGATGCAGGAGCTCAACCCTCGGCCTCCAAATCTCCGATAGATTTCCGGAACATCCTCAGTCCAGGCGCTCAAAGACGACATGTCGATTCTAAGTAGTTTAGCCATTGGCAAGTCCTCGCAATGAATTTCGCTTAAAGATTGTGCAGCTCATCACCGATACCCTCAGGCCAGCCCCTCGCGATACAATATTGCGGGAAATGCGGGCCGGTCGCGGCATTCAGCCGCACCCGCGCAATCCATGGATACGGCCGGCGCCGACCCCTCACTATAATCAGATCACAATTCTTTTGCCAGAAAAACCTAATGCCTGCGCTTCAGCCGCAATCCGCCGTTTTTCTGCAGCCTTCCGGGAACAAGTATCGCCTTGACGCTCCCAATGCGTACGCGGGATAATTCCGCGTTCATGACGGCCAAGGAATTGACTTTTTCCAGCGTGATCGAGTCCCGTTTTCCTGGGCTTCTCGGCGAGGTCCGGAAAATCATTCATGATTCCGAAAACGCATTTGAAGGAGGCACGGGACGGCCGAAAAGCTTTCTCTGGGAACATACGCTTCATGTGGCCTCCATCGCCTATCATCTGGCGCAGAGGGAAAATCTCGATCCGTTGATTCCTGTGGTCGCGGCACTATTCCATGACGCCGGGAAATTTGCCGGAGGCGAATACCATAGCGATGAAACGATCGAGGAGGAAGAGTCGGCTAGAATTGCCGAGCGCCTCCTCTGCCGGCATCGCATGAAGGCATCGGACATCCGCAAAGTGCTGTCGGGATTGAAGTCTCTTTATAATGAAGGGGCGCAAAAAAATCCCATTTCCGCAATCCTGCATGATGCCGATTTCCTTTCTAAATTCGGAGCCTTGGGCGTCGCCGGTTTTTTTACCAAGTCCGCGTTGCGCGGCCGTCCGCTACGGTCAGCCGTCCTGGGATTTCTAAGCAAGGAATTGACTTTTGCCGCCTGCCTCCCTCTTAATAT
>JBBISO010000007.1:12949-18391 GCA_037441325.1 Acidobacteriota bacterium | reverse complement strand
AGGCCGGAAGCTCGCCGCCAAAAAGGCTGCGGATTCGCTCCGCTTCTTCCGTTCGCTGCTTGCGGAACTGCGTGACGCGCGAATTGCCGATCTGAAGATTCAACACCTAAGCATACCTCATCCTTCCTCAAGGAACTGGCGCTTAAAGGTGCAGTATGTTGTCTCTTCCGCTTGTCCCGAATGCGGCGGCGGCTGGAAAATGTCCTGGAGCACTGAAAAAGGCATCAAATGCCATAAATTGAACATTGATTGGGCATGTACTCATTGCGGCGAGAGGCTCGAAACGGCTTTTTGCCTGCCCGAAATCGCGTAACTGAACGGCGAATTGCAAATGACGGATCACGGATTGATACAATCATTGATGCTTGGGCTGTCTCCGGGCCGCCCCAAAATTCGTCATTCGTAATTCCTAATTCCTAATTTGTTCGAGGTCGACTTGCCTGAATTTTTAAATGTAATCACCGCCGATCAAATGGTGGATTTGCTCGGCCGCTTCGGCCGGCTTTCCTCCCAGCGGATACCTCTGGACGCCTCGCTTGATCGGTTCCTCTTTGAAGATATCATTACGCCGGAAGACTTGCCGGAACGGCCCCGATCAACGGTGGACGGTTACGCAGTGCGCGCGGCCGACACGTTTGGCGCTTCCGATTCGATTCCGGCTTTTCTGGAGGTAGTGGCCGCGGTTCCTATGGGAGTGGTTCCGGATGCGATGATTTTGCCTGGGCAGGCAGCCCAGATTCCGACCGGCGGGTTCCTTCCCGAGGGAGCCGACGCCGTTGTCATGGTGGAGTATACCAATCCCGCGGGCAGCAATGCCATCGAAGTAATACGTCCGGTGACCGCAAAGGCGAACGTGCTGGATAAAGGAGAGGATGCAAAACGCTCGGAAATCCTCTTGCTTGCCGGAAAGAGCATGCGCCCGCAGGAAATCGGATTTCTTGCCGCTTTGGGAATTACTGAAATAAGAACATACCGGCAGCCGCAGGTGGCGGTGATTTCTTCCGGTGACGAAGTGGTCTCTATAGATCGCAAACCCCAATTGGGCCAGGTACGCGATGCCAACAGCCATTCGCTGGCCGCGCTCGTTCGCGCTTCCGGCGCCGAGCCGATCTCCTTCGAAATCGCGCCGGATAACGCGGGAATGATGGGCGAGATGATCACGAGCGCGCTGTCCATAGCCGACGTCGTGGCCATTTCCGGCGGCAGCTCCGTCGGAACACGGGACCTCATGGTGGAAGCGGTTGCGGATTTGCCCGGAGTGGAAATCCTCGCGCACGGAGTGGCGATCCGGCCGGGGAAACCCACGATGCTGGCGCACCAAAACGGCAAAGCGATTTTCGGTTTGCCGGGACATCCGGTATCGGCTTTGGTCGTCGCACAGATCTTCATGGCCCCTTTCCTGCGGTTTTTGCAGGGCGGTAAGCTCGAAAAGGGCCCTCTCGGATCCAAAACCGAGGCCGAGCTCGCCACCTCAATTTCTTCCACCGTGGGTTTGGAGGAATTTATACGCGTTCGCCTTGATAAAACTTCCGGGGGGACGTACTTCGCCTATCCGGTTTTCGGAAAATCCGGAATGCTTTCCACTATGGTCAAAGCGGACGGAATAATCGCGATCCCCATGAACAGCGAGGGACTATCCAAGGGAGAAAAAACTCAGGTTGCCCGGATATAGTCATTTATTATTTGTTATCAGCTTCGGATTTCAGTGCCTTGTCTGCGGATGGCTATGACACAAAAACGACAGACCTATCGCAATTTGAAACCGCTTCACGAGGCCCAACAGATCTTTTTTACCCGTTTCCGGAATTTGCTTGTGGGAACGGAAACTGTGCCGGCTCGCCATTCCCTGGACCGATTGCTTGCGAAACCCGTCAAGGCTTCACGATCTGTCCCGGCTTATAACGCCGCCGCCGTTGACGGCATTGCTGTGCGCGCGTCCGCCACATTCTCCGCCATCCCGGAAGCTCCAGTATTCCTTTCCGCCGGAACCGACGCCGTCCAGGTCAATACAGGCGATCCGCTTCCCGGAGGCGCCGATGCCGTAGTAATGATCGAAAAGGCTGAGTTTGCGGACGACCGATGCGAAATCCGTGAGGCCGTGTATCCCTGGCAGAATGTGCGCAAAACAGGAGAGGACATTATCAAAGGGGAAATCCTGCTTCCGGCATACCACCGCATCCGCTCCTGCGACCAGGGCGCGCTTCTAGCGGCGGGGATCCTTTCGGTTGAGGTCTTTCGAAAACCGCGCGTGCTCATCATTCCAACCGGGGATGAGATCGTGTTGCCGGAAGAAGCCCGGGATCCGATTAAACCGGGAACGATTCTTGAAGTAAACGGCCAGATGCTGGCTTCAATGGTTGCCGAGTGCGGCGGTGAAGCCACGCTGGCAAAAGTGGCGCCCGACAACTTCGAAAAAATCAAGGAGGCGGTAATATCAGGTTCGGCTGCCGGGAATGACATTATCCTGACGATTGCGGGATCTTCCGCCGGCTCCGAGGACTTTACTCCGACGGTGCTTTCCCAATTAGGCGAGCTGTTCGTGCACGGAGTAATGGTAATGCCCGGCAAGCCTACTCTGCTGGCTTCGGTGGGCAATCGTCCTGTGGTCGGCATCCCCGGATACCCTGTTTCCGCCTTTGTCTCCTTCCGCGAATTCGTGCGTCCCCTGCTTTATCAGATGCAGGGTTTGCAGGCGCCCGAGCCGGAAAAGATCGAAGCATTCATGGGCCGGAAGCTGCCATCTAGACCGGGACTCGAAGAGCATGTTCGCGTCATACTGGGCAAAGTCAGAAACCGGGCGATCGCGATCCCGCTCGCGGGCGGCGCCGGGACGATGACCTCAGTGATCCGCGCGGACGGCATTCTGCGCATCCCGCCTGAAACCAGCGGCCTCACGGAAGGGGAGAAAGTATCCATCGAGCTTCTAACCTCCCTTCCGGAGCTGAATAACCGGCTCCTGGCCATCGGCTCTCACGATCTGACCATCGACTTGCTGGCCAGCTTGTTGAAAGAAAAATCCGAAGGCAAGATCACCATCTCCTCCAGCAACATCGGGAGCATGGGAGGTTTGCTGGCCATCGCCCGGGGAATCGCTCATTTTGCCGGATCCCATCTTTTGGATGCCCAAACCGGAGATTACAACCGTTCTTACATCTCACGCTACCTCAAAAATATACCCGTGGAGTTGGTAACCCTAGTACACCGCCGGCAGGGATTAATCTTTGCCAAGGGCAATCCTAAAAACATCCGAGGCATCGGCGATCTTACCCGACCCGACATTTCCCTGGTCAATCGCCAGCCAGGCTCCGGAACTCGCATTCTGCTGGATTATGAGCTGCAGAAGGTAGGAATTAATCCTTCAGCCATCGCCGGATACCGAAGCGAGGAGTACACCCATATGGCTGTGGCCATGGCGATTGCTTCAGGCCGCGCCGATGTGGGAATGGGCGTCATGGCGGCAGCTAATGCATTGGACCTCGACTTCATTCCCGTGTCCCGCGAGCGCTATGATCTCGTCATCCCCGCGGATCTTTTCAAGGACGAAGGCATCAACCTGCTGCTCGAAATCATTCGTTCCTCCCGCTTTATCGAACAGGTTTTGGCTCTGGGCGGATATGAAGTGGAGGAAACGGGCCGGATCCAGCCGCAATAAAAAGCAGCCACAAATCAAAACCGCATTTCTTGCTAGATCTCTTCTGCGGCGGCCCTCCTTGGCATGCGATTGCGCATTATTTTAGAGTTTCGAATACGGACACGTTGCGGAGCTGAGCCATCCTTTCAAAAAACGGGACGGCCTTCAGCACCGTACGGGTGCTGATCAAAAAACTGCTCAGAACCACAGGCAAGTGCGGCCGCGCGGCCGGGCAATTTCGACAAGCCCTGTAATCCCGCAGATCGCCTCGAACATGCGCTTGCCGCAGGCGCACCATTTTTTCGGAGTTCCAGATTTCCTTCAGCGTTTCCCTCTTTAGGTTACCGGCCGCTTCATCCGGGAACAGGTAACAGCAAGGGAAAGCTGTTCCGTCATAGTGAATGTACATGGGCCCTCGCCATAGCAGGTAGCAGGGATAACGCATCGGCGGACGGCTGGCGTGATCACCCGGGATGGCGCATTCTTCATTGTGGACTTCATCCTTTTTGATCCTGACTTGATCGATGCCTTCCCTGCTCCACATGCGCACCACTGCCTCGCGTTCCTCGAGGTTGCCCTTTAAAGCCACCATCTGCACAATGCAAAAGATTTTCGACCTCAGCGACTCTTTCGCTTTGAGAAAAGCCTCAATATTTTGGCGGACCTTTTCGAAATCTGCTCCTTTGCGGTAAGTTTCGAAAACTTCCCGGCTGGCGCCGTCGAATGCGAAAATGATGTATCCCAGGCCGGCATCAATCAGCCTGCGGCTGGATTCCTCCGATAAAATGGTGGCGTTCGTCGAGATTCCCGTGGGGATGCCGGCCCGGGTGCAATAAGCGATCATGTCGAATATCTCAGGATTCAGGAGCGGCTCGCCTGCGCCGTAAGGGACCGCGAACTCGAGAAAATCTCTGCTCTCATCGATGATTTTTTTAAATAAGGAAAACTCCATATCCCGCGGGGGGAAATAAACGCGCGCCCGCAGGCACATGGGGCAAAGGAGATTGCACTTTGCCGTGCTTTCAATGGTCAGCGTCAGCGGCCCTCCGGAAACGACAGGCTTTCTCGTGACGTAACTCTTCAAAAGATCAAACCGGTTTCGTGTTTTGGCTCCGTGCGGTGTCAATCCTGAAACCTCTAATCCGCCATTTGCGTTTGCGCTTTGAGACTTCCGTTCCGGCACCCATGCGGAAACCCGATACTTGCCGGCCAGCGCCTTGCACATTCTCTGAGATTGTAGCACTTGTCACATACACCGCAGACACGGATTTGGGATCCGGGCAAAATCATTAGGCCGGAATCGAGGTGTTAAAGGTTCGCACAAAAATAAGTTGGCATTTTCGCGCGAACCCTAAATTTCGCGGTGCGAATTCCGGCCGGAATAAACTAAGATATCGGGCGGGAAACGCAAACCAGACGGGCACGGGAGCGGCGAGTGGCGCGCAGCATTATCTTAATTTATCCGAACGCGGGGCAGGATGTATTAGGAATCAATGTCGGCATGCCGCTGTCACTTCTATATATAGGAACCGCGCTAAAGGCAGCCGGTTACGGCGTCCGCATCCTCGACGAACGCGTCCTGATAAATTTCGATCATTCGCTGGGAGAAGCTGTCGCCTCCGGCCCGCTTTTTGTCGGCATCTCAATCATGACCGGCTACCAGATCCGCCACGGACTCGAAATCGCGCGAACCGTCCGCGCTCTGAATCCCCGCATACCCATAGTCTGGGGCGGTGTGCACCCGACCATTCAGCCGGATTCAACCATAAGACACAGCCTGGCGGATGCGATTGTAATCGGCGACGGCGAAG
>JBBISO010000007.1:7530-12914 GCA_037441325.1 Acidobacteriota bacterium | reverse complement strand
ATTTGAGCCATGTCCGGGGCATTGCGTATGAAGAAGCGGGACAGATTGTGCGAACGCCGGGCCGGCCTAAAGCAGACCTGGAAAAACTTCCCGAACCCGACTATTCCCTGGTCGACTTGAATGATTACTACACGATCGGGCACATTTCCCGCGCGCGGCAACTGCAGATTGTTACCAGCCGGGGCTGTCCCTTCCGGTGCGGATATTGTTACCTGCTGCTGCCGGAATTGCGGGGATACCGGACGATTTCCGCGCCGCGCGTGTACGACGCAATCCGGCATCTGAAAGAAAAATACGGCGTCCAATCGATTTTTTTCTACGACGATTATTTTTTCGGTAACCGCGCCCGCGTACAGGAATTGGTCGAACTGATCGAAAAAAATCCCCTGGGCGTGCAATTCGAGGTCAGTTGCCGTATCGACTATCTCATCCGGGAGAGCGATGAGTTCCTGGCGCGCCTGCGGAATGCGGGCTTCACCGAACTGCTCATCGGCGTGGAATCCGGTTCCGATCGCATCCTGAAAATGATCCGCAAGGGCTTCACGCGCGAGCAGGTCATCGAGGCCAACCGCAAACTTGTGAAAGCTCAAATAAGCTCGAAACTGAGTTGGATGGGAGGTTTCCCGACGGAATCCGAAGAGGATTTATACCAAACCGTTGATCTGATGCTGCAGCTTGCCCGCGAAAATCCCTATTGCAGCCTCACGCCATTGGGTATTTATACGCCGTACCCTGGAACCGAACTGTACGAAATCTGCAGGAAAAACCACGGCGCGGCGTTCCCCGACACTCTGGACGCGTGGGCCGATTACCAATGGCAGAAAAACAACAACGCCTTTCTCAGCCGCCGCAATAACCGGTTGCTTACCAAGTTAAATATCGCTTCCCGGTTTTTGGACCCGAAGTTATTTGAGCGTTTCGCCCAAAAACGCTTCCGGTTCCCGATTATGGCTCTCTATTATGCATACGGTTCGATCATTCGTTTGCGCGTGCGCCGGCGCAATTTCCATCTGATGCCCGAGGTTGCCGTCTTGAATTGGCTGCAAAATTATTACATTAATGCCGCCCACCGAAAGCGCCAACGGTCGCGAGAGCGGCGATCTTGATCCCGGAATAAGCCCGCCTCTTACCGGAATTCCTCACGCCGAGATGCAAGTCGTGAGAAAAAACCATAGGCGGTTTAGATGCCGTTTCCGAAAGGGCCAGGCCGACAAAAACAATGCTTTTCCGAATTGAAGGCAAAAGATTTTGCTGAAAAAATAGAAACGAAAAGTTTGCCGCCGGGGATGCTGATATAATTTGGTTTCTTTAGAGACCGGTGATTCATGTCCTTGCCAAAAGCAAAACGCAATGGTTCAAAGCTGCGCCGGAAATCCGGCGGAGCGAAAACGTGGAAGCTGGTTTTATTGCTGCTGCTTCTCCCCGCGATTGTCGCGGCGGCATTTATGCTACGTTACTATTACGTTTTCACCGCATTAATCGAAGCGAAGATGCGGGATCACTACCGGCTGGCGGAGACCAGGATCTATGCCGCGCCGCTGGTTCTTTATCCCGGAAAATCCATTAATTGCTCCGACCTTGTGGCCAGAATCCGGCGGCTGGGGTATCAGGAAGATACGGCCGGGCCGCGCATATCACACTACCGGCGCGCGCACGCTAACAAGGTGCTGGTCTACAACGATTCCTCGGTTCCGGATGCTCCGGATCGCCTGGTGGAAGTCACCTGCTCCCCAAGGGAGCTGCATTCAATTACCGATCAGGCAACAGGAGCCGATCTGCAGAGGTTTCCGCTGAAACCCGAACTGCTCAGCAACGCGATTGACAAGAACCGCGAAAAACGCCGCTATGTATCGTATCAGGAAATACCCAAAGTCCTGGTCAACGCGGTGCTCGCGGCCGAAGATCGCCGTTTTTTCAGCCACAGCGGAATCGATCCAATTCGCATCATTAAAGCGCTGATCGTCGACATCCGTGCGGGAGAGGCGATCCAAGGCGCCAGCACGCTAACTCAGCAGTTCGTGAAAAACTATTTTCTCACCCCGGAACGTACTTGGAAGCGCAAGCTGACGGACGCGTATATGTCCATCCTTCTGGAAAAGCGTCTTTCCAAGACGCGGATTTTCGAGCTTTACAGCAATGAGGTCTATCTTGGCCAGATGGGCTCCTTCAGCATTGTCGGATTCGGCAAAGCGGCCGATGCCTTTTTCAACAAAAGCATCCAGGACCTGACCCTGGAAGAGGCGGCCACTCTCGCAGGGATTATTGTCGCCCCCAACCGCAACAGCCCGCTGCGTTACGGCGAAAGGGCAAAAATACGCCGCAATCTTGTTCTGGACCGAATGGCCGAGTACGGAATGATTTCCCCCAGCGAGCGTGATGGGGCCAAATCAAAGCCGATTAGGGTCGAATCCACTTCAATTCTGAATTACTTGGATGCCCCTTATTTTGTGGATTATGTTCAAGACCTGCTCATGGAAAAACACGGAGATGCGGCGCTAGCCCGCTCGAAATTCAGAGTGTATACGACGCTGGACACTGATCTTCAGCAGGCCGCCTATGAAGCCGTCCAAAAGGGCCTGGCGGAATTGGACGCATATTTCGCCAAGCACAAAGAACCGATCGCGCCCGGCACCGTGCAGGCGAGTCTGATTGCGGTGAATCCCAAAAACGGACATATCTTGGCCATGATCGGCGGCAGAAACTACGGCAGCAGCCAGTTCAACCGCATCACCCAATCCAGACGCCAACCGGGAAGCATATTCAAACCCTTAGTCTACGCAGCGGCGCTGGAAACGGCCTATAGCAGTCCAACACCGATAACGGCGGCCTCCCTTCTGCTGGATCAGCCCACTCATTTCACCTTTGAGGATCTCGAATACACGCCCAGGAACTTCAATGAAGAATATTTGGGCCAGGTTACGATGCGTCAGGCGATCACGAATTCGCTGAACATTGCCACGATCAAACTCGCCGAAAAGATTGGCTACGGCAAAGTTGCCGAGATGGCACGAAGACTTGGGTTGAATGAACAAATCAAGCCGTACCCGGCAATTGCCATCGGCGGTTTTGACATCACGCCCCTTGAGATGGTGCGGGCCTACACGGCTTTCGCCAGCGGAGGTCGGTTATCCGAACTGACAGCCGTGACCCGGATCCATGATAGTGATGGCAATCCGGTTTTTGTGTCCCAGCCCAAAACTCAGCAAGTCCTGACGCCCCAAATTGCGTTCCTGGTCACTTCCCTGCTCCAATCGGTAATCAATGAGGGAACCGGAGCGGGCGTTCGGAGCCGCGGATTTGCCTTGCCGGCCGCAGGCAAAACGGGGACTTCCCATGACGGGTGGTTCGCCGGCTTCACCCCGGAACTGCTCTGCATCGTTTGGGTGGGATTTGACGATAACCGAGAGCTGAACCGGTCCGGATCCCAATCCGCCTTGCCCGTATGGACGGAATTCATGAAAAGGGCCGCCTCGCTAATGTCATTAAAAGGCACGGACTTCAAGCCGCCTGAGGACATTTTGCAGGCCGAAATCGATCCCTCTACCGGATTGCTGGCTACGGAGCGCTGCCTGCAGCGGGAGAAGGAGTACTTCATCAGGGGCACGGAACCTAAACTCCGCTGCTACGGCAATAACTACGAACAGGCCATCGGCGGCGGCTCGCCGATGAGCATCTATGCAACCCCCTCTAAAGAAGCCGCCTTCGGGGCCGATAACAAAAGAGAGCCTCGCGACTGAGATTCCTCGGCAGTCGGAGCGCCGGTATCCCGCCGGCAGGGTTATCGGGAGAAGAGAATTTCATGAGAATTGAAGATACCCATGCGCTTCCATCCCAGTATCGTCTGCCCGATCAGCCTTCTGCCGATCCGAAGGAGGATACCTTTCGCGAGTATCTTCAGCTGCTGATTTACGACTGGATCAAATATGAAATCCCTCAATGGCAGCCGGAACAGGGCCCGGCGTACCTGCATGCTTCCCAGGCTTTGTCCGCGACAATTCCAGGGAGGGAAAATGCACCCGCAGGGCTGGTCTATTTCAAAAACGTTTTCGATCCTTGCTGGTCCGACAAAGATCTCGCCCGGCTAGATACTGCCGCTTATCCATGGATCCTGATGATCCTCAGTCCCTGCGAGCGTTTTTATGAATTTGAGGCCCGGCTGAGGGAAATCGCGAACAATCTTCATAACTTGCTGATCTGGCGCCCCGACACGCCGTCCAGAACCGAACTCGAAAATCTGCACAAATCCGTGTTTGCGGAAACTGCGCTAAACGCAGAGGCGCCTCCGGAGATTAAGCGCAAGGAGACCATCCGTCAAATCCTTACGGATCTTTACATTACGCGCGGCCAATTAATCGGGATTTCCGGCCAGCGGATCGTTTCCAATGAAATTGGGCACCAAAGCGTCTGCCAATACATTGCCACGCGCCTGAACGCTTCGGCAAACAGAGATGGAACAAGCACCGCGGCAGCCGGGCAGCTTCCATCGGATGTCGATTATGAGAAGCAAGCCCTGCAGTGGGGAGCGTTGCTTGCGGGACGTCCGGATTTGGAAAACGGAAGCGCGGAATACGCCCGGCAACAGGTGATCGAATGGTGGATGAATTCCGCGGAGGGATTATTGCGGAGATTGCCGGATCTCCCCGAAGCCTTCCGAACCACCCGCTTCTGGAACGAAATTAAATTCGTTGAAGGCCACAGCCTAGCCTTGCAGCCGGTCCTATACAACCTGAGGGGCGGCGCTTCTTCATTTCAAGAATCCATGGACCATCTCGGCCGGCATTTCGCGTGGGATAGAGGAAAGCTCCTTAAATGGAAGCAATCCTTGGATAATCTAGGAGGATTGACGCAATGGTTACCCGCCTTTCAGCATGCCCAGGAATATCTGCGGGCCGCATTTCCGCTGGGCCAGGAAAATCTCGACCAGCTTCGCTCCTCGCTGCTGCAATCGAGCCGTAAGCCATCGAGCTTTCTGGAGTCAAAAGCCCGCAGCGAGTTCGATGAAAAGTTTCTGGAATTTAAAAAGAATTACATGGATTGTTATTACTCTCTTCATGAAGACGCGCTCCATGTCATGCGCGCGCTGCAAAAAGACGAGTCCAAGATCGATCCGGTCTCCCTGCGGAACCTCGATATGTTGTCCAAGCTCCAGTATACGGATAAAGGCTACCTGAACCGCGTCAAAGTTCTCGCCCAGTGGATCCAACGCAACCAGTGCGCATTGCCATTGCGGGAAATTCTGGAGCGCTATCCACGATGTTTCTGCAATTTCAGCCCCTGCGGCAACCGCCAGACCGCCATCTCCATTACCCAAATCGATGGAATCATTCAGGACGGGATTGAATACTTTCGAAATGTGCTCCGAAGATGCGGGTACCTGATCCTCG
>JBBISO010000007.1:2409-7520 GCA_037441325.1 Acidobacteriota bacterium | reverse complement strand
AACAAACAAGTGGAAGAAGACAGCCTAAAACAAATCAACGCGCTTTTGAGCGATGGTCCCATGATTCCGTTGAGACCGGAAACCATCCGGATGCTCAACGGAATCATCCTAAAAAATCCTACCGAATTTCTTGCGGAGATACGAAAGATCCGAAAATCAGGGAGCCGGCCACTCTAGCGCGGGCACAAGCATCAACCTTTTCTTGCGGGAATCCTAAGTGCATTTCTACCGCGGCGGCACATCCGGTCTACTGCTGTGCGCTTTCTATGAGGACGGCTCTCCAGAGCCATCCTCGGCCGGGTCTGGAGACCCGCCCGCACATGTCGCGCTCCTTGTTTCCGCGCCCGTCTGCGCCGCCTCGTTACCAAAGCTTGTGAGAAATGCGAAACTAGGCCCGCGGGCGGTAAAATGCCGCGACCGCGTTCACAACCCATTGCCTCTGCTCTTCCGAAAGCTCGGGATATGCCGGCAAAGCCAGCACTTCATTGGAGGCGGCGTGGGAACGCGGCATATCGGCAGCGCAGTAGCCAAGGTGCCGGAAACACTCCTGTTCATGCAATGAAACCGGGTAGTAGATCTCGGTGCCGATTCCCGCGGATTCCAAACTGGCCTTCAATTCATCGCGCATTTTGCAGCGAACAACGTATTGGTGAAAAATGTGAGTCCGATTCGGAAGCACAACCGGCGGGATCACGCAGGAAAGCAGGCCGGCGGCTTCGAATTCCTTTCCATATCTCAGCGCGTTTTGGCGGCGGGCTTCGGACCAAGCTGCTAAGTGCGGAAGCTTCACGCGCAGGATCGCAGCCTGGATTTCATCCAGGCGGCTGTTGAACCCGACTATCGAATGAAAATATTTCGGTTGCATCCCATGAGTTCGGAGCAATCGGGCGCGGCCGGCCAACTGCCGATTTGAGGTGATAATCATACCTCCGTCTCCGGCGCCACCCAGGTTCTTGGAAGGGAAAAAACTGAAGCAGCCGAGATCCCCCATGGATCCCGCAAATCGGCCGTGGTAAGTCGCGCCCAACGCCTGACAGGCATCCTCAACAACCGGTAGCCCGTAGCGCTGCGCAAGGTCCAGGATCTCCGCCATGTTCGCGCATTGGCCGTAAAGATGCACCGGCATGATCGCCTTTACGGTGGTGCTGGAAGCCCTATGGACCAGCTCCCCGCTCGTCCGGTTGAAAACGCACTCCCGCGACAGGAACGACAACAATCTGTCCGGGTCCATATTGAATCCGGCGTCTTCGATGTCCACGAACAAGGGCCGCGCACCCAGATTTGCGATGACTCCCGCCGTGGCAAAAAAAGTAAAGGGAACCGTCACCACCGCATCGCCCGGGCCGACACCCAGAGCTTTCAAAGAAAGCAGCAGCGCGTCCGTTCCAGAGGCGACGCCGACGGCACAGGGAACGCCGCAATAAGCGGCAATTTCCTCTTCAAGGGCTGAAACATGGGTGCCAAGGATAAAGCGCTGGCTTGACAGCACTTCATCGACAAGCGCGCGGATTTTATCTCCAATGGCCGCGTATTGAGCCTGCAGATCCAAAAGCGGTACTTCCATCCGTCACCTCCGGGTGCCGGATCATATCATAGGCTGCAATCCTCCGATTTGGATAAAGAAGGGATTGAAACCGGCGTGTTACCTCGAGCCCGCCGTACTTCTTGAGGTAATTTAAGAACTACTTCTGATGTTTATGCTATTAGATACGCCGGTCCAGAGGGTATTTCCAACCCATTTTTTAGGACGCACCCTCCGACCACGAAGACCTTCAAGCCCTCAAAACATCCCTTTTGCTTGAAGAAGGTCTTTGCGGTCTTTGCGGTTGGCTTTTAAGGCAAATCCAGTAAATCAGCTCGTACTTCTTATAGGGTTTTGTAGCGAGGCAATGCAGACAAGCATGGATTCAAGGCGCGCGACATATGCGGGCGGGTCTGGAGAGCCGTCCTCACAGGGAGCGAACAGCAGTAAACATGTCCGGCTGTGCCGCCGCGGCAAAAATCTTGTGAGAAATGCAGCTCAGATCTTGCCGATAGCCTTGAGAACTTTCTCCGGAGTCAGCGGGTAATCAAGAACCCATTGGCCGGTGGCATTGTAGATCGCCCCTGCCGTTATGCCCGATAGCGAAGCCCCGTTATCTTCCCCGATGCCGCATGCGCCGTAAGAAGAATAGCCTAAGTGGCTTTCGTTGATGATGCAGCGGACGTCGGGGTAGTCGTTCATCGCCCCGATGAGGTAGCCGAGATTATCGAAATTCAGCCCGACTCCCGTCCTGGGGCAGTAAATTTTTTCTTCGGTTGCGCTTCTACCCAGGCCCATGATGGCGCCGCCGTATTGCTGAGCTTCGGCTCCGCGGCGGTTAAAAAGATGTCCGACATCATTGACGCATACCAGGTTGGTGACGATTACTTCCCCGGTCTCGGTATCCACTTCCACTTCCATGAAGTGTGCCTGGCGGCTCATGATGTACATCTGCGAATGCGGCTTCCCGTTCAAAGTCAATCCGGCCACGTTCGGCGGGACAGGGTGGATGATCGCCGGGTCCTCATTCCAGAACGGAGTCGCCACTTCCTTCACCGCTTTTTTGTTTTCCGGATTCGCTTTTTCAAAAACAACGCTCTCCTTGACATCAAGGTCTTCCGCCTTTTTTCCCGGAAACATGGGTTGGCCTTTGCCGGCCAATGGATTCAACCGGGGACGCACGGCATAATCCAGAATCTTGCGCTTCAGCTCTCTGGCGGCCAGCACAAGCTGAGGAGTAGTCAAGCTAATTCCCATCGATCCGCCGGGAACCCAGAAAGCATAAGTCCCCGCATCCGAGCGCTGTTGTTGAATCACGATATCTTCGTACTTCAGTCCCGACTCGGCGGCCACGCAGTACCTGAAGCCCGATTCAGTGTCGATCCCGAAATCCGCGCGGGACCCTATGATCGTCAGCTTCCCCTCGCGCAACACCAGGCAGGAGAGCATTCTGCCGACAATCCAGCTCCACTCGTTGATGGAAACAAAACCGAGGCCGTGCATTCTTCCGCTAGGAAGCATCCTCGCGCCCGGGGCGTGCCATTTGCGGTCCCAATCGATCGCTTTTTTGCCCAGCGCGATGATCTCTTTCAAGCTCTGTCTCTGCGGAAATCCGTTTTCTTTCTGGTATCGTGTTACCCACTCCCAATCGTGCTCCCGGCAGCCGTCGTTTTTAAGGGCCACTTCGGTCGGGTCCAAACCGAATTCGGCGGCGACGCGGTCGAACATCACATTGTGAGGCACGCAGCATTGAGCGCCGTGCCGAAAACACATTGCGTGCCCCCTGTTGACCAGCGCCCATTCCTGGGTGCATCGCAAATTCGGAATTCGCGTACATTCATGCGTCTTATCAATGGGAGGATCGCCGATCACTCCCACCACATGCCAGTCGCAAGCGGTGATTGTTCCGTCCTTTTTTGCGCCTACTTTACAGCGATAGATGCCTTCATCATCGCCGTTGCAATAGAAATTGCTTTCGTCGTAAAGCAGCTTCACGGGCCGGTTTTTGGCTCTCTTGGCCAGGATGACTGCAAGGCGCACGAAGGCCGTTGAATACGCAAGCCAAGCGATACCTCCATACCATGCCCCCTGGCAAGGAAAGGTTAGGGTTATTTTGTTGTATTCGCAAATGGGCGGCAGAGCCTTATTTCTCCCTGTCGCCTGGGATTTGGGATCGATTTGCGGGCTGCCATAGCCGAACGCGGCCCGGTCCCAGCTTACCGAGGGAATGCTGGGACCGCTGAGGACCAGCTGCATGTTGGCCGGATGATGGGTCCATATATCCAGAAATTCGCCTCTCCATTGGGCGACACAGGCCATCGCTTCGACGCCGGCGGGAGAGTTTGTGGCTCTGGTAATGGTGTATTCTATTATCTTGTCCGCTTCAGCGAAGCCCTTCCGGACATCCCCAATTTCCAATTCCTTCGTCAGCACTGTGTTCGGCTCTTTTGCTTTCGCATTCAGGCGCATGACTTCGGGCATGATCTTAGCAGCGTCCGGCTTCAACGACTCCTCCATATCCAGGATGAAAGGTTTTTCCTCCCAATCAATTTCAATCAGGCGGAGCGCCCGGTCGCATATTTCCTCACTTTCGGCCACGACCGCAACTCCCATCGGATGCTGGTAGGCATCGCCGGTGCTGGGAAGAGTCAGGATATTGTATTCTCTCGAGCAATAGCCTCCGGTGGCATTGTCCACCGCTATATCGGGATCATCAAAACGCAGTATGTCCCGAACGCCCCCAAGCGCTGCGGCCTTCCTGGTGTCCATGCTCTTGATTCGGGCGTGGGCGTAAGGTGAAGTCAGGATTTTGGCGTAAAGCATTCCGGGAAGGTTTATGTCTCTCGTAAAAACCGCTTGGCCCGTAACCTTGTCGTAAGCATCCTGCCGCGGGGTGTCGTAGTCCACGGGCGAACTTCCCTCCGGCGGTCTCCATGTCCATGGTCTGTAATCTTCGGGCACCTCGTCCCTCCTATTTTTTAGGTTACATCGTACAGATCAATTCCTCAGTGTGAATGGATAGCCTAATGCCTGCAACGGAAGGATTCTGCAAACTCCCGGACCTTGCAGAGAAAAAACCCGGACTCATAGCCTTCGATGATGCGAACCCGTAGACTTAAGCGAGACGATGGCATGGTATCGCCTTCGCTCGGTCTTCCCGGCTTGTTGCTCCCGAGCTTTCCGCCGGGGGCAGATGGCGCAGCTTAGTAAAATTCATAATTAGGTACAATGCCTTTATACTTGGATACCAGCTTGTTCCAGTTGCGGGGCAGTTCAATTTTTTTGGTGACGAAACTGTTCTCAAAGCCGCCTGCGCTCCTAAGGACCGCCATCCAAACACCTGGTCCGCCCGCGACAATGATGATGAAATCCTCGTCGCGCAGGGCCGGCCCCAATTCGCTCTTGGGCGCATTTTTCAAAATGAATTCCCTTAGCCTTTTCTTTGTCCATCCTTCGCTCGCCAGAATGTGGGCGTGATCTGGAATCACCACTAGGCAAGACAGCGCGTTCAACCCCATGCTCGCCAGTCTTTCAGCGATTCCCTGGGCGCTTGTCCGGGCAGGAATGGTCTGCACATAGCTGTTGGGGA
>JBBISO010000007.1:0-2399 GCA_037441325.1 Acidobacteriota bacterium | reverse complement strand
GTCAGGGTGCTATCCTCATTTTTAAAGCCCCGTTCGACATGCAGAGGATCCCATGGGCTGCCTTCTTCATGCTCGCCGATGACAAGGCTGTATTTAGCCGGATTGCCGATTACGCCCATGTCTTCGATGCCTTTTCTCGCTCCGCCGATGTTTTTGACGATCAATCCTACCGTTCGTCCGATGGCGGCGTTGGCAATATCACCCGGACTGAGGGCGCCCGAGCTACAATTTATGTTGATATCATTGCGCACCGGGCCGTTGATGGCAAAGAAAGGCGCCCACGAGCCGGTACTCACTTGGAAAGTATCGAATCTGGTTTTTTGATCCGATAGAGCTTGGACCGCTGCTATCAGCACCGGCATGTGGGTAGGAAGGGCGCCGGCCATCACCGCATTTATCGCTATCTTCTCGATGGTGGCCTTGCCCAATCTCGGGATCATCTTGGCCACGACGTGATCGGCAGGCAGATCCGTGCCGGTCATCATCTCCGCCACTGCTCTTTCAGTCGGCGGCGCGATCGGCAGGCCATCCGTCCAGCCTTTGCCGTAGAAGTAACGGTTTATTTCTTCGAAACTGCCTTTAAAAGATATCCGAAGTTGTTTTTCAGCTTTCTGCTGCGGGGATTTTTCCTCGGACGTCAGCGGCCTGGTCAAAGCGGCAATAATTTCCGGCATGACCGCAGCCACGCCGTTTTCGATGTCCTCAATGACCGTAGATTCACAAGCTACGTTTTCAGCCAGGATTCGTAATCCGGGCATTCCCTTGCTTGACGCTGCCGAATAGGCATCCTTCACGAAACCGCGATTCGCCAGTATCACGACCGGCGTTCCAAAGTCCTCGATGGCTATTCCGTTGTACACGAGGAACTTTGTGCATGACCCTCAGTCACCGACCATTGCGACCACGGCGTCCATTTCCTTCGCCCAGGCCGTAAATTTGTCCCGGTTTTTAGTCTCGGTCTCCGTAACATTCGGCTCGCGCGAATCAAAAAGGCTGGTCTCACATGTCGGAAACTTTTCCTTCAATCTCTTTTCCACCGCTGCCGCCATGGGGCGGGCGGCCCGTTTGAAGTTGGCGAACAATCCGATTTTTTTGCCTGCCAGCGTGTTCAGCCTCGGGGAAATTCCCCGAAGCGGTACGGGATCCACTTCCGCCCACGGGCTCAGGACCTCATATTGGAAATCCGCATCTTTGGCAAGCGGAACTCCGGAAGGACCTGCCGCCGCAAGCGCAATCAAAAAACCTGCGACTAAAACGACCGCAAATCTACGCATATGTACCCTCCCGCATTTTCGTGATTCATTATACGGGGATTATATTATGGTTGCGCAGATTATGCTTGCGAATTTCGCTGCGAGGTGGCGAAAAACCCCGATGGATACAATGCACCCGACATGTGCGGGCGAGTCTGGAGAGCCGTTCTCACCGGTGCGCCGGACGGCACGAAAGAGCGCGGCGCAGCGAACATGCTCAGATATGCCGCTGCAGCAGAAACGGCAAGCAGCGCGGGTCAATACCTGCCATATTCTTTGGTAAAATCAATCATGGCTTTTAGGTTCTCGGGCTTTACTTCATCCGTGGAGCTTCTCGGCCCCAAGATATAACCGCCGCCCTTGCCCACGAAATCGATGAGTTTCTTACAGTAGTCTTTGACATCTTGCACGGATCCGATCTGCAGAAGCGAAGAAGGCACATTGCCTTCGATACAGAGATGATCCCTGAGGATCTCCTTGGCTCTGAAAATATCGGTTTTGTCAAGACGGACAAGGATCGATCCTTTGGGGAATTCCAGCAAATACTCCAAGCGCGACGTAAAAGTGCCTTCGAAAAAAATACAGGGAGTCGCTCCGCGCTCGATAAGGGCCAGGACGAGTTTTTTGAAGGTCGGCCAATAATAAGTCTCGAACTGCTTCATCGACATAAACTCGTCGGATCCCCTGGTATTGGTCATAAATATTCTCAGATTGCCGTATTCATTGCGTTGTGGACGCGGTTTTTCCAATGTCTTCCTGAGTAGAAATTCGCACGCCTCCACCAGCTTGTCAGGCCGGCGGAACATATCCAACATGGTACCCTTCATGCCCCGCACACTGTGGGAAATAACGTCAAACGGAGGCATCGCCGCCCCCTGGAACAACTGCGGAATGCCATAATCAAGAAGCAGCCGGTTGAATTCTTCTGCCTTCGGCTGCCATTTCCGCAGTTCCCGGCCGGCCTTTTGGAGCTTTTCGATCGCCGCTTCAAATTTGGGCTCAGTGACAAGCATCGCCAGCGTTTGCGCAGCCCAGGGTTCAATCCAGCTTGTGCCGGATAGCTCGGGAAGCATCGATAAAGCTTCCAGGCTTTGGTAAATGCGCGGCAGGTGACCCCGGATCATGAAATCAGCAGGGTTATGAATG
>JBBISO010000006.1:16327-31752 GCA_037441325.1 Acidobacteriota bacterium | reverse complement strand
AGTCATGCCCGGATGTGCCGCCCCAGTAAAAACCTTGTGAGAAATGCGGATTAGGCGCCGTATGCTTTGCCTCAAGAACCCATGGAACAAAAATTGCAGGATTTTGTTTTGGTGCAAAATTCGGCCTTAAGTTATTGCGCTTCTGCGGAACGCCAATTTCGAGCCCGGTATGAATACGCCGAGACAGATTGCCCAGTTAGCACAATTTGCGTGCATATGTGAAGCGTGTGCTCCCAAGCCCGGCAACGTGAATCGCGCACATGATTTTTCCGACGCTTCCCTGGAGGATTTCCTGATCAGCGCGGTTGCCGTCGGGCCGGCTTTGGAAAGCGCCCACACAGCAAGTGTCGGCCAAACAGTCTGGCAGGCAACGGCCGATACCCGGCGAACCGTGCGCTCCAACACCAACCTGGGTTTGATTTTATTGCTGGCTCCGCTAGTTAAGGCTTCCTTGTCGGCCTCATCAGCTTCGGAGCCCGCGCAGATCCGGCGGAGCCTGGGTGCTGTCCTGAAATCATTGACGGCGGCAGACGCCGCGTTGGCCTACGCCGCCATTCGGCTTGCGAGGCCCGGAGGCCTGGGACAGGTTTCCCAGGCCGATATTGCCGAAGAACCGTCGATCACTTTGTTGCAGGCAATGGAATTGGCACGAGACCGGGATTCGGTGGCGCGGGAATATGTGACCGACTTCGCAATTTCTTTTGAAATCGGCCTGCCTGCTTTACAGGATGCTCGCTTGCAGTGCACAGGTTTTCCCGACGCGATCGTGCAGACGTTTCTGACCATCCTGAGTCGTGTGCCGGACACGCTGATCGCCAGAAAAAGGGGCTTTGAAACTGCCGGCCGGGTTTCTCATCGGGCGGGCGAAGTGCTCATGCGGGGTGGAATTTTAACTTCCCAGGGCAGGGCTGCCTTGGAGGAAATGGATCGGGATCTTCGGGACGCAGCCCATACCCTGAATCCGGGGACCACGGCCGACCTGACGGCAGCAGCCATTTTTCTCGCCCTGCTTGAAATTCCGTTTTGAGTCGGGAGCGCACGGAGTCAAGAGAGATAATCATTCGGACCTATTCTTTGCGTTCTCCGCGCGCAGCTCCGCATTTTCTGCGCTGCTGCAGCGCTTTTCAGTTGCCCATTGCCCCGGGATTGTGAGTCATCCCGAGCGCCGGATTCGTATTGACAAAACCAGGTGGCCGAGATATAGATCCTTCACCAAGCCGGAAAAACGGTTCTCGTTAAAAAATCACCGGATGACAGGATCTAACCCAGTTGTGTGAAGAATTATAGGAGGACGGGAAAATGGCAAAAATTAATCGTGTGATGATCGGCGAAGCCCTGGTCGGCGATGGGAATGAAGTCGCTCATATTGATCTTATTTTGGGACCCCGCGGCAGCGCCGCTGAAACCGCTTTCTGCAATACGCTCACCAACAACAAGGACGGATTCACCTCGCTGTTGGCAGTGATTGCCCCAAACCTTGTTTGCAAGCCTTCGACGGTGATGTTCAATAAGGTCACCATCAAGAACGCCACCCAGGCGGTGCAAATGTTCGGTCCGGCACAACGCGCAGTAGCTATGGCGGTCGCCGATTGCGTGGAGGACGGCACGATCCCGGCGGCAGAGGCCGAGAACGTGTTTGTCCTGGTGGGCGTGTTCATCCATTGGGAGGCCAAGGACGACGCCAAAATCCAGAAATACAACTACGAAGCGACCAAGCTCGCCATCCAGCGCGCGGTCGCCGGCGAGCCAAAGGCGGCGGAAGTATTAAAGAAAAAGGGAGAAGTGGCGCATCCCTTCGCAGCATATAAATAATCGGCGCGGCACCAAGCTTTTTCAGAAGCGCCGGTTTGAATTTTCCGGTTTTGCAGCGCCTGCATTCTATCACGCCGAATATTAACTCGCATTTCTCACAGGAAGCTCAACGAAATAGGGATGCCCGGATGTGTCCCTGGCGGTAGCGATCTTGGTGAGAAATGCGGAATAGGCATTGGTATAACCACAGCTTCAAGTTATTCTAAAATCAGATTTTGCCTGATGTATAGCGCCGTATTGACTTCAATGATTCGGAAAAAATGCTGAATAGTTCACAATATCTCGTTTCCGCAGAATGAAAATCATTGACGCAGAGCGGAAATGTCATTATTATAGCCTTATTTATAACTCTTGGAGGCCGTTTGTGAAAATATTGCGCGTCAGCATGAAGGAATCCGCTGTTCGTTGGGAACCCGTACCTGTGGAATACGAAAGACTTGGAGGCAGGGCTCTGATCGGCAAAGTCTTGCTTAACGAGATACCGCCGGCCTGTGACGCGCTTGGACCGCACAACAAATTGATTTTTGCTCCCGGGCTGCTTGGCGGGGCTGTTGTGGCGACAGCCGGAAGGCTTTCTGTCGGCGCAAAAAGCCCATTGACCGGAGGCATCAAAGAAGCAAATGCAGGAGGCACCGGAGGAGACTGGCTGGGAAAGTTGGCGATCAGGGCGGTCATCGTCGAGGATCAGGCCAAGCCGAAGGAATTCCATGTTCTTATTATTAACGGAGATTCAGCCGAACTGATTCAAGCCGGTAATCTGGCCGGTTTGGGCACCTATGCCACCTCGGATCGGTTGCAGGAGCGGTTCGGGGCGGAGTCGACGGTCATCTGTATCGGTCAGGCAGGAGAATATCTGATGACGGGCGCCGGAATCTCTTCGACCGGTGAACGCGATCAGCGCAGCAACCATGCCGCGCGCGGCGGTCTGGGCGCGGTGATGGGAAGCAAAGGGCTTAAGGCGGTCGTTATCCGGAAACCGCTCGGCCGGGCTATAAAGCTGCATAACGAAGGGCTCTTCCGAACGGCTGCGAAAGCTTTCGCACAAAAGCTGATTAACGACCCGAAACTGGGGACGAAGGGCTCTCAACACCTCTACGGTACCGCTTCGATTGTCGGCGCGGTCAACGAAATGGGTTCCCTGCCGACGCGAAACTTTTCCGAGGGGAAATTTGAACATGCAGCCGAGTTGCGCGGCGAAAAACTGCGCGAACTGGTGTTGGCGCGCGAGGGCAAAGTTGGAACGCGCTGCATGCCCGGGTGCGTGATTGCATGCCGCAACCTCTATGCCGACGAATCGGGCAAACCGGTTGTCGGCACCGTCCAGTACGAAACGATTGCGCTCATCGGATCCAATCTCGGCCTCGGAAACCTCGACGATGTTGCGGCCTTGAATTACATGTGCAACGACTTCGGCCTGGATACGATTGAAACCGGCGCTGCTCTCGGCGTGGCGCTCGAAGCCGGCCTGGCCGGGTTCGGTGATGTCAAAGGAATCATAGGGTTGGTGAAACAGATCGGAGAGGGAACCGTGCTCGGGCGCGTTCTGGGGTGCGGCGCCGCAGCCACGGGACGCGTGCTTGGCGTGCGCCGCGTTCCGGTTTGTCTTGGGCAGGCCATGCCCGGCTACGACCCGCGAACGCTCAAAGGGAACGGAGTCACTTATGCGACTTCGCCCCAGGGCGCGGACCATACGGCGGGGAACGCCTTCGGCGCGCGCAATGAAGTCAATCCGCTCGGAGTCGCAGGCCAGAAGCAGCTCTCTTTGCGCCTGCAGATTATCGCCGCGATGCTCGACAGTACAGGTTTGTGCCTTTTTGCCCGGCCGCCGATCATTGCCAATCCGCAGCTCATGGTCGATATGATCAACGGGATCTACGGGTGGGGCTGGACGGTGGAAGACTACGACAGATTCAATCGCGACGTTCTCCGTACCGAACTCGAATTCAACCGAAGGGCTGGAATCACACAAGCCGATTACAGAATACCCGAGTACATGCGCGAAGAACCGCTGCCGCCGCACAATGCGGTCTTCGATATTCCTGATTCCGATCTTGATACCGTATTTGAAGCTTTATAGGGATAACCTTGGCAGTCGATATTGAAATATTCGGCCAACTACTTCCCGGCCAGCCGCGAAGGAGAATCCTGCAAATTCAAGAGCCAACCGCCGTCCGCGATCTTGCACATGCCATCGGCCTTGATCCAGATGTGATCGGGCTGGTCACCGTGGACGGCGTCCAAAGCGAAATGGACGACCCGGTGCGCCCCGATTCACGGCTCTGCTTTTTCCCATACGTTTCCGGCGGGTAATCCCTTGCTTTTCGATTGGGCAAGCATCCTGCCTCACCGCCGCGTGATTAAAATTTTCGGACCCATGCCCACCAAGGCTATGATTCCTATGCCCTCGGCTGTTTGCCACGCCCTATGAGGCAATCCGGTGACTAAATCGCATTTCTCACAAGGTTTCGTAGCGAGGCGTCGCAGACGGGTGTGGATCCAAGGCGCGCGACATGTGGGGCGGGTCTCCAGACCCGCCCAGGACGGCTCTGGAGAGCCGTCCTCACGGGCAGCGAAATGCAACGGTCATGCCCGGATGTGCCGCCCCAGCAAAAACCTTGTGAGAAATGCGGACTAATGCCGCCGGATTGCTAATGATTCAACCGAAAGGAATATATGACTATGAAGATGAGCAGAAAGATAGGTTTGGCCACACTCGGTATCATGTTGTTCTTCGCTGCAAAATCTTCCCCGGCGGCAGACGCGCCGGCGCTCTTCGCAACGGTGTCCGCGGATTATTTCGGCAGATATATTTATCGGGGCCAGAATGTTAATGATAAGAGCGTGCTGCAACCGAGCGTTGCCGGCAGCGCTTATGGACTCACGGGATCCGTTTGGGCGAACATCGACCTTACCAACCGATCTCAGACGGCTCCGAACAACGCCGGTGTTATGGCAGTGAAACCTCCTTTCATTAAAGCGCGCAGCAGATGGCGGAGAATGGTGCGAGTTGCTGTTTCGTCCGTTGGTTTTACTATAGAATATTTATCCTGATGGATGGGGAAACATTGGCATTGTGATCCGCAGTGAGCGTCTGGGTGCTTCCCGGATGCAGCAGCGGTTTCCGCCGGCAGGTTTAAGATGAATTCATTTCCTATTTCCTATCCGTTGCCAAGCATGAAGGAGGAATCATTATGTATGCATTAAGCCCTGTGACCGGCCGGGTTGAAAGAATACGCGAAAAATACCGCACCACGAGGCCGCGGATCTGCATTGCGCGCTACAAAATCGTGACGGAGTTCTATAAGGAAAATCCCCAGCTGCAGGGCATTTTGAAGAGAGCCATGAATTTCAAAAACCTCTGTGAAAAGCTTCCCGTCCTGATTAATGAGGATGAGGTCATCGTCGGCTGGCAGGCTGCATCCTATAGGGCCTGCGCTCTCTACCCCGAGATATCGTTCAGCTGGTTCCTGGATGAGCTCAAGGCCGGAACCATACCGCAGAGGGACACGGACCCCTACGACATCGAGGAAAAAGATGCCGAGTATATCTTGCGCACCGGCGATTTCTGGCGCAAGGAGTGCCTGAGCGCGAAGGTGGACGAATATATTCCGCTTGGATATTTCAATGCGGCGGGAAGCGGCGTCACTTACTTCGGGACCAAGGACACCTGCACGTCGCCTGTTGGCCATTTTGTAGCCAATTTCGATAAGGTCATCCGAAAGGGCTTCGGCACCGTCAAGGCCGAAGCGCAGGCAAAGATGGACGAGCTGGAAGGCGTCATGTTCGGCGCCAGCGTCTCCAAGTATAATTTCTACCGGGCGGTCACGATTGTTTGCGACGGCATGATTACCCTCTCCAAGCGGTACGCGAAAGAGTGCGAAAGGCTTGCGTCCGTGGAAACCAACCCGGCGCGGAAAAAGGAGCTCGAGGAAATGGCGGATGGCCTGAACTGGATCATGGCCAATCCTTGCCGCACGTTCCATGATGCGATCCAATGCATTTACCTGTATCAGATCGGCCTGTGCCTCGACGCTCAGCAGCACGGCATCAGTTTCGGCCGCGTGGATCAGTACCTGGGCAGCTTCTATGAAACGGATATCGCCGCGGGCAGGATCACCCATGAGCGGGCGCAGGAGCTAATGGACCTGTTCTATCTGAAGGTCGCCGAGATGAACAAGATATGGCCTTACCATGCCACGCTTACCAGCCCCGGCTACACAAGCGGGCAACTTATGACCCTTGGCGGAGTCACAAAGGATGGCAAGGATGCGACCAACGCGGTCTCGTTTATGATGCTGCAGTCTGCGGGGCGCCTGCTGCTGCACGATCCACCCCAGTCACTGCGAATTCATAAGAGCACTCCCCCGGAGTTGTGGGAGGCGGCGATCGAGACGACGCAGATCGCGGGCGGTGTTCCCACATTTGAAAACGACGATGTCATTATCCCGGCGCTTGTGGCCAGAGGGCTGCCGCTTGAACGCGCACGGAATTACTGCCTCATCGGCTGTGTGGAGCCGCAAGGTTGCGGCGATGAATGGGCTTGCCCGGGCGGCACCGGCACGGAATCTTTCTTTAATTTGCTCAACGCCTTTCTGCTGGCCATCAACAACGGCTGCAATCCTATGCCTGGCCCCGATGGAAGGCGCGGCGGCCAAGTCGGCCTGCCTACAGGTTACCTCTACGAGATGCAGACCTTTGAAGATGTTCTGCACGCCGTTAAGCGGCAAATAGAATACTTCGTCAACTGGCATGTAAGCCTCGTCAATACGTGGGAATATGTTGCCTCCGAGCATATGCAGCTTCCGCTTCTTTCCGCGACGATCGACGGCTGCATGGAGTCAGGGAAAGACGTCATGAAGGGGGGCGCGAAATACAACTCGACCGGCAATGCGGGCATCGCAATCGGCAACATCACCGACAGCCTCGCGGTCGTTAAGTATATGGTCTATGACAAGAAACTGGTGGCTGCCAGGGAGCTTTATGACGCGCTTATGACGAACTGGGAGGGTAAGGAGGATCTGCGGCAATTTATTCTGAATGAAGCTCCCCATTACGGCAACGACAATGAGTACGCCGATGAGCTCGCAAAGTGGGTTTCCGATGTCTATGGCAATGCCGTAAACTCGGCAACCGGGCCCCGTGGCCGATATTCCGCCGGTTTGTATCCGGTCACAACTCATGTCCTGTTCGGCATGTCGACCGCAGCGTCTCCGGACGGGAGGATGGCCGGCCAGCCGCTGGCCGACGGAATTTCCCCGGTCCAGCAGCTCGATAAGTGCGGCCCGACCGCCACGATCAAGTCCGTATCGGCCATCAACCAGAAAAATTTCTCAAACGGCACCCTGCTGAACATGAAGTTCCACCCTACGGCGCTGAGCAATGAAAATGGCAAGGCTAAGCTCATCGCTCTGATCCAGACGTATTTCGCTCTGGGCGGCATGGAAATGCAGTTCAACATCGTGAGCGGAAAGACTCTAAGAAGAGCACAGGAGCATCCGGAAGAATATCGCGATCTCGTGATACGAATCGCCGGCTTCAGCGCCTATTTCGTTGAACTCTATAGGGCCAGCCAGGACGACATTATCCGGCGCACCGAGCTGAATCTATAGCCAGCAACCGCATGGGGCGTGCCGAAAAACTTGGCCGCGCATCAGCGTTTGCATGTTTGTGCAGTTTCAGAAAATGGCAAAAGAGATAACCGGCAAGGTTTATGATATCCAGGGATTTTCCCTCCAGGACGGTCCCGGCATACGGACCACGGTTTTTTTAAAGGGCTGCCCCTTGCGCTGTCCCTGGTGCCATAGCCCCGAATCCCAAGAGTTTTATGCGCAGTTGAGCTGGATTTCCATGAGATGCCCGGGTGTGGAAAAATGCGGGAAATGTCTGGATGCGTGCTCTAAAAAGGCGATTTCTCCCGGCAAATTGATCAAGCATCCAACAACGCAGGAGGAAATCCGGCATATCCGCATCGATCGCTCTGTCTGCGACAATTGCGGAGATTGCGCGGCCGGCTGTTATCCGAAAGCGCTGTATGTCTGCGGCACCGACTACACGGTGGAGGAACTTGCCGAGCGCGTCTGCAAAGACATTCCCTTTTACGAAAACTCCGGCGGCGGCGTGACCGTTTCCGGAGGCGAACCTCTGTGCCAGCCGGAATTCCTTCGGCAATTGTTAAGGCGCTTGAAGGGACTCGGGATCCACACGGCGCTGGATACGAGCGGGTACGCGCCGTTCGAAATCATAGAATCCATGCTGCCCTATACGGATCTGTTCTTGTACGATTTGAAGCATATGGACAGCGGCTGGCATAAAACGGTTACCGGCGTACCGAATGAATTGATCCTGGAGAATGCCGAAAAAATCGCAAACGCCGGCAGCCAAATGCAGATCCGCATACCTATTATCCCGGATTTTAATGACTCGGAAACGAGCATCAGAGACACAGGAATGTTCTGCAGAGCGCTGGGAGAGGCGGTGACTTCGATACAGCTGCTGCCCTATCACAATTGGGGAGTCATGAAGCACCAGAGAATTAATGACCGAAAAGTTGTTCTCGAGGCCGAGCCGCCCTCGGATGAAAAAATCAGGTCCCTGAAAAAGCTGCTGGAAAATCTGGGACTGCCCGTCACCGTGCATTGACCGCGCGCTTCACGTGCTCTCGAGAAATACTTCTGCTTCCGCAACGGCCCCTTTTCACCAAGCTTGCATTTCTCAAGCTTTCCCCTGCGGCGCAGACGGACATGGAAACAAGGCGCGCGGCTTGTGAGGGCGGGTCTGGAGACCCGCCCTCACGGGGAGCGAAACATATCAGATACGCTCCTCTGCACCGCCTCGTTGCCAAATCCTGTAAGATCTGTTAACAGCTTAAATTACCGGGCTCAATTCCCGGCAATCTCGGTCCGGCTAAAAACTTAGTCGTGCCACGATAATGCCCATCCTCGGGCTGGTGCCGACTCGCGTATTCACATCGCCGAATCCAGCCTCCGTCTCGCCCGTTGTGGCACTGATTCTCGGGGCGAGTTTGGCGTTGAGGGGCGAACCGACCGTCCATCTCGCGCGGTTGAAAATGTTGGTAAAGTCGGCTCGAAGAGTCAAATTGACTTTTTCCCTGATCCGGAATATCCGTCCAAAGCTCATGGCCTCCGCAGGGCTGCGCCTTTGACGGTAGTCGTTGTAAAATGCGGCCGATGTGCCGAATTTGCCTTCCGGCGGATCCACCCAGGCTTTCGGGTTTAACGCGAACTGCGAAAACGGATTAAAGCAGCTATTGCAATTGATGTCACCCATGAAAAGCGGCTCTCCCGGCACCCGCTCGGCGAATGTCCCGCGGAACAGATACGAGCTGAGCCGGGTCTGAGCGCTCGGAACGCGAATCGGCATGCCGCTGGCATACTGCAGAACCGTGCCGAACGTCCAGTCGCGCATGATCCATGAAAGGGCGCGGCCGAATCTTTCAAACCTGGGCGTTGTATAGTTTGCTGCCATGTAAAAAGTGTATGGCCGCGACATTGAGGAGATGTACTTGTTCGTCTTGCGGTCGAACACGTCATTGACGGCCGCGGTGCCTACCGCCGCCGCGCCGACTCCAAAGCCTTCGGAACCCATCATCAGTTCCTTCTGCCAGGTAAAGCCGCTGTTCACGTCCAGCCCGTGGGAAAAGCGCTTGATGACCTTTACCTGCAGCGCGTCATACCAGGTTCTGCCCAGCGGCGCCCACCAGTAATTGATGGTAGTGAATTGCGGAAACGGCCGCAGGGACTGGGCAAGGGTTGAACGCATCGGAAAACCGGCATAGGGAGCCTTGAATCCCCGCGCAACTACACTCGACGAATCCAAAGCGCGCGTCAGCAAGTCCACGTCCGCCGCCTTGTTTACGTCGAGCCCTTTCGCGGCAAGCCCTTCCGCCGTCAATCCATTCATATTGAGGAGAAGGTTCCCTTCCCACCACGCGCCGCGGTTGCCGACATAAGAGGCTTCTACTGAGAGGTTGCGGGTGATTTCGCGTTGAATGCCGATGCTCCACTGGATCTGCCTCGGCGGCCGCCCCGCATTGTGGTCGACCGCAAACGGGGTCGCAACGGTCAAACCCGGAGCGGGGTATTGGCCGGGATCAAAATTCGGCCAGGGCGCCGGAGTCGGAGGGCCGTTTTTAAGCAATACCACAGGATCGCCGAAAGAGGTCCACTGGTATGGATTCGCTGAGCTCATGATCTCGATCTGCTGCCTGTCGGCGGAGGTTTGTCCGTAAACAATGCCGATTCCTCCGCGGAGCACTGTCTCGGGCATGAACTGATAGGCAATACCGAATCGCGGGCCCCATGCGTGCGGATAGACTTTTGCAAACTTTACCGGGTTGGGGCCGCCTTCAAAAACCACCGCTCCCGGCAGATTGCCGGTGCTGGGATTCAATGCGGTTGGAGAGAAGCTGGGAAGCCGGCCATATTGCTCCCGCAGGTATGTCTGGTAATCCCACCGCAGTCCGTAATCAATCGTTAATTTGCGTGTTACCTTCCAAGTGTCCTGGGCAAATAGGCCCCAAGCGTTTTTGCCCCAGCGCATTTGGGTCGGATGTCCTATGTTTCCCGAATTGACGCCTCCAAGAAGGAAACTCGCGTACGGATTTCCGATGACAATGCCCCCTCCGGGAAAGCCCGGGATGGGAAGCGCGGTGTCCTGGGCACTGAAGGCATATATGCCCCTAGCCGAGCTGGATACCCTTCCGGCATGCGCGTCGATGCGCATTTCGGCGCCGAATTTGTAACTATGGTTGGCCTTGACCCACGTGAGACTGGCATTGGCGGTGGGTTTATACAAGTGGCCAAAGGATATCACAGAGGCACCCATGTTCCTTGAATAACCGCCTGTCGTTGCACTGTAAAGTCCGGTGATCTGGGGGAAGTAGCCGGCATATGACTTGAGGCCGAGTTCCTTGGCGGCATCATATGATTTTGGTATCAGCGGCCACCAGTTGCCCTGATAGCCGCCCGCCAAATGCAGCAACAGGGTCGGCGACAAGGAATGTTGAAAGGAGATGCGATACGTCTGGAAATTGGTATTCGTATCGTTGCGGGTGGTAATGGGTTCCGGCATGCCGTCCGCAGTTATCGGCGGATGAAGGCCGACTTCCTCGGTGCTTGAATACATGAAGGACAGCTTCGACCTTGTACTCAAGCTATGATCCAGCCTCAGGGTGGGGATGGTCATGCGATTCACATTTTCATATCCGGTCAGATAATTTTCGATTATCCTACCGGAGATGTTCGGCAGCGGAATGAAATTCTGAATCTTAACCGCAATCGGATCCAACCCCGGCGTGTAATAGTGGGGACTGCCGGGATCCAAGCAGATTACATTGAGGGTTTTTCCGTCGCAGCCCATGAAGGGATCGCGAACAGCCCGTCCGTCCGGAGCAAGCCTGTGGGTCAGCGGGTTATATATCGCGCCCTCATGGATGGTACGGCCCAGCGGGTCCCTCACGCCGGATACGCGTCCTGTCAACGACTCCCTGAAATCACCCATTCTCATCGCGGGCGTTGGAACGGCGTTGTAAATATTTTCGACCTTATTGGTATGACGGTTTTGTTCCAGGCTGAAGAAAAAGAACGTCTTGTCGCGAGCATCGTACAGCTTCGGGATCGTGAAGGGCCCGGAAATAGTAAAGCCCCAGTTGTTTTTGCGGTTGCGGTTCCTGAAATGAAGCCAAGTCAAACGGCTGCTCAAAGCTTCGTTGGTCCAGTAATTATAGACGGATCCGTGGTAGTCGTTGGAACCGGACCTTATGGTCAGATTTACGATGCCGCCTCCCGCCTGCCCGTATTCGGCGGCGTAGTTGCTGGTCTGAACCGTATACTCCGCAACCGCTTCCACGCTGGCTTGATTCTGAACCGGAGCCAGCGGCTGCACGGTATTGGTCACGTCCTGGCCTTCGATCCTGACGGACTGGGAAAAATTGGGAGCGCCCTGGACTCTAAAGAAAGCTTGCTCTCCGACCAGCGTCCCGGGCATCAATTGGGCTACATTAAGCGGGCTGCGAATCCACATCGAAAATCCCACAACCGGCAGATCGCTCAGCTTTTTGCCCTCAACGGTATGGGCAATGTCGCTGCTTTCCGTTTTCAATAGAGGCGCGTCGGCGGTCACGGAAACCAACTCGGTAACCTCACCCATTTCAAGCTTGATATCGATGCGCGAGACCTGGGCCGAGAGTACCGAAATGCCCGATTGAACAAATTTCTTAAATCCAGGCGCGGTGACGGTCAGTTGATATCCCCCTGGGTCCAGATTTGCAACCGTGTAATTGCCCGTTGAAGTGCTTACCACTTGAAGCACGGTCCCGGTCTCCATGTGTTTCGCCTCCACCGTGGCGCCCGGGATCATGGCGTCGACTGGGTCGCTGACGGTTCCGGTAATTGTGCCTCTGGCGGCTTGGCCGAATACCGCACCCGCCGCCAGAAGCATCAAACAAACTACTTTCATAAGCAAAGACATATGTCTTCCTCCTGCAGTCAAAACAGGTTAGTACTTTGCCTCCTCGGAGTTCCCGGCGAGCCCAGGGATACTCGCTGAAGCGTCCACTAATTTACGCGCCTAAGGCTGTCAGATTCTTAAGGAACTGGTGCCATTAACATGAACGCTCTCATGGTTCCATCAAGAAATGTCGCATGAGCAAGAGCAGCTTCAATATTCACTAAGTTTATAGTTCAATTATGGTCGGCAAATTGGCGTTGTCAACAAAAAGACGTCGGATTTGCAGGCGGCCGGCTGCCGCTTCTGCCGCCGGCCGGGTTTGTTGCCAATCCACATTAATTTTTACAAACTAATAGTATGCTTTTCATATGTATCGTCGAGCATGCGCGGGTCGCGCGTTGGCGTGTGCGCGGAACGGAAGTCTTCAGCGGGCGCGCGCTTTGGCGAGGGTCACCGATAGGGCTCCAAGTCCGATTTCTTTGGTAATGAGTTGAGTCGTCTCGCGGATTGACTCTCCCAGAGCAGGGAGGCGGTCTTTGGTGAGCCGGAATGACGGGCCTACGATCGCGATCGAGGCGAGCGGGTAATTATTCAAATCCAGAATCGGCGCGGCGACAGCATTAATTCCCTGTTCGTACTCCTGCTCTGAGATTGCGTAGCCGCGCTCGGCGGTGCGGCGCAATTCCTCAAGGGCTTCCGGAATCGAGACCGGCGAACGATCGGCGTGTTCTGCCAGGTTTTCGCCGATGATTTTTCGGACCTGTTCTTCCGGCAGATAGGCCATCAGAGCTTTTCCCGATGCGGTGAAAAAGGCGGGGAGCCGTTGCCCGACTGCGGCCGCGAGCTTGAGGCGCCGCGGGCTCTCGATCACCTCGAGGTATATAACCTGCGAGCCGTCCAGAATCGACAGATCGACCGTTTCGCCGAACTCCGCTAAAAGGTGCTTTAGGTAGGGGTGAGCGCAGCGGTGAAGCTCAAGGTCCTGATGGACGAGCGAAGCCATTTCGATGAAGCGGATTCCGAGGCGGTAGAGACCGGTGACCCTGTCCCTGGCAATGAAACGCCGGTTCTCGAGCGTCGCCAGGAGACGATGCACCGTCGTCTTGGACATATTGATGGATTCCGCGATTTGCGTGAGGGAACGGGCCGGTTCATCGCGGGTGAAGCAAAGCAGTATGTCGAGGGCCCTTTCAACGGCACGCACTGATTGGGACAAAATGAACCTCCTCCGTAAAGAATTCGGGAAATTCCGCCGACATCCTGCATCCCCTTGTTTCAATCGGGGGAAGATGCTTTGTGGGCACGCCTCCCCCGCGGCGGTTTATGGAGGATAGGCAATCGTATAAAGATGTTTTCCTCCTCTTAACGGTCCCTTAAGCAGAGCCTCGATTTCCTCCCGATCCCGCATTGTGGTTTTCGCGGCGGGGGGAAGGTGGCCGGCCGGGAATCGAGTCATGATATCGTCGATCAACCGGCACATATAATCGAGCAATGCCTCGATGCCTTTTATTGCTTTTTCGGCCGACGCCAGCGTCGGGTGCCCGATGACACCCTCCGGGTACACCAGGACCTCGGTTCCGCCCAGGCCGACATGTTCATGCCCCTTGATCGGAGCATGATAAACCTCCCCTCCTTTATCTACATGACCTGGCGTAAGAAATCCCTCCGGCTTGGTATCCACGGCCAATTCCAGATTCATGAACTCAGGGAAAAGAGCCAGAGAGTAGGAAGCTTCCGCTTCGTCCGCGTGTTGAAACGGTGTTTCAAACGGCCCCCCATGCGCTTTGTCTTTCAAATGGTTGTGGATGACGGTCGGCCAATGCAGCGAAATCAGCATACATGGCACCTGGTATTTCTTTGCCCACTGGTGAAGCGCGAGAGGTATAACTTCCTCTTGACCATGCCCGTTCAGGTAAATCTGTTTTCGAAATCCCGTGTTCCACAGCCCGGCAATGATCGCCCGCAGGTTTGCCAGGAAGGCGTCTTCCGGAACGACGATGGTGCCGGGCATCCCGAGGTGGTTATACGGATGCGAGCCATACCATACGGGTTCGGCGACCGTGCACCCCGTTTTGAGCGCGACCTGTTCCGCCATGCGGCTGACAAGGAAAGTATCCTCGCCGAGCGGCTGAGCAGCTCCATGGTTTTCGGTGCTTCCGACCGGGATAATAATCAGATCGTTTTTCTTCAACCGCTCATTGATCTGCGTCATGTTCATGGTCTGGTAATAAACGCCCTCGGGGCGTTCCATGTATCCCCCCTTCGGTGGCAATTCCCAATTTCCCATGACTCCTCCTCCATTCACCACTTTGGGGATGCGCGCGGGCTGCGGCATCCGCCACGATTTAGACCACAAAGGGAATGCGCATGTCGCCGGCCCGTTTGCCCGATTGCTTCAATTCCGGCTGATATCTGTTGATCATTTCGACGACGATAGCGGCCTGCTCGGCCATTCTCTTTCCATCGGCGGCGGAAGTCATCTCGCCATGGCCGCCGACTACCGAGTTTCCGGTTTTGCAGTGAACCGGCGCGGCGACGCGCACAATCTCCGGCGCCTCGTAAACACGGATGAAGCCGCCCGACCCGGGAGGATTATCCGTGTGAACATCGATGGGCACGCTGATAGCCGCTCTCAGCGCCGCGATCATCGGGATCTGAAGGTCGCGCACCGGATTGATGCTGTCGGCCCCAAGATCCTGAAGGAGGCGGAAGGAAGCAGGGTTGCAGTGGCCCAGGTGCGCCGAGCATTTGAACACGATCTCCTTGGGGAGTTCCCCTTGCTTGCGCATTTCGTTCACCACCCAGAGCATGCCCTCGTCATAAATAAGGAAACCGCGGATGCCGAGTTCATACCCGCGACGAATATCCTCGATACCGCGCAGGAGCTGCTCCATGCCGCGCAGGCGGTAGCTGATCCGAACCCCTTGAGGCGAAAGAACCGTGGCTCCCGTATCATAGGTCGCACGCGGGCCGACAGACATCAGAAGCTCAGCGCCATGCTGGTTGCAGAGCCGGCAATAGTCGCGCATCTCGCTCTGCGTGTGGCGGAACATCCCATACGTTTCGGTCACGCGGTTGATTATGATACCCATCTTTGCCGAAGTCTCGAGCAGGGCTGCGACCGCGTCTGCGGAATTGACCGTGGG
>JBBISO010000006.1:0-16288 GCA_037441325.1 Acidobacteriota bacterium | reverse complement strand
AAAGCCGCACCATCCGGAAACCTTGCCTTGGAAGAAGGCATATCAAAGAGGTCCCCCTCGGGCAGGCCAAGCTTTTTCATGAATTTACGACTTGATTCAAACATGACGGCAATCTCCTTATACGGAAATAAATTAGCTGCAATGAGAAGGCAACGGCGGGCAGTATACCCACACGATCCTGAGCGGCTCGTCGCCTATATTTTCTACCCTGTGCTTCTTCCCAAGCGGTGAGTAGAAAGCCGTCTCTGGACCGATTTCCCAGGACCCCTCTCCTTCAATTACGATCCGCGCGCGCCCGCTGATCAGGAACAGAACCTCTTCCGATTGATCATGGACGTGGTCGGGGATCATGCTTCCGACTTCAGTGATATTCATTCCCATCGAAACATTCTTGACTCCTCCGAACTTGGGAGCCAGCAGAAGCTTGGAAATGCGGGGCGGAGTTCGAAATTCGCCTTCCACCTCTGCTGCCTTCACGAACGGCAAGCTGCTCATATTCAGCCTCCTCATGGTTCCATTATACGGAATCAGGTTTCATATTATTTAACATTCCGCTCTGTGTCAATCAATTTCGTAGCTTGGTACAAAACATCTATTTGTTTGTCACACATCAAATTGACAAAACTCACTGATTTGGATATTCTACTCTGCGGAACAAAATTTCGCAACGTGAAACCAAAATAAAAGGCCATTAATAAATGTTTCAAGTGGCATATGGTAACGGGAATCTTTCGTTTTCGCTCCCGGAAGGAATGCGAGCGGCTCTGGCAGTTTCAAAACCGGTTCCCCCTCTTGTAAACGAACGGGCGGCGGTCATCGAGGCGCTTGCCCATCCTATCGGATCGCCTCCCCTGCGCAAGATTGCCCGCCCCGGAAATCGGGTTTGCATCGTTTTCACCGATACGACCCGCGCTTGCCCGGATGAATTGCTCGTGCCGCCGCTGTTGGCCGAATTGAAAACGGCCGGTGTGCGGGATGAAGATGTTACCTTGCTTTGCGGTGTCGGTATTCATCGCGCTTCGACGCATGAAGAGAAAGTCGCGAAGCTCGGCGCTGATATTGTTTCGCGGTTTTGTGTGGTCGACAACGAACCGCAGAATCCGGCGGCATTGGCGGACCTCGGGACCACCGAAGGCGGCGTGCCGGTTACCATACACCGGGCCGTCATTGAGTCCGATTTGGTGATTTCGACCGGAATCGTCGAACCACATCAATACGGCGGGTATTCGGGCGGCGGCAAGGCGCTGGCGGTCGGCGCAGCGGGGGAGGCTCTGATTGCCTATACCCATGGGCCCGCGTTCTTGGATCACCCGGGCACGCGGCTGGGCCGCATAGAAGGGAATCCGTTTCATGAGGCAGTTAGGGAAGCGGCCCGCCGCGCAGGTCTCCGGTTTATCCTCAATGTGGTGCTCGATGACGACAAACGCCTCCTGCGGGTGGCCGCGGGAGAGCCCGAGGAAGCATTCGCGGACCTGGTCGCCTTTGCCCGCTCGGTTTACGAAGTTCCCATTCCGCAGCAGTATGATATTGCTATTGGCGGAGCAGGTTCGCCGAAGGACTGCAGCCTTTACCAGGCAAGCCGCGCCCCTTCCTATTTGTTTTTTGCTCCTACCTGCGTTATTCGGCCGGGCGGATATTTCATTATTCCAGCCCGCTGCCAAGAGGGCGCGGGGAGCGGAACCGGCGAGCAGCGATTTTTTTCGGCGATGAGGAATGCTCCCGATATCCGGTACATTTTGGAAGACGCTCGCCGCAACGGATATCCTCCCGGCCAGCAGCGGGCGTTTGTTATGGCCAAGGTTTTGGAACAGGCCCGGGTGATTATTGTGGCAAGCGAGTGTCCTGATATAGTGGCGGCATGCAAGATGATCCCGGCTGCCACCATGGATGAGGCTTTGCACATCGCGGCGGCGGATCTGGGAGCATCTTGCGATGTTTTGATTGTGCCGCGGGCGCTTCTGACCCTGCCTGTCGTTCAGCAACAATGAATATGCTGATGAAAGCGCGGGGTTTATTCCCGGCCGATGGGAAGAAGTTGGCGAGCCGATACGCGCATCGGCTGGCTGCTATGCTCAACAACGCAGGCAAGGCCGCCGTGCTTGGTGTAAACATCATTGCAATTGCGAAAAGAAGTACTGAGGTTGCGGGTCCCACCCAGCGGACCTTGAATTGCGACCTACAACCTGCAACTCCGAGAGGCGCCTGATTTTGGGTCTGATAATACCTGGGGAAGCCGAGTATTTGAACTGTATCCGCTGCGGATTGTGCCTCGCTGCCTGTCCGACTTACCGCGAATACCTCATAGAGACCGCTTCGCCGCGCGGCCGCGTGGCGCTTGCCCGGAAGGGTCTGGAAAAGGAACTCGAACTCAGCCCCAACCTTATCAAACAGATGTACGGGTGTTTCGCCTGCATGGCGTGCAACGATTTATGCCCGGTGGGCATCAAGCCGGCGGATCTGGCGCTTTCGATGCGGCACGTGCAGGAACAGCTCCAGCCGAAAAAATGGAAGCAGTTGCTCTTCGGAGGGCTGATGGTGCATGCCGGTCGCATGGAGGCTGCGACATTGCCGTTGCGGCTGTATGAATTGCTGGGGATTCGCCGGCTTGCTTACATGCTGCGCTTGAATCGGCTGCTGCCGGACCGGATCCGCGATCTGGAGGCCATGCTCCCGCGGCTGCCACAGCGCCCGTTGCGGCGCGTGCTGCCCGAAATTACCGATGCGCACGGGAAAGCACGTTACCGCGTGGGCTTCTTTCTGGGCTGCGCCCAGAGCCTCCTCTTTGCGGGCCAAAGCGCAGCTGCGCTGCGTGTTCTGGCGCGCAACCGGTGCACGGCAATAACGCCGAAAGAAATCGAATGCTGCGGCATGCCCGCGCGCAGCTACGGCCGAATGGATTTGCTTGAAGATCAAGCCCGGCACAACATTGCCGTTTTCGAGCGGAGCAATGTCGATTTCATCGTCACCGATTGCGCCACTTGCGGCTCGATGCTTAGGGAATATGGCGCCCTACTGGCAAAGGACTCCGCTTGGGCTGCGCGAGCAGATGCCTTCCGGAGCAAGGTGCGCGACATAAGCGAATTGCTCGCGGAGATCCCCCTGGTCAAGCCTTCCGGCCGCATTGAAGCCAGGGTGACCTATCATGATCCCTGTCACCTGCGCCGGGGGCAGCAGGTTTGGGAAGAACCGAGAAAAATCCTTTCTCTCATCGACGGCCTCGAATTCGTCGAACTGCCCGAGGCCGACTGGTGCTGCGGCTCGGCGGGGAGCCAGCTCCTTACGCATTACGAGACGTCGACAAAGGTACTCGAGCGCAAACTCGACCATGTTGCGGGCACGGAAGCGCGCATCCTGGCTTCCGGCTGTCCGGGATGCCAGATGCAGTTGAATGCGGGGTTGAAACGGCGCGGGCTGGCCGTCCGCGTGGTTCACCCGGTGACCTTATTGGATGAAGCTTACGGGGGCTCGGATGGAAAGCAAAATAATTGACAGGCTGATCCGTATTGCCGGAAAGGACGGCGTCCTTTGCACGCCGGAAGATCTTGCCGTTTACAGTTATGACGGCACTTTTGCGGAGGGCGTCCCCGAGGTGGTGGTGCTTCCGCGTACCACCGAACAGACTTCTGAAATTGCGAAGATGGCCGCGGAAGCGAGCATCCCTCTGATCGCCCGCGGGATGGGTTCAGGGCTCGCTGCCGGTTCCATCCCTGCCCGCAGCGGTGGCGTTGTAGTCTGCTTTGCGCGCATGAACCGGATTTTGGAGATTGACACCGCCAACTCGGCCATCAGGACTCAGGCCGGAGTCGTCACCGCCGACCTGCAGGCTGAAGTGGAGAAGCTCGGGCTATTTTATCCGCCCGACCCCTCGAGTATCCGGCATTCTACCATCGGAGGCAACATCGCGTGCAATGCCGGCGGCCCGCGCTGTCTGAAATATGGCGTCACCGGGAATTACGTCCTGGGCCTGACTGTGGTACTCGCGGACGGCAGAATCCTGAAAACCGGAGGCAAGTCGATCAAGGATGTGACCGGTTACAATCTGACCGGGCTGTTCACCTCCTCCGAAGGAACCCTGGGACTGATCACCGAAGCGCTCCTGCGGCTCATTGCGCGGCCGCGGCACACGAAAACCGCGCTGGCCGAGTTTGCTTTCCTCGCTGATGCTTCGCGCGCCGTCAATGCCATTCTGACGGAAGGGATCGTCCCCGCTTCGCTGGAATTGATGGATCAGACAGCGATAGTCTGCATTGAAGAAGCGATGCACCTCGGGCTGCCGGCCGACGCAGAAGCTTCGCTCCTTATTGAAACGGATGGGTCGGACGAACAAACGGTGCTGCGGGAAATAGAAGCCGCAAGCCGGATCTGCAAGCAAACCGGCGCCCGCACAGTAAAGATAGCCCGTACCGAGGAGGAAAGAAATGGGCTGTGGCAGGCCCGCCGCTCCATTTCTCCTTCACTCGCGCGCAAAGCCCCGAACAAGCTGGGAGAAGACATCACCGTGCCCCGGAGCGCCATCCCGGAAGTGGTGCGTCGCCTGCGTGCAATCAGTTCCAAATACGGGCTGCCGATCGTTATTTTCGGCCATGCCGGCGACGGCAACCTCCATCCCAATATTTTGTTTGATAAACGCAAGCCTGAGGAATGGGAAAAGGTCGAGCAGATGGTGCGCGAGATTTTCCGCGCCGCGCTCGCCTTGGAGGGAACCCTCTCGGGCGAGCACGGGGTCGGCGTCCTCAAGCGCCCTTATTTCGAGCAGGCGCTGGGGCCGGTTTCGGTCGACGTGCAGCGGCGCATCAAGCGGGCGCTCGATCCGCTGAACATCCTGAACCCGGGCAAAATCTTTAAGAATTGAGGTGATTTAAGAACTACTTCTAATGCCTATGCTTTCAGATACGCCGGTCCAGAGGGTGTTTCCAATCCATTTTTGGGGACTCTCCCTCAAACCGCGAAGACCTTCTCCAAGACCTCAAAGCATCCCTTTTTCTTGGAGGTCTTTGCGGTTTGCTTTTTGGGCGCATATGGTTCTTAAATCACCTCAGAAATAAAAAAATGCCGTTTAGTCCGCATTTCTCACAAGGTTTTTGCTTGGGCGGCACATCCGAGCATGACTGTTGCATTTGGCTGCCCGTGCTTTTTATAAAGGGGCGGGAGTAAATCCAAAGATTGCCGGGAGTGATTCATGACAAAACTGGCCAGCTTGAGTGAAGCGGTTGGTTCCATCCCTTCCGGGGCGCATATCGCGCTCTCGGGGTTCGCAATCACCCGTTGTGCGATGGCTTTCGCCCGCGAAGTCATTCGCCAGCAGATCAAAGGGCTGACGCTCTCGCAATGCGTCGGCGGGATGGACATGGATATGCTGGTAGGGGCAGGCGCCGCCGATCATCTGATTTATGGAGGCGGCTCGCTCGATCGATTCGGATTCCTTGCTTCCGTGAACGCCGGCATTGAAAAAGGCTTGCTGCGTGCCGAAGAATACAGCAGCCTTTCCATTACATTCCGCTACCTGGCCGGTTCGCTCGGGCTTCCTTTCATCCCGATCCGGTCTCTTGCCGGATCGGATATATTAGCCCAGCTTCAGAAGCGGTCGGGATCCGACATTGCATTTATCAATGATCCCTTTTCAGGCGATCAGTGGCTTGCGCTTAAGCCGCTTCATCCTGATGTCGCGGTTGTGCAAGTCCAGACAGCCGATGAGGAGGGGAACTGCCGGATCCTGGGTCCCCGGTGGGACAATGCGGAGCAAGCAAGGGCGAGCAAGCGCACGATCGTCATTACCGAGCATGTAGTGCCGGGCGACGTGATCCGCCGGCAACCGGAATTATGCGTGGTGCCTGGCTTTCTGGTCTCTCATGTAGTGCAACTGCCGTTTGCGGCGCATCCAACCTCCGTTTTCCGCGAATATGACTACGACGCCGAGGAGATTAAGAGATATGTGGAAGCGGCGAGCAGCCGGGAAGCATTCCAAGCGTACCTCGACAAATTCGTATTCGGTGTGAAAGACCACTGGGAATACCTTGATGCAGTCGGGGGAATGCGCCGGCTCGAGATTCTCAAGGCCGATCCGATCCTGGGATATTAATGCAGTGATGGTGAAGAAAATATGGACTTTACTCCTTCCGAACTGATGGCAGTTTGCGGCGCCCGGGAATTGCAGGATCGCCAGGTTGTTGCGGTTGGAATTGGGCTTCCGGTAGTAGCCGCGTTCCTGGCGAAGCGGACGCATGCTCCCAATATGACGATTCTTTTCGAAATAGGAGTCATCGATCCGGAACCGGTTCACTGTGGGGTGGGATTGGCAGACCCGCGCGTGTGGTACCGGGCGAGTGTTCTGAGCAGTTTCGCCGACATCCTGGGATCAGTCCTGCACGGAGGCCGGGTAGATGTAGGATTTCTGGGCGGCCTGGAAGTGGACCAGTATGGCAATCTCAATACGACACTCACCGGGGATCCGAAGGGAAAGTTCCGGCACATTAGCGGAAGCGGCGGGGCCAACGATATCGCATCCAGCGCAAAAAAGACGATCATCATCATCCGTCACGAGCAACGCAAGCTGCGTGAAGCGATTTCCTTTGTCACGAGCCCCGGATTTGTCAGAGGCGGCGACAGCCGCGAAAAGGCCGCGCTGTCGGGCGGGCCGAGCCGCGTCATCACCACCAAAGGCGTATTCGGGTTTGATCCGGAATCCAAAAAGATGACCCTGATCTCAATCCATCCCGGAAATACCCTCGAGGATGTCCTGGCAACCATGGGCTTCCGCCCACTCATTCCGAAGCAAGTTCCATTTACAGAGCCGCCCGCCGCCGCGCAACTCCGGTTGATCCGGGAAGTGATCGATCCTGAGCGGATGTATATGGGATGATTATGGCGCTTCAATAAATAACGTTTGACGTCCTGGAAATTACACAAATAATTGAAAGCGCACTGCCTCCCGACGCGCTTTCTTAACCCGCATTTCTCACGAGGTTTCGTAGCGAGGCGGCGCAGACGAGCGTGGATACACGGGGCGCTGCATGTGCGGGCGGGTCTGGAGAGCCGTCCTCACAGGGAGAGCGACGCCGTAGGAAATCTTGTGAGAAATGCGGGTTAAGCTGTCACACGGGGCAAAGGGCACAGATAGCGCATTTTCCCTTTTTGGCGCGAGCGCCGGGCGGACAGACGCAAGGCGCCGCGAGGCGACACTTCTTCTTACCGGCTTCCCGCTCTCGTTGCACGGCTTCCAACCGCTATGAGGGTTGCCCCGCCCGGGAGAAATTGCAGTTCATACTTCCTATTTTTCTTTTTCGCCAAGGATCTGGGAAGGCTGGCTTGCCAGGAATTCCGCATCTTCATCGTCCGCAAGCCAGTCAGAGACTTGACCGATCTTATCAGGGGTCTCGTAAAGGGCCATAAACACGAGGCATCGTTTGTTATCTGCATCGATACCGAGCTTTGCCAAATAGCTCGTTGTATATTTCAACTTGTCGTGGATCCGGTCCAGGATCATGTTGGCGATCGGGCACAGGTAAGGGGCGATGCCTTCCTTTTTAGTCTGGGCTTCTTTGGGATGGTGAATGCAATCCTTGACTCTCAGTTTAAGCATGACCCCATCTCCGCCCACTTTGTGGGTTATATTGCTCACGATTCCTTCCGCAGCGATCGCTTTGGAACAACTCTCGACGATTTCATCTACCGTCTTGCCCTCGATTTGCTTAGACCGAATGAAGTCGACGCCGACAAACTCACATTTCCAGTGGATCATGCCAGAGAGCTCGTGAAACGCGAGCGTCTCCAGCCTCGAAAGCAACTCGTTGCAATATTTTATGTAATCCATTCAAGGTCTCTCCTTTCGTCCAAATTCCTCCCAGTACACCAGATCCTCGAGCAGCAATTTGGGCCTTGGATGCTTGCGCGCTTCTCTAGGCCACCCGAATGCGAGATAAGCGATGACCTTATACTCTCCCATACCGGTCGGAATTTTTAGGATCTCTTTGAACCTCTTGGCATCCCTCGTACTCGCCACCGGCCCATGAACCCAGCAGGCCCCCAGTCCAAGGGAATGGGCCTCGATGAGCATATTCTCAATGGCTGCGCAAAGGTCGTAGGGAACATCCACGCTCCCTACCCGCAGATCCCCGATTATGGCAATGACCACCGGCGCCTGCTTTGAGAATTCCGACACTTCACCGGAGTACATAAACCTCAAAACCTCTGCCCTCTTGACAGGATCTTCGATCTTCTCAAACCTCTGTTGCAGTTCCCCGAGGCAGTACCAGGCGGTCATGCGCGACCCGCTTCCCTGCTTGGACAAGTCGCCTATCCTATTCCTTGTTTCCGGGTCTCGGATAACGATAAATCTCCATGGCTGATAGTTCTCACCCGTGGGTGCCCATCGTGCTGCCTCCAGAATCTTGTCAATCATCTCATCCGGAATGGGGTCCGGTTTGTATCTTCGGATACTCTTTCTCGTTACAAGTACATCCAGAATATCTGGCATACGGATTTACCTCCAAGCTCGTTGAAATAAACAAGTGCCGGCTTTATCGGAAGAATCTATGACCTCATGCGGGATAGATCCAAACCCTGGGCAATCTATAAAAGTGGCACTTTTAGATTGAATCACAAATTTTGTCAACAAGAAAAACCAGTCAGCACAACGTCTTATCTTTAATTCCTATTCCAGTATCATAGCGGACATAAGTCTGCTCGCTCCCTACGCCGACGATTCGAAAATTTCAATGGGGACGGAATAACCAGGCACCGGGAGGCAATCAGATGACGCCTTCTTCCTTGAGCTTCCGCATCTCTTGCGCATCCATCTCCAGGAGCCCGCAGTAAATTTCTTCGTTGTGCTCGCCCACCGCAGGAGCGATCCTCTTGCGGTCGCCCGGCGTCTTGGACATCTTGTATAGCGAACCGATGAGCTTCACCTTTCCGGAAACGGGCTGGTCCACCTCGACGATCATCTCCCTGCTCAGCAGGTGGGGGTCGTTGGCGACCTGGTCAAAAGTAGGCACATGCGAACAGGGTACCTGGAATTTCTTGAGGGCGGCGATGGCTTCCTCGACCGTTCTTTCCTCGCACCATCTCTGCACCAAGCCGTCGACTTCGTCCATGTTTTTGGTCCTATTCTCACGGGTGGCGTAGCGTTGCTCACCGCTCAAATCCTCCCGACCCATTGCCTGAAGTACTTTTTGCCATTGAGGATCCGTGATCGTGCAAATCACCACGTACCCGTCCTTGGCATTGTAAACGCCAAATGGGGCAGAGCTGCTTAGCTTGTTGCCGTATCTTTTCGGAACAATGTGATTGTCAAAGTAATCGGCGCGGTCCGGGAAAACCATTGACCAAATGCAGTCCTGCATGGAGAGGTCAATGGCCTGCCCCTCGCCCGATACCGTCCGGTAATGCAGAGCCGCCAGGATGGCGATGGCGCCGTTAAATCCCCCCATGTAGTCAGCGAGCGAGACTCCCGCCTTCAGGGGTTCGCCGTCAGGATAGCCGGTCACACTCATCAATCCGCCCATTGCCTGGGCGACCACGTCATAGCAGACGTCATTGCGGCGGGGGCCGGTATGTCCGAAGCCCGAAATGGAAGCGTAGATGAGCTGCGGGTTGATCTTGCTCAGTTCTTCATAGCCCAAGCCCAGTCGTTCCATGACATCGGCGGCGAAGTTTTCCACGAGGACATCCGCTTTGGCCGCCAGCTTCTTGGCAATTGCCAGCCCTTTTGGGGTCTTTAGGTTTAGGGTAATGCTCTTCTTTCCCCGGTTATAGGAGAGGAACTGATACGCCTCCCGCTTGGGAGTAATGGGCATGGCGAGCCGCTCCGGTTCGCCCTTGCCCGGCATCTCCACCTTGATGATCTCGGCCCCCAGCTCGCTCAGCACCGCCGTACAATGAGGACCAGCCAAATACTGTGAAAAATCCAATACCCTGACGCCTTCCAATGCCTTAGCCATTATCCTCCTCTCCTTTTTTGATCGGAATTAGAGTCCATCTCTCTGCGACTCATCCATCGTTTCACTTCATAGCAGAAATATCCATTTTATGCATCAAGGAAATAGTACCTGGTTATACTGTCCCTCAGGAAATAGTACCTGGTTATACTGTCCCTGGCCGGGAATCGTCGATGGATTGGCAGCAATTGTCAAAACGATATGTTCGGCTTTGTCGTCAGGCAAAAAGCCCCGTGCGGCCGGGGACGGACGCCCGCATCGCTTCGTGCATCCGCCGAGCCTGGATGAGGAACGTCTCGAGCTTGGCCGTGATGATCTGCGGGAAGGGATTCCCATCGCTCTCGATGGCGAGAAACGGCAGGTGGTCAAAGCGCTTCAGCAGCCGTAATGCCCCCGGGCTGATCGCCTTCAGCGCCTTCTTACCCTCCCGGTTCATCTCCCGCGAGAGGATCGCCTCGGCGATGCGGTTCGGCATACATCCGAAAGGCCCTATAGCGATTACTCCGCAATAGTTTTCGATAACCTCGGTGAGTGAGGCTCCCACCGTGAGGATTGCCTCCCCGGTAAGCTGCGGGTTGATGAGGTGCCGCACTTCCCCGATCACATGATCGACGTCTTCGAACCGGCAATGCAGAAGCCCGGAGCTCGCCATGATCCGCTTCATAATGCGCTCCTGCCTCCGCATCACGAGCTGGCGCAGCTGGAGCCTCACCCGACTCTTCATCGAGATATCCGCCGATGTTATGCCGTTGGCGTAGCACCAGTCGGTGTAGTAAATCCACTCCATGGGGCTCGATACCTTGACGGCGACGCCCTCGCCGGCCAGCTTCTCAACGATGTATTGCCGCGACAGGTCATCGCTACGCACGAAAATCTCCCCGGTCAGGAGGATCCGGGGCGTCTCATGGGGGCGCTTCTCCAGGCGAATACGACTTAGGGCGGAGGCGGCCGAGTGCAGCTCGTGCTTCACCTCCGCTTGTGCGCAGCCCCGCTCGAGAGACCCCAGGAGGTTCGACCACTCACGCCAAAAAATCTCCATAGCTTGCGTGCGATCTGCAGCGCAGGCGAGCAGCATGGAGTACACGTCCTGCATAATGTCGGCAAGCACGATACCCGTCCAGACCTTCCTCGTGAAGGCGCTGCCGTGAAAATCGGAGTAGCTGTTTTCGCTAGACAGGGAGAAGAGGGCCACGTCGGAGATGCGCAGCTTCTCCACCACGCCCTCGATGAAGGGGGCGTACTGGCCGAAGCGGCATGGCCCCGATGTGGTGGGCATCATGTACAGCAGCAGCTCGTCCCGGCGCTCCCGCTGTTCGAGGTAGCACAGTAGGCCGCCGGTCACAAGCTGCAGGGGCAGGCATTCCTTGCACAGCGTATGGGCCTTGCCGCGTTCGAGGACCCTTTCGTCGGCCGGCGGCAGGCAGGAGCTTCGGATGCCCAGGCTGCGCAACACGGCGCTCAAGGATTCCGTATTGAGACGCCCCATGGACGGAAAGAGCAGGTGGACCCGCGGATCAAAGAGGGAGTGCTCACCGCCCTGGGAGTCGATCACTTTGCCGCCGCGGAGGTTGAAGCGCGAGGGCGTGAAGGTCCGCAGGGGCGCCGCGGTACCGAGCCTCGTGCCGCAAATTTCGCGCCAAGCTTTCACGATGTCGAGGAAGGCCTCGATACGCGTCTCCAGACCTGCGTCGGCCACATGGCTGTCGAGTTCCAGCGTAAGCGAGGGCTTGCCGCCCATGATGTCCCGGAAAAATCCCAGGAGAAACGAGTCGGGCCCGCAGGAAAAATTCGTGATGTAGCAGCCGAAGAGCCGCGGATTGCGCTCCACGAAGCGCGCCGCTTTGAGGATGGCCTGGCCCGCCGACCAATACATGTTGCCGTGAGCCGGCTCGCCGTCGAAGGGAAGCATGTCGATGGGGATAACGCGGATGCCGCGGGTAGCGAACTTCCGCGGGATCCCCATGTGGGCCTCGGAGGCGAAGGCGTTGTAGGTGCGCCCGAAGAGGACAACGGCAACTCCTTCTGGGTCGGCATCGAGTTCCGCGAGAGCTTTGCGGCCCTCCTCGCGGATTGCATCGTCGACAGCCTTCTGGGCCTGTATAGCAGCCGCGAAGGCTTCCCTCCCCTGCAGCGCCGTCCGGCCCATGGCGCGGGCCATCTCCAGGAATACCGCTTCGCCGGAGGCGTACCCCCGGGCGAAGTCGATAACCGGCGACAGGACGCGCCCCGCCTTCTTCAGCTTCTCGTACACCGGATGATCCTTGAAGGCCGACCTGAGGTAGTACGGCTCCGCCTGCGAAAGGGGGCAGGTTATGCCTTTACACCGGCGCGGCCCGCCCTCAACTCCGTCGCGCGGCTCGGCGCCCTTGAAGTGCGGTAAAAAAAGCCAGTCAATGCGTTGCTGGAGCAGATCCTCGAGAAAGCCGTGAGAGATCTCAGCGGGCCAGCAGAAGGCAGATCCCCGGCGGTTCACGCCCTCCTGCCGGATCGTTCCCGGCAGGACAACCGAGAAGCCAAGCTCCTCGAAAAACCGGTGGTACAGCGGGGCATAAGTGTGGGTGAAGAAGGACCGGTTCACGCCGACGATGCCGGCGCGACCCTCCGGCTGCAGTCCTGATTCAGTGAAGACGATGCGCTCCCGCCGGCGGACGTGATCGAGGCCTTCCGCGTCGGCACGGCGGGCTGAGCGCAGGTTATACCAACGGTTGCAAGCGCCACCGAAGGGATAGATTTTCCCGTCGATGCGGATGCGGGCAATCTCGCAGTGGCGGTCGCACCGTTCCACGCCGCCGTTGCAGATGAAGGGCTTGCCGTGCTCGAGCTCCCGATCCCGAAGCGCACCAAGCGAAAAGGATTGCGCGCGCAGGAACCCGAGCTGGATGCGCCGCTGGACCTCCAGGGCTACCCCAAAGGCACCCATGAGGCCAGGTTCCGGCGGAACGATGATGCGCTTGCCTGTCAAGGCCGCCATGGCCAGGGGCACGGCGCGGTTGCAGCACACTCCGCCCTGCATGAAGACCTTTTGCCCCAGGGCCCGATTCCCCTTCACGCGCTTGTCGTAGTTCATGCAGACCGAATAGACAAGCCCCGCTACGATATCTTCCCTCAAAATCCCCTCGTGGAAAGCCCGCATGATGTCGCTGTTGATGAAGGCCGCGCACTGGTCGTTGAAATTGGGCGGGCGCCGGCCCCGCAGAGCAATCCCGGCGATCTCTTCCATAGCGATGCCGAGCAACTCCCGGGCAGCCTCCTCCATGAAGGAACCCGTGCCGGCGCTGCAGGCCTCGTTCATAGCATAATCCGACGGCACGCCCTGGGTTAAATAGGTGTACTTCGCGTCCTGTCCCCCGATCTCTAAGATCGTGTCCACCGCCGGGTCGAACCAGGTTGCGGCAGCCGCGTGGGCGGCGATCTCGTTGACGATCCCTTTCGTCATGGCATGAAGACCCGCGATCTGGCGGCCTGATCCCGTCACGCCCAGGCCCACGATGTGGACTCCTTCGGCCTTCGGCCCGAGGTCGCGCAGGAGGGACGCGTAACAATCGCGCGACGCACGCACGGGATCGCCATTGGTCTTCAGGTAGACCGAAGCCACCACGGCCCGGTCCTTCTCGCGCATAAGGATAGCTTTTGTCGTCGTTGAACCCACGTCAAGGCCGAGGATCAGCACATCCCCCATCTTCGCTTCGCCCCGCTGCGCCGACTTGAAGTCCACCTGGTCCCGGTAGTCCTCAAGGGGCGGCAGGTAGGAAAAACTATTTTCCTGCTCGTGGAAGAGCCGTCCCGGTTCAGGCAGGGGGAGCGTCTCGTGTTCAAGCGCCCAGAGGGCTGCCCCGAGGGCCTCGAAATAAGGCGCCTCGCGGGGCACCTTGAGGTTCCGGATCTCCCTGCGCAGGTGATCCATAACGACGTCGTTCTGCGCCGTGCCGCCGATTACGAGGATGTCGCGCCGGGGAACCTGTTGGAGAATCTCGAGGATCTTGCTCGCCATCATCCGGCAGAGGCCGGAGACGATCCTGCCCTTCGGCACGCCCTTGTTGGCGGCATGGGTGCAGTCGCTCTTGCAGAAGACGCTGCAGCGGCCGGAGACGAGGTATGGGTCCTGTGACCGGCCAAGGGCTGTCGCCTCGTTTACATTCAAGCCGAGGCGCTTCACCTGCTGGAGGAAGAACTCCCCGGTTCCCGAGGCGCACTTGTTGCCCGTGTGGACCGTAGAGATTCGCCCGCCGCGGTCGAGGGCGTAGACGAGAAAGGTCTCACCGCCAGCGCTGACGACAGCCTCGATATGCTCTCCCCGGCCGTTGAGGTGCATAATGGCCTGCTCCACGGCCTGCGGCTCCGGAATCGACGAGAGGTTGAGGAGCTGCCGGAACCGCCTCCCCGTGACGCACACGCGGCCGTAACGCTCTGCGCAGGCCTCGCGAAGCATCTCGAGGAGGTGGCGGCGAGGGTTTCCTTGGTGGGGTAGGGCGCCAGCGTGGATCAGGATGACGGCGCCTCCCGCGTCCCGCTCGATGCCGGCCATGCTGATCGTGGATGCCCCGACGCAAATGCCCAACGCTTTCATGCGATCCCTCGCCAAGATAGACAAAATGGCTGATCAAGCCCCCGGAAGTGTCCGGGCCGGGTCCAGAAAGAGCATTTTCGGCAGGTATCGCGGTACAGTTGCTGGCAGCTATTCACGAGGCGAATTATAAGCATTTCTATCCCGGCCGGAAAGAACAAACGGTTTGTGCACGCGTAAACGTGGTTGCTTTGTTGAAGCATTTTTGCATAGGATCTTATACTGGTCTCCTGCGTTGGATGGATCCGGCCAACAGGTTGCCGAGATTTTTCCGGATTGCAAGGAAGTAACCCCGGCGTTCCAGGAGCAAAATATGCATTCTTCGATCAATAAAGTAGCCATCGCCAGTTCCATCGGCACCGCCGTGGAGTGGTATGATTTTTTTCTCTACGGAACCGCCAGCGCTTTGATATTTGGCCGGCTTTTCTTTCCAACTTTTGATCCGCTCACGGGAACTCTTGCTTCCTACGGCACGTTCGCTATGGGATTCGCCGCCCGCCCTCTCGGAGGTATCGTCTTCGGCCACTTCGGCGATCGGGTTGGACGCAAGTCAACGCTGGTAATCACGCTGTTGATTATGGGAATTGGGACCTTTCTGATCGGACTTCTCCCTACCTATGAACAGGTCGGAATTTGGGCGCCAATTATGCTGGTGGTGCTGCGCATGGCGCAAGGATTCGGGCTCGGCGGGCAGTGGGGCGGCGCGGTGCTGATGACGGTCGAACATTCACCGCACGGGAAGCGCGGCTTTTATGGAAGCCTGCCTCAAGTTGGCCTCCCCGCGGGATTGCTGCTTTCAACCTTGGCTTTCGGCCTTACCTCAAAAATGCCGGAAGACGCGCTTCTCGCCTGGGGGTGGCGGGCGGCGTTCCTGGTCAGCATTGTTCTGGTTGCGGTGGCCGTGTTCGTGAGACTGGCTGTGGCCGAGCCTCCGGCTTTCGCCGCGGTCAAAAGGGCTGGGGGCACGGTAAAAGTGCCGGTGCTGGAAGCGTTGAGAGAACACCCCAGAAGCGTTCTTCTCGTGATGGGCGCGCGGATAGCCGAGAACGGCGCCTTTTATCTCTATAGCGTCTTTGTTTTGACTTACGCCACATTGCCGGACATCGGATTCTCCAAAGCCACGGCTCTCAACGCTGTCTCACTCGCGGCATTGGTTCAGTTGTTTACAATTCCGGCATTCGGCGGCTTGTCGGACCGGGTAGGGCGGCGGCCGGTCTACTTGTTCGGCGCCATCTTTACCGCAGCGTTCGCCTTCCCGTTTTTCTGGCTGATTGAGACTTCCTTGCCCAACCTTCTAATGCTTTCGGTCATGTTGGCGCTTTCGATCGGGCATGCTGCCATGTACGCGCCGCAGGCGAGTTTTGTCTCCGAGCTTTTCGGCACCCGCGTTCGTTACAGCGGGCTCTCGCTCGGCTATCAGCTGGCCTCGGTTTTTGCGGGGGGGCTCTCCCCCATCATCGCGACCGGCCTTTATGCGAAAACAGGAAGCTCCTGGCCGATCGCATTGTATACAATCGGCATGGCGGCCATCACCACGGTATCGGTCTATATCGCATCCGAGACTTCCCATAAAGACATCTCAGCCGGCGCGGCCGAGGTACAAGAGAACAAGGCTGCGCTTTAGGGCCTGCAGCAAGATGCAAATTCATTTCCGCGCGGACTGGCAATTGGCAGTAAGCAATTGCTTTTCATGATCGGATGGAATGGAAACTATTCCTGATCATTTATATATATGTAAGTGTTTAGCCGTTTTGCCCGGCTGAGGGTGACTCCGGTATTGGAAGGGGAG
>JBBISO010000005.1:8109-32256 GCA_037441325.1 Acidobacteriota bacterium | reverse complement strand
TCATAAATCTTTATGGGATATATATTTAGCATGTTTGTGAAGGCGGCAGCAAGCTCCCGCACTCCAAGGAAACCAGCTTCGCAATTCCTAGGAAATTGCAGTTTTGAGACAACCTCTGCAGACCCGCCCTCCAGCAAAAACCTTGTGAGAAATGCGGACTAAGATATGCCCAGGGTCCTTTCCGCTTTGCGAATATCGGATGGTTTCACCCAGAAGATCGCTCCGTAGCGGCCTTCTCCTGCGCAGACGGCGTCCAAAGCTGTGACATTGACGCGCGCTTCGGCAAGTTTTTCCATGATGGAAACAAGAGCCCCGACCCGGTCTTCACCTCTAACCAAAAAGCCGGTCCTTTTTGGACTCAACCTAAATCCCGCCTTTCTTGCCGCGGCTTTAAAGGCAGCCGCATCCTCGGGCACGAAATCAATCTGGGCTTTCCGGCCGTGCGGGAAGCCCGTGAACGCAAGCAGATTTACACCCGCATCCTGGAGCGCCCTGAGCGCTTTGGCTCCCTCACCCGGTTTGTTCGCGGTTTCAATATAGAAGTAATCGACTTTTTGAATGATCTCTGCCATGGCCGTTCCTCCTTATTGTGTCCTGAATTCCTATCATTTTACCCCTTGCCGCAAATAGGATCCACCGGAGGAACGATTTAATCTGGTGTTTGTGCACGGGCACTCGATGATGCACAGGTTCGCGGGCAATCCGAAAATGATCGCGCTATATCCCCAAGCCGCGGCCTAAATCCCGCACTGCATGGGCTTCAATTCGCAAGTCTCAGGCCAACCTGCAGCCCGCAACCCTTCCTAATGGAGCGCAAGAGATTGGGCGCTGCCTCCCCGCCGCACCTTGACTATTTCGGCTATGATCGAAAGCGCGATTTCCTCAGGCGATTCGGCTTTAATATCGAGGCCGATCGGCGCATAGACCCTTTTCAACAATTCCTCCGGAACTCCCTCTTCGTCCCTGAACCTTATGAAACAGGCCTTCACCCGCCGTTTGCTTCCGATCATGCCGATATATTTTGCCGGGCTGTGAATCACTTTGCGGAGGCAAGGCTCGTCGAATTGGTGGCCCCGCGTTATCAGGACAATATAAGTTTGCGGGGTAATCGGGATTTTGCCTAAGGTCTCCGCCATATCCCCGACGAGAACTTCATCGACATCCGAGAATCTGTTTCGATTCGCATACATGACGCGATCATCGATGACGGTGATGTGAAAGCCCAGGATTTTGGCAAACTGGACCAATGGGATGGCCAGATGCCCGGCTCCGACGATGATCAATTTGCGGAGAGCCGGAATGACCTGGAAAAAAACTTCCGCCTGACGATCAGTCTCCGGCAGGCTAATAGCCACCTGTTTGCATTCTTCCTTTCTCAAGCGGCTTTCCGCCTCTTTTATTACGGCCTGAAGCAACTCTTCATCACTTATACTTCCAACTTTCACGGCGCCCTCCCGGATAAGGCATTTCTCCCCGGGCGTCACCCCGCGGCAGTTTTCCGCCGTGATCACGGTCGCCATAACCGCGGCGGCTCCTTCTTTCCGGACCTGAAGCAATTCGTCGGCTAATTTCCCGCAGAGGATGTAGTTCAAATCGTTCCGCCATGGATCCACAAACACGTTTAGGATCCCGCCGCAGACGGCGGGGCTGTCCGATTCAATAGCGTCCATAAGCTCGACTTTTACCATCGAGGGTTTACGCGAACGAATCACCTGAACCGCTTCCCGGATGACCTCCGCTTCTCCGCAGCCGCCGCCGACAGTGCCCAGAATCTCGCCGGCAGCGGTGACCACCATCTGAGCTCCGACCTCTCTGGGTGTGGAGCCGAGCGTCGAGACGATTGTTGCGATTGCCAGCGTCTCGCCTTCTTCAATAAGCTGTTTTACCTGACGATACATTTTGTTCTTCCCCGTTATATAACCATTCCCTATAAATGGATCCCTAATCTTTACCGCATAAGAGCCGATTGAGCCAGATGATTCTTTGCTCCGCCAGGGCTCCTTCCTTACAAATTCCTACCAGGGGTTCGCTGCGCTCACCCCTGGCTATTCTCTGGTCGCCCCTTGCGGGATTTGGTTAAAAAACCAGTTTCGCGACAGATGCGAGCTAGAACACGTGCTTGACGATATAAAATCCGCCGATCAAGAGCACAACAAATCCGATGGCCAACCAGTTGAAATATTTGTCGACCAGCGGCAGAGCCTTGGGGCCGATCAGCCAAAACAGCCCCGCCACCAGGTAGAACCGCATGGCCCGCCCGACTAAGCACGCAGCGGCGAAAACCAGCAAATTCATCCCTGCAAACCCGGACGTAATCGTTAACAGCTTGAATGGAATCGGCGTCAGCGCGGCGATGAACACATACCACTGGCCTCGCGCGGCAAACTGGCCTGCAAGCCAATCAACGCTTGCCTGTGTCACGCCCGGAATCTTGAGTGCCACCTCGATCAGGGAAAAACCGATCAGGTAGCCCAGAAAAGCTCCCAGGACGCTGGCCAGGGTTGTTACGGTAGCGAACCACATCGCTTTTTTGCGGTTGCCCAGCGCGAGCGGCGCCAGAAGCACGTCCGGTGGCACGGGGAAGAAGCTGCTCTCGGTGAAACTCAGACAGAATAATGCGGTCGTCGAATGCTTGTGATGCGCGAAGCTCAGCACCCAGTCATACAATCGCCGATGAAAATGCCACCACGGAACGAGTTTGTGTTCGCCTAATGCGGCGCCGCAGTGCTCGCAGTAAGCGGCTTCCACCGATACCGCCATGCCACATTCAAAACAACGCTTTTTTTGCATGGGATTCCTTTAGCTCTGGGATGTTCCTTTCAAGTAGCAACATGTTTCGGCCATAAACAAACTGTGCTCTTTGCACCGCGCCATCCATGTTCCCTAACTCGGCCTGCACAATCGATCCTAGCGCGGCCAAGGCCGCAACAAAATCAAATATTTAAGATTGGCAGATGGGCCGCACGCCGCCAGCTTTCAGCTTTCATCAAACCTGGAAACGCGTCCCTATATAAAGGCCTAGTAAAATCTGTGGGCATTCATACACTATTCTGTTAATTTGTACCCTACTTTAATGCAATGGTTTTCATATTAGGGCGGCGATTATTTCGGGCCCTGCGGGTTCTATTTGAAGCGCTTAGAAACCGAAGGATGTTCCGAAAACAAAATTGCGCCTTGTTTGTATCGTGGTGAATCATTAGCAAGCGTTTTGTTCACGCAATCGTCGGTGCAGGGTGTTCCAGTGCTAACCCGCATTTCTCACAAGGTTTCGCAGCGAGGCGGCGCAGACGGGTGTGGATACAAGGCGCGCGACATGTGGGGCGGATCTCCAGACCCGCCCAGGACGGCTCCGGAGAGCCGTCCTCACGGGCAGCGAAATGCAGCCGTCATGCCCGGATGTGCCTCCCCAGTAAAAACCTTGTGAGAAATGCGGACTAATCAATGCTGCGGTCGCTGATCATAATGGGCGTAGTAGAAAGGCTGGCGAAAGATAATCGAAAAAACAGGGGTACCCGCCATGAATAATGACCCGCGCGAAACACTGGATAAGGCCCCGATGAGCCTGCTCCAGGTCATCGTCATAATCATTACCTTCGGGCTTAATGCCATGGACGGTTACGATGTGCTGTCCATCAGCTTTGCCTCCCCTGGAATCGCTGCGGAATGGAAAATCGACCGAGCTGCCTTGGGCATTGTCCTATCAATGGAACTGATCGGGATGGCCATAGGTTCCATTGTCATAGGTGGAATTGCCGATGCCATCGGACGCCGCACCACCATGCTCGGTTGTCTGGCTATGATGTCCTTGGGCATGTTTATGGCAACCACAGCCGGCAGCATAGCACAGCTGTCCGTCTGGCGGATTCTGACCGGACTGGGCATCGGGGGCTTGCTGGCGGCCATCAACGCGTTGACCGCTGAGTTTTCCAACCGTAAACGCCGCCATCTGTGCATTTCCATTATGGCCATCGGCTATCCGGTGGGAGGGGTTGTCGGGGGAAGTATCGCTTCCTGGCTTCTGATAAACCACGATTGGCGCTCGGTGTTCTATTTGGGCGCTGCGGTAACGGCTTTCTATATTCCTGTGTTTTACCTTATTGTGCCGGAATCGGTTCATTGGCTGGTTCGCAAACAGCCCCGCAGGGCTTTGGAAAAGACAAATAAAGCCTTACAGCGGATGGGACATGCGGCGGTCGCGGTTTTGCCTGCCATGGCGCCCGACGCGCGCAAAAAATCCATGGGAGATCTATTTTCGCCCGGCTTGATCGGCGTTACTTCAATCGTGACTTTGTCCTATTTCCTGCAAATCACCACGTATTATTTCATCCTCAAATGGGTGCCAAAGATCGTCGTGGATCTGGGCTTTTCGGCTTCATCCGCAGGAAATGTGCTGGTATGTGCCAACATCGGCGGAGCCTTGGGAGGAACCATTTTCGGCTTGCTGACTTTGCGCTATGACCTTAAGAAACTCACCGTTGCCGCGGTGGCGCTGGGAGGATTGTTTGTCACGATTTTCGGCCAGGCGCCGGCGGACCTTTTCTATATGTCACTGCTTGCCGGCTTGAGCGGTTTCTTTGGAAATACGGCCATAGTGGGCATGTTCGCTTTGTTCGCCCATGCCTACCCCACGCACGTGCGCGCATCCGGCACCGGTTTTGCCGTCGGCATCGGTCGCGGCGGAGCGATTTTATCGCCTATCATCGTGGGTTTCCTGTTTCAATGGGGATTTGCGCTGCCTTCGGTTGCCGCATTAATAAGCATCGGAGCATTCGCCGGGGCCGTTATCCTGATGTTCCTGAAAGTCGAAAAATCCTGAATGGCCGATTCGTCGATTGCGCTCCCTGTGAGGACGGCTCTCCAAACTCGCCCTCGCGCGCTTAGTAGCCGCGCGTTTGTGTGATCTGCCGCAATCGGCAATCGGCGCCGGCGCTTGGCAGGAGGAGATTCGCATCCCGTTTTATTTGGACGGATGGCGCCTGGCGAATTCTTCCCCGGTCATGAAGGTCTCGATATCGGCTTTGACCTTCAGCTCATCGACATATTTTTGAAAGGCCTTCTGCTTGGCCAATTGATCCAAATGGCGCGTGATCGAAACCTTGGCTTCCTCCAGGGACGACTTGCCGGCGGGTTTCAGTTCGGCAACCTGAATGATGTGGTAGCCAAACTGAGTCTCGACAACGGGCGATAAGGTCCCCGGCTCGGTCGCGAATGCAGCTTCCTCAAACGGCTTCACCATGGTGCCGCGCGGAAAAAATCCCAGGTCGCCGCCATTTTTAGCGCTCGCCGCATCCTCCGAATATTTCGCCGCGGCATCCTTGAAGCTAATCGCGTTGGATTCGATCTCGCTGCGAATCCCTTCCAGTTTCTTTTTGATTTCGGCCTTCTGCTCTTGAGTGGTCTTCGCATCCACCCGCAGCAGGATGTGGGACGCGCGCACCTGCTCCGGCGTCATGAATTTATCCGGATTCTCCTCGTAAAAGCTGCGGATATCTTCGTCCGTGGATCCCGGCACATCCTGGGTCATCAGTTCCATTAACTGCTGCAGGCTCATGCGGTCTTCGATGGCCTTTCTCAATTCCGCTTCGGTCGCTCCCTGGCTTGCCATTGCTTTCAGGAACTCCGCTTGGGACGGGAACTGCTTTGCGATCTGCTGTATCTGTTGATCCACCTGGGCCGGCTGCACAAGGATGTTCTGCTGTTTAACCTGGTTTCTCAGAAGGGCCAACATCACTAGACTGTCAAGGGCGTCTTTGAACAAAAGGCTGTTGCGCTCCTTCAATCGATCCGGTGGCAACAATCTTTGCCGGGCCACCTGATCGATGGCCGCCCTGACCTGTTTCTCCGTTATGGGTTCGCCCGAGACCCGGGCGACGACCAGATCTGACTCCATATCCGCCGCGACGGATTTCGATGCCGATTCGTCCGGCCTGTCTTGCTGCGCGGACGCCATGCAGCACAGGAAAGCAAAAACACCCACTAAAGATGTTACGTTCCGTCGCACCATCGAATAGTTTCTCCTTTAGGTTAACCGGGCCTTCTTGTGGCAAATCCCTGTATCCTCGTTTGTCCGGGATTGATTGTGAGAAGCTCAGGCATACCGTGTCTATGGTGACACATCGGCTCCCTTCGCGTTTTGGCTGCCGCGGCATTGATTGAGCTTCAAAATGGCGTTCTTCAGCTGTTCCTTGGTCCCGCTGAGCACCAGGCGATCCCCCGCGAAAATCATTTCACTCCCCACCGGGTTGTTCAAAGTCTGGTTTTTCCGGATGATTCCCAGGATCAAAACGCCGGTTTCACTCCGCAAGCGCGTTTCCGCGACCGTGGCCCTGTTCCAGACGCAATCCGGCGTTACTTCCCAGGTTTCAGTATAAACATCCAGTTCGCTGCTCAGCCTTATGCGGGGCACGGTTGTGTGGCGTTCGCGGAAAATACCGAATCGCTGGTCTCGAATCGATTTGATCTCCGCCGCCACCATGGCGCGCGGCGCGTTATAAACCCGGAGGATGCGAGTCATCAATTCAAGAGAAGCCTCGAATTCCTCCGAGATGACTTCATTGGATCCCAGATCCCAAAGCGCGTCAATATCAGCCACGTATTTGGTGCGGGTGAGCACGACAATTTCACGGTTCATTTCACGGGCCGCCGCGACCGCCAGCCGGGTGGCGAAAGGGTCGGAGATGACGAACACGATCACGCGGGAGCGCCCGATGCCCGCAAGCTCCAAGATGTGCGTGCTGGTGCAGTCCCCGAAGATTATCGGTTCCCCTTCTTTCCTTGCTTCGCTCACTCTCTGTTCGTTGAGATCGATGATGGCGTATGGAATGCGGTTGGCTTTCAGCACCCGGGCGATGTTCCGGCCGCCCAGCCCGAAGCCGCAGATCAGCACGTGATCTTTTAGTGTTCCGAGTGCCTGCAGATCCCCCTGGACGGCCCGCCGGCTCGGCAGTGGCGGTTTCCAGCTCCTCGCCAGGCTTTTGATCAGATTCCGGGATGGGCCGAAAAGGACCGGCGAAAGAGCCATGCTCAAAACCGAGCAGGAGAGAAAGATCTGGTACGGGCCGGCTTTAACGACTCCCGCCGCCGAAGCGGCCTGCATCAGGACAAAGGAGAACTCGCCGACCTGAGCCAAGGCAACGCCGGTCAGCAGGCCGACGTGCAGCGGGATCCGGGTCACTATAACGGCTCCCGCGGTGATAATGATTTTTCCCGCCACAATCGCGGCTGTCAACCCTATGACCGGCCCCAAATGGGCCGGTACAAAGCCGGGATCAATCAGCATCCCAATGGAGATAAAAAAAAGACTGTTGAGGCTGTCGCGAAAAGGGCGGACCTCAGCGAAAATATGATGCCCGTATTCCGACTCGGACAACAGCAGCCCGGCCAGAAAAGATCCGAGCGCCAGGGAAACGCCTGCTTCTGCCGTCCCCCACGCCGTTCCCAGAAACATAAAGACCGAAGTGATCAGAAACAGCTCTCGGCTGCGGGTCCGCAAAATTCCGCGAATAAGGACGGGGAAGACATAGCTCCCCACGACAAAGACCGCAGTGATAAGCACCAGAGATTTGCCGAGAGCGGATCCGACAGCATATAGAAGGCTTTTTTCAGTGGCCATCAGCGGGATTGCGATGATGAACGGAACCGTGCACAAGTCCTGGAAAATGGCTACGCCAAGGCCGATTCTGCCGTGGACCGAGTCCATCTCCCTGCGTTCATCCAGCATCTTCATGAAAACCGCCGTGCTGCTGAGGGCGATCAGAATGCCGTAAACCACACCGGTGCTGGTGGGCGTCCCGAGCGCGCGGGCCAGCAACGTGGCCGCCGCAATCGTCCACAGCATCTGCAGCGGGCCCACGACCAGCACCGCTATGCGCGTTTCCATCAGCTTTTTCAGCGAGAACTCCAGGCCGAGCGAAAAGAGAAGGATCATGACTCCGACGGTGGCCAAAGTATGGACGCTTTCGATGTCATGGATCAGACTGAATCCATATGGGCCGACGACGGCTCCCGTGACCACAAAGCCGACAATGGGCGATTGCTTGAGGCGGTGGAACAGGTAAACAAGCGGCGCCGCGCACCCGAAAACCACCACCAAATCCCGCAACAGCTGGATTTCCTGCATAGCTTTGTCCGCGATTGGGATTGCCCTCTCAGTGTATCCGACGGCGCGGATAACTCAAAAAGAATTGAAGGAAGGTTCGGGTCTTGAAGCGATGAGGTCGGGTCTTTGGCCGCTCTGTATAATGCGCGGCTGCTTTGGGGCTTTCAGCCTGGCCTCAGGATTTGCCTGTCTCTTGAGCTTCTATTTTTGCCCACGAATCCTTGAGAGAGACGCTGCGGTTGAAAACCATCGCCCCGGACCTGGAATCGGGATCCGCGCAAAAATAACCTTGCCTTTCGAACTGAAAATGCCGGCCGGCCGGCGCATCCGCCATCGAAGCCTCAATATAGCCGCGGATTATTTCCAGGGATCGCGGATTCAGGTTGGCGATGAATCCCTCTTCATCATCCGGATTCGGTTTTGTGAACAACCGTTCGTAAAGCCGGAATTCAGCCGGTAAAGCGTGCGCCGCTGAAATCCAGTGCAAAGTCCCTTTGACCTTGCGGCCGTCCTTTGACCAACCTCCTAGGGTCGCCGGATCATAGGTGCAGCGCAATTCGATTACTTCGCCGGTCATCGGATCCTTGACGATGCCGATGCAGGTTATGTAATACGCATACTTGAGGCGCACTTCCCGGCCGGGCGCCAGGCGAAAGAATTTGGGGGGCGGGTTCATGCGGAAATCATCCCGCTCAATCCACAGTTCGCGGCTGAAAGGGATCCTCCGCTTGCCGGCAGTTGGATCTTCAGGATTAATATCCGCTTCCAATTCCTCCGTTTGTCCCTCCGGGTAATTGGTCAACACAACTTTAAGCGGCCGCATCACGGCCATGCAACGCGGAGCGCGTTTGTTGAGATCCTCGCGAAGACAATGTTCCAGAAGCGCGTAGTCCACCGTGCTGTGGGCTTTGGATACGCCGATACGTTCGCAAAAATTGCGGATTGCCTCGGGAGTGTATCCGCGGCGGCGCAGGCCCGCGAGCGTCGGAAGCCGCGGATCGTCCCAGCCGCTTACATGCTTGCCTTCCACCAGCTGCAACAACTTGCGCTTGCTCAGAACCGTGTAGCTTAGTTCCAGCCGGGCAAACTCAATCTGGCGCGGATGGTGGACGCCCAATTGATCCAGGAACCAGTCATAAAGAGGCCGGTGATCCTCGAATTCCAGCGAACACAGCGAATGGCTGATGCCCTCAATCGAATCCTCCAGGCCATGGGCCCAATCGTAGGTCGGGTAGATTTTCCATTTTTCGCCGGTGCGGTGGTGCGCGACGGCCAGGATGCGGTACATCACCGGATCGCGCAAATTCAGGTTTCCCGAGGCCATATCTATTCTGGCGCGGAGCACGCGCGAGCCGTCGGGAAACTCCCCCGCCCGCATGCGCCCGAAAAGCTCAAGGTTTTCTTCAATGCTGCGCTCGCGATAAGGGCTCGGAGTGCCGGGTTCGGTCAGAGTCCCGCGGGTGCCGCGGATTTCTTCCGCCGTCTGATCGTCCACATAAGCTTTGCCGGCTTTGATCATCTGCACGGCCAACTCATACATGCGGCCGAAATAGTCGGAGGCGAAAAACAGCCGTGTCCCCCAGTCAAAGCCCAGCCATCGCACTCCGTCCTTTATCGCCTCGACATATTCCTGCCCTTCCTTGGTCGGATTGGTGTCGTCAAACCGCAGGTTGCAGAGCCCGCCGAATTCCTGCGCGGTCCCGAAATCGATGCAGATTGCCTTGGCGTGGCCGATATGCAGGTAACCGTTCGGCTCAGGCGGAAAACGGGTGACAGCCAAGGAAAATCGCCCCGCAGACAAGTCCTCGCGAACGGCGTCGAATATAAAATTGGAAGCTGGTTTTTCCGGCATCGACGATCTCCTCAAGTGCGGAAACCAAAGTATTATCGAAAACTGCCGCGAATTCCACTGCCGGATTCAGGGCGCGGAGAAGCCCGGATATTAGCCGCACGCCGCGGCAGCGGTCCGGGCCACTGAGAAGCAACGCTTCGCGCGCCATGCATTCATGCCCTTCTGCGCCGCTTCCCCGCGAAATCCCGGCAGAAGTGCGGGCCGGCGCACCCGGCAAAGAGAAGATTCAGCCCCAAGATTGAGGTTGGCATTAGGTGGGGAGCGGAATAGAATCGGGTCATGCCCATTTGTTTTCAGGCGCACCATTATTCGATAGGGTATTGATTTATGAATAAATTTACGACGAAACACTTCGACCGCCGCCTTTTTCTGCCAGCAGGCGCAGGAACCCTCGGCGCCGCATTCTGGCCGGATGAAACGCCCGCGTCGCTACCGCAGAATACGAAAAAGGTGTCCCGGCCTTGGAATCATTTCGTTGAACGAAGAAGTCATCCGGCAACACCTGCTGGAACCCGGATATTTTGAGCCTACTCCTGAATGGGATAAGGAGCGCTTCAAAGTCCTTATCAAACCGTCTCCGGCAAAAAGTGAAATGCCAAGACTTGTCCATCCGGAACGCTTATGGCTGTGTGAATCTCAACGAAAGCAAGCACGGGAGGTGTTCAATGTCTGATTTACTATCTTCGCGCAGGGATTTCTTGAAAGCCGCGGGCGCCGCCGCAGTCCCGCTCATAGGAACAGTGCTTGGGGCGGAGGCAAATCAGCCGATGCGAGTAGCCGCCCTCAAGGGTTCCGCCAAATCCGCCGTCATTCCGACGCACGAATTCTCCGGCAATCTGGATGAGCGTTTGGATTTTCCGGCCGACTGGGACGTCCAGATCATGAATATGAAAGGCCATGGCGCGCCGGCGCTCACTCCGGCGCAGATCGCCGCCGGCCTCGGCAAACCGGTCGGCACCGCCCCCTTGCGTGAAATCGCCGCCGGCAAAAAGACTGTGGTAATCACCTTTGACGACCTCACCCGGGCGACCCCCACCTATGCGGTTGCACCGTGGGTCCTTACCGAGCTGAAAGCGGCCGGGATAGAGGATGAAAATATTCTTTTTCTGGGATCTTTCGCAACGCATCGCCCGATGACGGCCATCGAAGTCCAAAAGAAGCTCGGGAAAGAGGTCGCCGCTAAATATGCCTGGCTTAACCATAGCTGCTTTTACGGCACGAAGGAAATCGGCACGACCAGTTTCAAGAACAGAATTCAGGTGAATCAGGATTTCCTCGCCGCGGATCTGAAAATCACCTTGAGCGGGATCAAAGTCCATTACAGTGCCGGTTACGGCGGAGGGGCCAAGGCGATTCTCCCCGGAGTCTCGCATATAGATACGGTCGAATATAACCACAATGTTCTTCTGCCCCAAACCAAGACGGCAGGGCCGGTAAAAGTTTTTAAGAACGAGATGCGGCTGGATATGATAGAAGCCGCACGCATGGCGAAAGTTGATTTCAGCGTCCAGATCATGTACGACCAGAAGCTTCGCCCGATCCGCGTTTTTTCGGGAGATATCGTGGACGCGCATCATGCCGCGGTGCGTGTGGCCGCACAGACCTATAGCACCCCGACTCTGCAGGATGCCGACATAGTGGTGGCCAATGCCTATCCGCAGAACTCCCAGGCTTTCCATGGCCAGCGCTGGATCAATCTCTCGCTGAAAAAAGAAGGCGGAACCGGCGTGCTGATCGTGCAGCATCCGCTGACTCTGGATCCGGTTCATTTCTTGAACAATCGGACCATGAGCCTCAGCGGAGCCAGTTATTATGAAATTACCAAACAGCGGGTCGAAGCTCAACTGCCGGGGAATTCCGGGTTGATTGTCTATTCCCAATACCTCGACCGGACCATGATGAATAACTATCCCCGTGCGGCGCACTTTGCCGCAAAGTGGGAAGAGGTCATCAGGATTTTAAAAGAGCGTCACAAGGGAAGCAGCGTCCGCGTGGCCGTGTATCCCTATGCCGGCCTGCAGCACCAGGAAATTGAGCTCGACGGATAACCGGCGGCTCCTGGCCGCAGCCAGGCTCAATCAGTCAATACCTCCGGTAATTGTGGTAGCTGATCGTTCTTTTGATCCGGACTCGCTCGATTCGGCCGCCGGAAACCATCTTGTCAGCGACTTGGATGCCGCTGATAACGCGGCCGATACATGTGTGGATGCCGTCGAGATAAGGTTGCGGAGCCAGCGTGATGAAAAAGCCATCGGCCCGGGAATCTCCTCCCGAGAGCTCCATGCCGACGCTTCCCCGCTCAAAAGGCAGCATATTGACTTCCGATCGCACCGACTGCCTGATAGGTGTGCCCTCTGGCTTGCGCGCAATCAGAATCATCGGGTCCGGACGGACAAACTCCAGTCCGCTGAGCTGTCCTCCTTCTGCCTGCAAGATAAAATTGGCAGCGGTGGCGGGCGCATGCTCGCGCGAAAGCTCGATCTCAATGACGCCCCGCGTCGTTTCCAGGATTGCGATGGTGCTGCTTTTGCGGTCCGCAGCGAGGGCGTAAGCGACCGTGTCGGTAATTCGAGGGCGCGGGAGCGGGGATTTCTGCACGCCATCGCCTGAAACCGAATTGCGGAGCGGAAGCGGAAATTCCGGGCTTGGTCCCTGCACCCTTTCCAGGCCTCGCCCGCCATACGCCTGCGGCTCGGGATCGGAATTCTCCATAAGCTCCTTGCGGGACGTCTCCCCGGATCCGGCCCGCAGGCGGGCGAGAGCGGCCTCGGCGCGCTCTCGGATCTCGCGGTCCGCAGATCCGGCTAATTTTTCAAGCACGGGCAGCGCAACAGGATCTTGGAGCCGCGCCATTGCGGTGATTGAATAGCCCAGGCAAGCGCGTTCGGCGCGAGAACCTTTATAGGAGAAGCGTTCGAGCCGCCGAACGATTTCCGCCGCTTCCGCCGGGCCTCCGCTTTTCCCCAGCGCCTCAATGGCGCGCATCCGGACCGCAAGAGAGGAATCAACGAGCCGGCCGATCAGTTCGGCGGAGGATCGAGGGTTCGGCAATTGACCGCGCGCCTGAAGAAGATCCCGGTCTTCAATCTCGCCGATCGCAAAAGCCGCTGCGGCCCGGACAGACGCGTATTCCGCATGAACCGCTTCATAAAGCCAGGGCAAAGCTTGAGGCGCCGCGATGCGGCCGAGGGCCACGGCGCACCATTGCCGGACTTCGGGATAGGGATTGCCGAGCAGGTTGTTCCGGAAAAAGCCATCTTCTCCCAGTTCCCGGCGGTCCTCGCGTTTGAGGATCTCGGCAAAGAAATGATTCCGCTGAAGTTCATTTCGAACCTTCGAGCGGGTGCAGGCCGCCGGAGGAAATAGCAGAAGGATTGCCGCCATAACGATGAATTTGCGATTGAGGATTGACGATTGACGGCCCCACGTTCCATTCCTGGGAGTCGTTGCATTACCGCCTTTTTCCGCCATTGACCAGTCTTTCAATCGCCAATCGCAAATTATTTGTACTTCAGACCGGTTATTTCGTAACTGATCTGCTTCGGATCCCAATAATATTCAACCGCTTCGACACCTATGGAGAAAGGCCGTTGTTCCAAAGGCTCCATCGGTTTTCCGCTGTACCCGGCGCCCGGACGGAGCGCGAAAGCGGTGCGTTCTTTGGAGACCTTGCCCCAGACGTCATACAAGGTGATGCGGAGCTCCAAAGCCTCCAGCCGGCGGTCGCCGTCATTGACAATGATGCCGGAAATCAACGCGATCCGGGCATTATTAAAGCTGATTGCCAGGCTTGCCTTGGCATTCTCGATTCGAATCCTGGATTTATAGTATTCGAAATTTGAATTCCCCGACCGTATCAGGCCCGGAACAACGATGGCGGAAGCACCCGCGCGCGATTGCATCCCGCGCTGGTAGCGGCTGTAAAGAAAAATGCCGCCCAGCAAGACGGCCAGGACCCCGAGGGTAATGATAAAGGTAACCGGACGGAACGTCTTCTGCGGCTCAGAAGTAAATTCGAGCATTTTGTTGACCTCTGGCTCAGCAGTTGATGCTTGCCTCTTGATGCTTTCAAAAATGAATTATACCAGATATAACTTGAGGCCGGTCCCTGTTATGAGAGGGCGAAGCCCTGCGAGTGCGCAAGCTTGCTGCGCCTTAGGACGAAGCTTATGGACGCAACGAAGTCACAAGGCGGCAGCAAGCTGCGGCACTAAGGCGCCCTATCGGGCCATCTCGACAGCAAAGGGAGTTTCGCGGCAGATACCACCCCATTGCTGTTCCGATATCCCCGGCGTTGAGTCTTTGCTTGCGGGAAGTTAATATAGTCATTGGCGTCATTGAGGGGTTGAAGATGACACGAAACGGCAAACGGATCCTGCTTACCTTCATGGCATTTATGGCTTTTTGCTCCGTTCCGGTTTGGGCGCAAAGGATTTTCCCGCTTCCCGAATTGAGCTCAAAGCGGCTTTTGAACGACCTCCATGTCACAGTGGCCCCGGATCCCCAAATGGGCGAGACCATGACGATCGGCCTGCTGCTGCGTTACGGATCCGCATTTGATCCCGCCGATAAAGGGGGATTGGCCAACCTTGTTTCCCGGATGTTCATGAAAGCTACGGCCGACCACACGGCGAAAGGCATCCAGGATGAACTCGAATATCTGGGAGCCAGTATTCAGGTCGAATGCGATTGGGACGGATTTCGATTTATCCTGAGTGGCCAGAGCTCCAAATATGAGAGATCGCTTCTGCTGCTTTATCAGATCATAGGAGAAGCGCAGTTCAACGAGGCGGACTTCATTGCCCAGAAAAAGGCCATCCTCGAAATGCTGCAGAAGCCCGCGGACCCGCGCCGGCGGATTCTGGCGCAACTCGAAAAGGATCTCTTCAGCGGAACCACTTACGGAAGGCCCCTGCAGGGCACGAAGACCAGCTTGTCGGCCATCACCCTCGGGGACGTAAGGAGTTTCTATAAGAGATATTTTTCTCCCAATCAGGCTTTCCTTTTTATCGCGGGGAATGTTCCCGCCGCTCAAGTACTTCAGAAGGTCTCCCGCATCTGGGGCATCTGGATCCGCAATGATGAAGTTCCATTTACCTTCAAACCTCCACGCAATCCCGCGGGGCGCAAAATTCTTCTGGAAGATGACGCGGCCTCCCCCGCAGCGCAGTTTATTATTGGAAGCCTTTACCCGCGCCGCGAGGATCCTGCTTATCTGCCGGCTTTGGTGGCTGCGCACATCCTGCAGGAACGCTTGACAAAACTTCTGCCGACTTCGCTGTTGACCGTGGTCAATCAGGGCCGGCGCATGGCGAGCCCGTTGTATATTCAAGGACAGGCGGCCGCCGAGCAAGCCGCGGACCAAATACGCAAGATTCAAGAAACCGTGACGGAACTAAAGGAGGCACTTGTTCCGGAAGAAGAATTGGCCTCGGTGCGCAGCCGCCTGCTCGAGGAGTTCAAACTTGAGCTGGGAACAGCCGACGGGCTGTGCGCGATCATGCTCGATGCGGAGCTTTATCGCCTGGGGAGCAATTACGCCGCAATCTTCCCCGATATGATCCGGCGCTGCGACGCGGAGACAGTCAAGCGCGCCGCCAACAACTGGCTGTTTGCCGGCGGCGAGGTAATCCTGATTCGCGGCCCCGCAAGCGTGCTGAAGCCCGCAATGGAACCCTTCGGCACAGTCCAAGCATTGGTCCCGTAAGCGCGCCGGTTTATTTATGGAAGACCCCTTCTGCGCCATCGTTTATTGCCATGAGGCACTGATGCAAGTTGAAAACAAGAATTCATCCCGGTGATTCAGAATGGACGCAATTTTTGAGTTTCTGTTTAAATACCGTCCCCTTCTATATGAAAAAGGAACCATCGCCTTTCGCCCGCTATGGCCTTCCTATATAACCTGGCTTCTGGCCGCCGGCGCGATCGTGATTTCCTACCTGCTCTATCGGAAAACCGCCGGCACCCTGCCCCGTTACTGGCATTTGGGGTTCTCGGGCTTGCGGGCGGCAGCGTTCCTTGTTTTGCTCTTTTTGTTTCAGCAGCCCATACTGCGCCTTCAATCCGCAATTCCGCAGAAGAATTTTGTCGCCATCGCCTACGATGTGAGCAGAAGCATGGAAATACGCGACGGCGCCAGGGGTGAATCCCGCTTTGAGATAGAGAAGCAGCTTCTCCGGCAGCCGGGCAATCCCCTGCTTGACGAACTCGCCGCAAAATTCAAAATTCGCTTCTTCCGGTTCTCCAAGACCGCAGAGCGGGCGGAGGGATTCCTGGACACGCCCCCGCGCGGCAACAAGACCGACCTGGAGAGAACCTTGAATCAGATTGTCGCCGAACTGACGGCCGTGCCCCTGGCGGGCATTGTCCTGATCACCGACGGCGCGGACAATCATTCAACCGATCTGGATGCGGCTGCGGCGCAACTGGCGGCACGCGGCATTGCCGTTTATTCCATCGGAATCGGTTCGCCGGATCTTGGCCGCGACACCGAAGTCCTGCGCGTGGCGGCACCCGCCAGGGTGTTGAAAGAAACGGCTATTGAAGCGGAGGTGTCGGTCCGCTCGGCCGGCTATGCCGGCCGCAAGACACGCCTGTCGGTTTATGATCAGGAAAAACTGCTCCAGACCCAGGAAGTAAGCTTAGGCGGAAACAACGAGGTAAAAACCTTCAAAACAGTTTTCGGCACCCATTCTGCCGGGCCCAGAGTGTTTAAATTCCGCTTGGAGCCCTTTGCGGATGAGATCATTTCCGAAAACAATGACCAGAATCTTCTCATCGCCATCACGGACGAGCAGCCCCCTATTTTGTATGTCGAAGGAGAACCCCGCTGGGAATACCGTTTTCTCCGGCGCGCCGTTATCGAAGACAAGAATCTTCACCTCATGACTCTGCTGCGCCAAGCCGACGGCAAATTTCTGCGCCAAGGGATCGAATCGCCGGCGGTCTTGGAAAAGGGTTTCCCGGTTGACAAACCGGATCTCTTCCGCTGCAAGGCCGTTATTTTGGGAAGCGTGGAGGCCAGCTTTTTCACGTTCGACCAGTTGCGCATGATATCGGATTTCGTCAGCCAGCGCGGGGGAGGTTTCTTGATGCTGGGAGGAAAGAACTCCTTCGGACAGGGGGGCTATGTCAACACGCCGCTCGAAGATCTTCTGCCGGTGGTTCTCGGCCGGAACAGCGCCGGCAATTCGGAGTTTCAGGACCTGGAATTCAAAGCGCGCATGACCAACTACGGTTTCCGGCACCCCATTACCCGGCTTTCCCTGTCGGAAGAGGAAAACCGCAAGCGGTGGGAAGCGGCGCCCGCGCTGGTGGGATTGAATCCGACCGCAGATTCAAAACCCGGTGCAACGGTCCTTCTCCGGGGCAGCGTCCCGGACGCTCGCGGGCAAAGCCCGGTCCTTCTTGCTTTCCAGCGATACGGCAGAGGTAAATCCATCGCTTTGACCACCGCGGCCACCTGGCGCTGGAGAATGGGATTGGAATATGAGGACAATTTCCATGAGCTTTTCTGGAAACAAATGTTGCGCTGGATGGTCAGTGATGTTCCCGATCCCGTCAGCGCCGCCGTAGAGCGGCATTCCTACACCCTGGAAGACGCCGCCGCCATCCGCGTGGATGCGAAGGATTCTTCCTTCATGCCGGTCAATAACGCTCAGGTTGCAGGGCAGGTCAAATCACCTTCGGGACAAATCAATGCCCTGCAATTTGTCTGGGATGTTGAGCAGGACGGCGTCTATTCGGCCGCTTTCATGCCCCGCGAAGAAGGGATCCACGAAGTTACCGCCGAGGCATTTCAGGGCGGCAGGAGCCTCGGGACCGCCAGGACATACCTGCAAATCGCCGATTCGACAGAGGAATTCCACAACGCGGCCATGAACTCAGGCCTCCTTAAGCGGCTATCCGCAAAGACGGGGGGACGTTATTACTCGCCGGACGACTTGCGGAATCTTCCGGAGGACATATCTTATGTGGAAAGAGGTCCATCCCGGCTCGAAGAAAAGGACCTGTGGGATATGCCCTTCCTGTTTCTGCTTCTCGCGGGTCTTGTTTCCGCGGAATGGATCTTGAGAAAACGAAAGGGGCTTGCGTGAAAAGCTATCGTCAGTGGCCAGTCGGCAGGTACGGGCGCGGATTGAATGCGCGGCCGGCATCGGACAATTCGGAGCCTTTGATTTCCGCGATTGAGGGTCCGTGCGCCCGCGCAGGAGAAAACCTGCCGCCCGCTGCGCGCCGCCGAATGCTTATCGCTTGTCTCGTACTGCTCTTATTTTCCGCCGGCATTTTGGGAGCGGCTGAGGACCGCGACGGAAGATGGGCCATCCTTCTTGTCGGAGTTACCGGAGACCCGGATCTGCAGCAAACCTATTTGAAAGAAATCGAGGACTTGCATTTGTTGCTTACAGGACAACTTGGATTCCCGCCGCGCCAGATAGAAGTTCTGTTCGATGACCCCTCCAAGAATCCCGCCCTGATCAGGCATAAGTCAACGCGGGAAAACCTGATCGAGGTCTGCCGCAGCTTTGCATCCAGGGTTGAAAAGGAGGATTTGTTTTTCATTTTCATCGATGGACACGGCAGTTATGACGGGAAAGTCTATAAGCTCAACCTGGTAGGGCCCGACCCGACCGCCGAAGAACTGGCCGCGATGATAAATTCCATCCCGGCCCGGCATTCTATCGTCTTCAATGCAACAAGCTGCGGCGGCGGAAGCATCTCGGCGTTATCCCGTAAAGGAAGGATTGTGATGACCGCCACCAAGAGCGGCATGGAAAAAAATCAAACGCATGCCGGACGGTTTTGGGCCGACGCCTTCAAGAACGATGCCGCCGATTCGGACAAGAACGGCCGGGTGTCAATGATGGAAGCGTTTTCCTACATAAGTCAGAGAGTGGAAGCGCACTATAAAAGCGAAGGGAATCTTCAAACCGAACATCCCGTGTTGGATGATAACGGCGACGGACAGGCGCAAGGCAAGCCCGATCCGGATAACGGCGAGGGATTGCTTGCCCGTATCACATTTTTGGATAGAGAAGTGCCGCCTATGGTCCAGGGCGATCTGACTCCGGAACAGCAGGCGCTTGCGCGCGAGGCCCGGGACCTGGAAAAGCAAATCGAGGCCCTCAGATATGCCAAGGGCGAAATGCCGGAGGCAGATTACGAAAAAAAACTGGAAGAGCTGCTGCTCAGACTGGCCAAAATCAATGCAAAACTGCGCAAATAGAAACTCAACCAAACTCGGCCGTAAGCGCCGAAAGGTTTTCGCCCTCCTGTTTGCCGCGGCTGCCTTCGCGGCATGGATGCCTGGGCTCGCGCAGAGATCGGCGGGAGCGGAAACCGTTTCCCTGGGCAAAAGCGCACTCCGCTCGGGCGATTACACGAAAGCCCGGGAGTACTTCGAAGCTGCGCTGAAAAGCAAGGCCGATCCGGAAAACGCCCAAGCGGGTCTTATCCAAACGCTTCGTGAAACCGGAGCGTATGCCGACGCCGCCCGGCGGAGCGATGAGTTTTTGTCGGTGCAGGGTAATTCGGCCCTTCTCCACCTCGAGCGGGCGCGGGTTGCGGAAACAGTCGGCGATTACTCCGGAGCGGAAAAGCATTTGCGCAGAGCCCTGGCGCTTTCCCCCGGCCGAACTGAGCTGCGCGGAGATGCGCTGCGGGAACTGGGCGAACTGCTCGAAACCCTAGGCCGGCGCGCGGAGGCCGCGCGCTTTTGGGATCAGCTGATTGAAGAATATCGCGCGGGGCGTACGGCCGGAAGTCGCAGCCTGGGGAACGCCGCCATGGCCGCCTGGCGCCGAGGCTATGTGCAGGATGCCAGGGATATTTTTATGGATGCCACGGAGCCGAAACCGGCCGGGGAAATAGCGCTGGAAGCCCTGTCGGACTTCGGCTATCTGTTCCTGGAAAAATACAACGCGACCAGCGCCCTGGCGGTGTTTCGCGATTGCCTCAAGATCAATAAATCGTATCCGGCTGCGCTTATGGGCATAGCCCTGGCCAAACGGTACGAAAACGATCTCGAGGCGGAAATCTATTCCAGAGCAGCGCTCAGAGTGAATCCGAATTTCGTGCCGGCCCTCAATCTGCTGGCGGAACTGGCGCTGGAGGAGGAGGACCACGACACGGCCATCAGGGAAATCAATGCCGCGCTGGCCGTCAATCCGGCGAATTTGCAGTCCTTGAGCCTGCTGGCCGTCCATAAGTATCTCAGCGGCGATGAGCGCGGTTTCATCGAGCTGGAAAGAAAGATTTTTGAAATCAATCATTCGTTCGGCGGGTTCTATTACACGCTGGCGGAGAGTCTTGTTTCCCGCAGGAAATATGAAGCGGCGGTCGAATTCAGCCGCAAAGCGATCGCTCTGGACCCCGAATTTTGGCCGGCATACGCAACCCTCGGCATGAACCTGACGCGGATCGGCAAACTGGCGGAGGGACGCGAGGCGATCCAGCGAGCCTTTGACGGCGATCCCTTCAACGTCCGAGCGTACAACTCGCTGGAGCTGTTCGACCAGATGGATGGTTTCGCCCGGCGCACGAGCGAACATTTTATGTTTTTAATGTCCAAAGAAGATGAGCGCGTGCTTTCCCCTTATGCTCTCAGCCTGGCGGAGGAGGCCTATGGGAAACTAACGCACCGTTACGGCTTCATTCCCAGGGGGCCGATCCAGGTTGAGATATTTCCCGATCACGGTGGATTCGCGGTCCGCACTCTCGGCTTGCCCGGGCTGGAAGGGGCGTTAGGCGTCTGCTTCGGCAAAGTGCTGGCGATCGATTCCCCGCAGGCGCGCAAGGCGGGAACCTTCAACTGGGGAAGCACGCTCTGGCATGAGTTGGTCCACGTGATAACTCTGCAAATGACGAATTACAACATCCCGCGCTGGTACTCCGAAGGACTCTCGGTGTACGAGGAGTCCCGGGCCCGGCCGGGCTGGGGCGACAGGCTTACAGCTTCGTTCGTTAAAGCCTACAAGGAGGGAAAACTTCTCAAAGCCGGCGAATTGAATTCGGGAATCATGCGCCCTAAATCTCCCGAGCAGGTCGCGCTTGCGTATTACCAGGCCGGCTTGTTCTGCGAAATGATCGAGGAACGGTTCGGCTTTGAAAAAATCAAACAGTCGCTCCGGTTGTTCGCCGAGAACAAATCTGCGGAAGAAGTTTTCCGCATCGCGCTCGGTTGGGATGCCGCCGGAATGGATGCGGAATATGCGCGTTTTATCGAGGCGCGGCTGAAGGATATTGCGCCCCACATGAACTTCGGCCGCGCGGAACATCCCCCGGGAAAGGAAACCTCCGGCCGCGGCGAAAAAAGCGCGCTGGGCAAGATCCTGGAGAGCGATCCCGATGACTTTTTCGCCAACCTGCAGATGGGCGCGGTTCTCCGCAGGGAAAAAGATCATGCCGGCGCCGAAGCCCACCTCAAGCGAGCGCAAAGAATATTTCCCCAATATGTGGAGCGGGGAAATCCTTACCAGGTTCTGGGACAAATGTACCTCGAACTGAAGCGCGAGGACGATGCGCTGGCCCAGTTCACGGCCTGGAGCCGGATGGACGGAAGCTCCGCGGAGCCGCAGCTTCAGGCGGCCGAAATCCACCGCAATCGCAAAAACTGGGCAGCCGCGGCGGAAATGCTGGAACTGGCCGTCTATATCAATCCCTATGATCCGAGCATACAAAAGCAGCTGGGCGAAGCCGCGATGGAGTCGGGACGGTGGCCGGCGGCTATCGCCGCCCATCGGGCGCTGGTTGCGCTAAACGCATCGGACGCGGCCGGAGCGCATTATAACCTGGCGCGGGCGCTCAGGGCGTCCGGAGACCGCCCGGCGGCGAAGCGGGAAGTATTGCGCGCGCTCGAGATCGCTCCGTCATTTATGAAAGCGCAGGAACTGCTTTTAACTTTAAGCGAAGAGTCCGCCAAATGACTAACGCAGATTTGCGATTTGCGATTGACGATTTACGCGTGAAAGACGGCGATGCGAATTTATCCGCGAGTCGCCGGCCGCCGGCCGTCAACCGCAAATTACCGTGGTTTTTTCGAACGATTGCCGGTTTCACCCTCATTGCATTGGGAATCTTCAACCTGAGATCGCAGGATCTGCCCGAGGCCCCCCGCAATGAGAGCAAATTCACTTTCGGGCGCGTCTTTTACGAAGCGCCTTTGACACGGTTCACGTTCGGCCCGGTGGGAGCGGGCAACGGCCCACCCTGGAGCCACGATTGGCCCCGGTCCGAAGAGCATTTCATGAAAATAATTAAGGAAGTCACCGGACTGGATGCCAACCCCAGTAGTCACATCATCTCCTTCCAGAATGACGATTGTTTCAAATATCCGATTGCCTATTTGTGTGAAGTCGGATCTATGAACCTTTCGGAACCGGAAACCCGCAGAATGGCGCAATATCTGCTCCGGGGAGGTTTCCTGATCGTGGATGACTTCCGCGGCGAGCGGGCGCTCAGCAACTTCAAATACCAGATGAAGCTAGTGTTCCCGGACCGCTCGCTGGAGGAGTTGCCGCCGAGCCACCCGATCTGGACCTGCTTCTTCGACATCTCCGACCTGAAGATCGAACCGCCATATTGGGGTTCCGGGCCGCCCCAGTATTTCGGAATGACCGACGACAACGGGCGGCTGATGATGGTGGTCAATTACAATAATGATATCAGCGAATATTGGGAGTGGTCGGACAATCCCATGATGCCGATCGATCAATCAAACGAAGCCTATAAATACGGCGTGAATTATGTCATGTATGCCCTTACACATTGATGGAGGATGCGGGGCACACGCGGATGACATTTGCTCTCTAATCTTTGTATCGCTCATCCGGCATCGCGTATCTTGTATTTGGTGCCGGGAGGCGAGATTCGAACTGTAATTACGAATACGAGTACTTAGCTTCTGTCGCGAAATGCATGTTAAATCATAACCATGCCCTTGGAGTGCGCAAGCAAGCTTGCGCCTTGTGCAATGTGAAGATTATCAAGCACTTGAAGGCGGCAGCAAGCTGCGGCACTCCAAAGCACTCTGCGGGTTCCTGCCATTTATCTACATCCGATAAATGAATTTCGCGGCGGAAACTACTTAGCATGAAGAGGAACATACCCAATGGAAAGTACGCGGACGGCAGTTATCAGCGACGAGCAGTTGGTAGAGAAGCTTCACGATGGCCATCGTGACATTTTAGGGGAGCTGCGAAAGGTCATAATCGCCCAGGATGCGGTGGTGGATCAGGTGATGATTTCACTGCTTGTCGGGGCCCATTCAATGATCACCGGCGTTCCGGGACTGGCGAAAACCCTCCTTATCAAATCTCTGGCGCAGATCCTGGACCTGAGTTTCAAGCGGATTCAGTTTACGCCGGATCTCATGCCCGCCGACATCACGGGGACAGATATTATCCAGGAGGATGTCACCACCGGCCGGCGGGAACTGATTTTCGTGAAGGGACCGATCTTTGCCAACATTCTGCTTGCCGATGAGATCAACCGCACTCCCCCAAAAACCCAGGCTGCGCTCCTTGAGGCAATGGAGGAGCTGCAGGTGACCGTGCAGGGCACCACGTATCCGATGGAACGGCCTTTTTTCGTGCTGGCCACTCAGAATCCAATCGAGCTGGAAGGAACGTATCCTCTCCCGGAGGCTCAGTTGGACCGATTCATGTTCAACATTGTGATCGACTATTTGAACAGTGACGACGAGCACCTGGTCGTGACCACGACCACCGGCGAACAGGACATTCGGCTCCAGCGCACCGTCACGGGCGCGGATATTGTCGAGTTCCAGAAACTGGTGCGGCGGGTTCCGGTGCCGGAATCCGTCTCCCGCTATGCGGTCGCGCTCGTGCGGGCGAGCCGTCCCGGCCAGGACGGCGGATTGGAATTTACCAAGGAGTATGTCAATTGGGGCGCCAGCCCGAGGGCGGCACAGTATCTTATTCTGGCCGGCAAGGCGCGGGCCTTGCTGAACAGCCGCTTTAACGTATCTATCGAGGATATTCAGGCCCTGATTTATCCGGTCATGCGGCACCGGATCCTCACCAATTTTCATGCGGAATCGCAGCGGACTACGACCGAGGATATAATCCGCCGGCTTTTGCAGGAAGTTCCTGTGCCGAAATCAGGCCTGACCAATTGATCGCCGGCGAAGTCCTCATAGTTATTCTGTTTTGAGGTGATTTAAGAACTATATGCGCTT
>JBBISO010000005.1:0-8082 GCA_037441325.1 Acidobacteriota bacterium | reverse complement strand
CAAAGACCTCCAAGAAAAAGGAATGCTTTTATGTCTTGGAGGTCTGCGTGGTTGGAGGGAGCGTCCTAAAAAATGGGTTGGAAACACCCTCTGGACGGGCGTATTTGAAGGCATAGGCATTAGAAGTAGTTCTTAAATTACCTAATTCTGTTTTTGGCAAACCGTAAGCTGCAGATATTATGAGTACTTTTCAACCTCCTGCGCTGCAGGCGACCCGATTTATTGATCCTCTGACGCTGACGCGCATAGCGTCGCTGGAACTGATTGCGCGGACCGTCGTCGAAGGCTTTATTTCGGGACTGCATCGGTCTCCTCATCTGGGATTCAGCGTAAATTTTGCCGAATACCGTCCCTACCGGCCGGGCGACGATATCAGAAAAATTGATTGGCAGGTGTATGGGCGAACCGACAAGTTTTTCGTCAAGGAGTTCGAAGGCGAGACAAACACGGGCATTCATCTGATCCTGGATTGCAGCCGGTCCATGTCTTATGGAAGCCGCGGGATCACAAAATTGGAATACGGGCAGTTCCTGGCCGCTTGCCTGGGATATTTCGCCTTCAAACAGCGGGACGCCGTCGGATTCATATCCTATGACGACCGGGTTGTCGAATACATACCTGCGCGCGGCAGCATCGGCCAGTTGAACACCGTGCTCCACGCCGTTGAAAGAGTCCGGCCGGGCGAAAAAACCGATTTTGCCAAATCTTTGATCCATGTTTCGGAGAGACTCCGCCGAAGAGGCATGGTGATTTTGATTTCCGATCTTTACGACGCCCCGGACCAGGTGATGAACGGATTGCGGCATCTCGCTTTTCGGGGCAACGACCTGATCGTTTTTCAGGTATTGGACCCGGCCGAACTCCAATTCGATTTTCCCGACGCGGCGCAGTTCGTGGATATGGAGACGCGGGCGGAGATGCACGTGATTCCGGATTTTGTGCGCCAGGAATACCGCAGGCTGCTCAAGAGCCAGATAAACGAGTATGAAAGAGAATGCCGTAAAGATCGGATGGATTTTGCGCTGATCGACATTTCTCAGCCGCTGGACAGCGCCTTGTTCACCTATCTGACCCGGAGAGAACAGCTATATTGACGATCGACGATCACACAACGCATGAACCATTCGTGAATCGTAGATTCTTTGCTACTGGGTACCGTCTGAAAACATGAACTTCGTAAACCCGCTTTTCTTCCTGGGAATCCTGGCTGCGGCGGTGCCGATCCTGCTGCATCTGATCAAGCGGGAGCATGCCCGGAAAATGGAATTCCCTACCCTCATGTTCCTGCGCAGGATCAGCAGGAAAACCATCCGGTACCAAAAACTCCGCCATTTGCTCCTGCTTCTTCTGCGCGTCCTTGCGTTCATCCTCATTGCTCTGGCCTTCGCCCGCCCCTATCTGGAGAAGAGTCAGGCATCGGCCGCATTCGGAAGAGTTGCCTCCACCCACGTTATCGCGCTCGACAACTCCATGAGCATGGGTTACCGCGACCGGTGGGAGCGAGCCAGGGAAGCGGCCGCCGAGATCGCCCGAAGCGCAAGTCCGGGCGACAAAGTTGCCCTCCTGGAATTTTCGGACCGCGTTTCAATCAAAACCCCGGCGACAACGGATCCCAATGAGGCGCTGGCGGAGATTGAGGATGGTATCGAGTTAACCGACCGGGGCACTCATTACGGGCAAGCCCTCAAGGCCGCGGAAGGAATTGCTCTCAGTGCCGGCACGGGCAAATCCATTATCTATTGGATTTCCGATTTCCAGAAAAGCGGATGGATTGCCGAAGATCAGGAATTCCGGCTGAGCGCGGGAATTGAACTGCGTCCTGTGGATGTAGGCTCGGAGGATTTCAGCAATCTTGCGATCCGTGACGTTCGTGTCGAGGGATCGGATGCAATCGCCGCCGAGAACATCCGCTTAAAAGCATCGGTCGCATGCTTCGGCACGCAGGACCGCAGAAATGTCCGCGTGAAACTGTTTGTGGACGGCCGAATGGTCTCGGAAAGGACAATCGATATTTCGCGGGGCGAATCACGCGGAATCGATTTCCCGTTGCCGGGTCTGGCCGCCGGCGTTCATCCGGCTGTGCTTGAGGTCCAGGATCCGGACCTCACGCGGGACAACCGATTTTATCTGGCCGTCGAGGCGCGGGATAAAACTCCCGTATACGCGGTCGAGAATCCGGACCCGCGCCGCCGGCGCTCTCCAAGCTATTTTTTGGCCAAGGCGCTCAACGTTGATAACTTGTCTCCTTATAGATTGACGGTTATCTCGCTGCAAGATCCGCTTCCCGAGCGCGGGCTTCTGATATGGAACAACGCCACCGGCGGCAATGAAGCTATGCAGCGTAAGCTGCGCGATTTTGTGCGGGCCGGCGGCGGGCTGGCTGTCGTGGTCGCGGATTCCTCGCAGCCGGCCGATTTCAATCGAAGCTTCGGATCCTGGCTCCCGGTGAAAATCGCCGCCGCGCCCGCGGAAAGCCGGGGCCGCGTGCGTCCGGCGGAGGATTATGTCTTGCTGACCGACGTCCGAATGGACCATCCGATCTTCCGGCCTTTCAGCAAGCCGCATTCCGGCGTCTTCTCAAGCGCGAGATTTTTTGGCCACGCGCGGATTTCAGTCGGACCCGGAGCTGAAGTGCTTGCCCGGTTCGACAATGGGGATCCCGGACTGGTATCGGTCAATCTTGAAAAGGGCCGCGTCCTGGTCTTCGCGTCCTCGGCGGATGATGCGTCTAATGACCTTCCCATGAAGGCGGTTTACGCGCCATTGTGGCAGCAGATGTTGCGCTACCTCGAGGACTACCGCGAAAGACGGTTTTGGTTCAACGTGGGCGAAACCCTGTCGCCCGGAAATCTGATCAAGGAAACCGCTGCGCGCCGCGCCTTAGCGCGGGTGGACGGCAGCGAAGCCGTGGTGGTTCTCGATCCCATGAGACAGAGGCAGCCCGCGGCAACGGCCGCCGACGAAATTGAATTGAGCCGGGCCGGATTTTACGAAATACGCACCATGAAATTGAGCACTCTTGCGGCCGTCAATCCCCTGCCCAAAGAATCGGATCTGGTTCGCGGAAACGCCGAGGAGATGGCGGCCGGGTGGATATCTTCCGAACGGGCGGCTTTTCCGCCGCAGGAACCCCTGCCTGCCGCCGAGCGCGACAAGCGCCAGCGGATCTGGAGTCTGCTTTTGATCGCCGCTATGCTATTTTTAATATCAGAGTTAATGTTATCTAATTTTCACTTGACGCCCGGTGAATCGGCTATAAAAAAATAATCCCATGAATTATCAACGCTAAATCGAAAAGGGGGCTTTATGAACCCTTATGAAGGCCTTTTGACAAGGACAAAGCTGGTGCGGCGGAGATGGCGCCTTCAGGTGCTGGCCAAGGGGATCTCGCTTTTTCTGGTTTCCGCTGTCGCGCTGCTCATTTTAGGCGTCTGGGGAGCCGATCTCTTCGGCTTCAAACCGCTTGCGGTCTGGGTCATGCGGCTGGCCGCGGGGAGCCTAATTCTTTTCGCAGCCTGGCGCTTTTTTTATCGGGCGCTGGCGGCTCGAGCCGACAATGTACAAATCGCTCAGCATATTGAGGAACGCTATCCGCAGCTCGAGGACCGCCTGGTCGCGGCTGTTGAGCATGGGGAACGGGACGCCGCCGCCGCGAGCATAATCGATTTGCTGATCCGGGATGCCCTGGAAAAAACCGGCCGCGTGGATTTTTCCATATTTACCAATCGCGCGCGCCTCACCTATTTCGGGCTCATTGGGGGCGCGGCCTGCCTAGCGCTTTTGGCGCTCCTGATCTGGGGACCTTCTTTTTTCCCCTATGGATTCAGCCGGCTTTACGCCCCCTGGACGGAGGCTTCTTTCGGCTCGCCGGCGAAGGTTGAAATTGATCCCGGCGATATTGAAATCGCCAAAGGCGCGGATCAATTGATTCAGGCGCGGCTCGTCGGATTCGACTCTCCCGAGGTGCAATTGTTTTTGCAGCCGGACGGATCAAAGACCTGGAATGCCTCGTCAATGGAGCCTGATCCGCGCGGGAGCGCCTTTCGGTACCTCCTTATTGATGTCCAAACGGCGCTGCGCTATTACGCCGAAGCCAGGGGCGTGCGCTCACAAACCCATTCAGTGCGCGTCATTGATCTGGCGCGGGTGGAGAGGATCAACCTCACCTACCGCTTCCCCGCCTACACCGGAATGGCGCCTCAGACGGTGGAAAATGAAGGCGACATCAGTGCCTTGAAAGGGACAAAAATCGATCTGGAGATCAACCTCAGCAGGCCGGCCCAATCGGCCCGGCTTCTTTTCGACAACGAGTCGGCTGTTGAACTTGCTCCCTCGGGCCCCCGGAGCTTTTCCGGAAGCTTTGATCGATCCTTGCGTTGAAGGCTAAACATCGCCTGTCGTTCGGGCTCCTATGTGGTCCGGATCAGCGACGGGCACGCGAAGAATTACGCGGGCTCCCGCGAATACGGAATGGAAGCGCTTGAGGATGCGGAACCCAAAGTTACCATTATCCGGCCGATGCGCGACGTCCGCGCGACCAATGTGGAAGAAGTTTTTGCGGAGATCAAGGCGGAAGACGATATCGGAATGGCCAAACTGGAGCTGCGTTACGCCGTAAATGGCGGCCCCGAAAAAAGCGTTTCGCTCTATAATGGCAAACCTCCCGAACTATCTTTGACGAGATCCCACACCTTTTTCCTGGAGGATTTCGGGCTGCAGCCCGGCGACGTGGTCTCCTATTACGGAACTGCCCGGGACAACAACAACGTAACGGGGCCTGGCACGGCGAGTTCCGACATTTATTTCATACAGATCCGCCCGTTCGAACAGAAGTATACTCAGAGCCAGCAAAGCGGCCAGCCCGGCGAAGGCGGCGAAGGGCAGGAGGCTCTCAGTTTGCAGCAGAAAGAGATCATCAGCGCGACCTTCAAGCTGATGCGCGAGAAAAGCAGGATGCCGGCCAAAGAGTTTTCGGACGACCTGAAATCGCTGGCGCTTGTTCAAAGCAAACTGCAGGCGCAAGTCCAGGGGCTGGTGGACAGGCTTCAGCGGCGCGGCGCCGCACAGGCAGACGAGAGCTTTCGCAAACTTTCCGAATACCTGAAGAACGCAGTCGATGAAATGGGCAAGGCCGCCGCAAATCTGGGCGCGCAAAAGCCGGACACCGCGTTGCCTCAAGAACAGAAATCACTCCAGCAGCTGATGCGCGCCGAGAGTCTCTTCCGCGAGATCCAGGTCTCCTTTGGCGCCCAGAGCGCCGGAAGCGGAAGGTCTCAGGCCAACGCCGAGGATTTGGCCGACTTGTTTGAGCTGGAGCTGAATAAGCTCAAAAATCAGTATGAAACGATTCAACGGGGGGAACAGCAGGCGCGCGACCAGAAGGTAGATGAAGCATTGCAGCGGCTGAAAGAATTGGCTCAGCGGCAACAGCAACTCAATGAGCGCAATCGAATGCCGGCGCAGCAGGCAGGAGCGCGGGCAGGTTCCGGCGGAAGCCAAAGCCAGCAGCAGCTTTTGGAGCAAGCGGAACAGCTTAGGCGGCAATTGCAGCGGCTGGCCCGAGAACGCAGTTCCCCTTCCTTCGATGAGGCGGGCAGGCAGATTGAAAAGGCCATCGAGGAAATGAAGAAGGCGCTTAAAGGTTCCCAGCGCGCCGACGGGGCAGAAGCCGGCGCTCAGGGCATGCGGGCGCTGCAGCAGCTCAACGAGGCGGCGCGCAAGCTGGCCCGCAGCCAGGAGGCCGGCCTCAGCCGCGGCCTGGACCAGGCGGTCGATGAATCCAGGAAACTGGTCCAGGAACAGGCCGGGATTCAAGAGGGAGTCAACCGGCTGGCAAATGAGAAACCGCAGTCCGGTTCCGGCGATGAGATGAGACAGCAGGGCGAGGAGATCGCAGCCCGCAAAACGGTTCTTGCTGACAGATTAAAGAACCTGCAAAGCCGGATCCAGGATCTTTCTCAGCAGGCGCGCAAAACCCAGAAAGAAACCAGCGGCAAGCTCGCCGATGCCGCAGGCGACATCCGGGACAGAAGACTTCCGGAGCGCATCCTGAGCGGGAACACGCTGATCCGGAATGGATATTATGAATCCCTGAAGCAGCGCGAGGATTATATCCGCGGCGGTTTGGAGGAATTGGCCGCGCGGCTTGAATCCGCGCGGGAGAGCATGGGCCAAAGCCAAGAAGGAAAGATGGGAGAGGCGGCCGAGAAAGCCAGACAATTGGCCGAAGGCCTGGAATCAATGCAGCAGCGCATGGGCCGGACACAGCGCGGGGAGCCGGGACAAGGGCAGGAGCGCGGCAATGCAGGCCTCCGGCCGGAAGCGCCTCAAGGCGCGCAGCGAGCGGGAGGCCGGAGCCCGGCCGATCCTGAGGCAGGAGCGCCGAACGCTCTTTCTGAACTCCAGGAGTTTTCAGGCGATGCGACCGCAATGCCTTCGGGGATCGGCGCGCGCAGAGACGAAGCGGAACGGCAGTTGGCGCGCGAGTTCAGGCAGCGCCTGGCCGATGCGCAGGACCTGGGACGTCTCCTTGACCGCAACTCGGCCGAAATGCGGAACCTGGAAAAGGCGATTGAATCTTTGCGCCGGGCCGGTGATTATCAGAACTACCGTAATCCGGAGCAGATCGAAAGCTTACGGGCGGCGATCGACTACATGAGAAAGGTCGAGCTTGAACTGGCCCGCGCTTTGGATCGTCTGACCCGGGACGAGAAACATTTCTTCTCCGACGACAATGAAGCACCGGCAGGCTATCTGAAACTGGTTGACGAGTATTACAAAGCGCTTGCCAAGGGCAAATAGCCAGCGGGGGGAGGCGCAGGATGCGCGTTGTGATAACGGGCGGTGCCGGATTCCTGGGGAGTCACTTGTGCGACGCGCTCCTGAATCTGGGCCATGAGGTCATCTGTATCGACAATCTTCTGACCGGCAGCATCGATAATATTTCCCATCTCCTGGGTCACGAGCGATTTCGTTTCTACAAGCATGACGTGACGGAGTACATCTACATCGGATCACCCGTGGACGCAGTCCTGCATTTTGCTTCTCCCGCCAGCCCCCGGGATTACCTGGAACTCCCCATTCAGACCCTCAAAGTCGGAGCTCTCGGGACTCACAAGACTATCGGGCTTGCCAAGCGCGAGAAAGCCCGGTTTCTTATGGCCAGCACATCAGAAATCTACGGCGATCCTCTGGTAAATCCTCAGCCGGAGACTTATTGGGGCAATGTGAGTCCCATAGGTTTGCGGGGCGTTTATGACGAAGCGAAAAGGTTCGCCGAGGCGCTTGTGATGGCTTATCACCGGTATCATGGGGTGGATACGCGCATCGCCCGCATATTCAACACCTATGGCCCGAGGATGCGGCCGCATGACGGGCGCGTTGTGTCCAATTTCATCGTTCAGGCGCTGCGCGGGGAGCCGCTGACCGTTTACGGCAAAGGAGACCAGACGCGCAGCTTCTGTTATGTAGATGACGAAATTGACGGCCTGGTCAAACTTTTGCTGGCTCCGGAATCGGAGCATGTGCATCATCCGGTAAATATCGGCAACCCTCAGGAGTTGACCGTGCTCGAAATCGCGCAAAAGATAATCCGACTCACGGGTTCTTCCAGCAAAATCACCTTCCAGCCTTTGCCGGAGGACGATCCCAGAGTGCGCCGTCCGGATATCGCGCGCGCACAGCAGCTGCTGGGATGGAGTCCGCGGCTCTCGCTGGAGGAAGGACTGACCCGTACCATCGAATATTTTAAATCCAAGATTTAAGCGAGGCGGCTCGGGAGGGCGCAGACACAAGGCGCGCGACCTGTGCGGGCGGTCCTGGAGAGCCGTTCTGCAATAATAACCTTATGAGAGATGGAGGTTAAGCTGGCGCGGAGAACGTCCCCAAAACGGAGGTTTTATTTCCGCTTGCAAAGCCAAGATATATCACCTATCTTTTTCATCCGTGAATTGCGGGCACCCGCGCGCGGCTGACAGCTGCGGGGCAAAAGCGTTTTAGTATCCAAGAGCGTGGGGCTGTAGCTCAGATGGGAGAGTGCCTGACTGGCAGTCAGGAGGTCACGGGTTCGATCCCCGTCAGCTC
>JBBISO010000004.1:12552-33125 GCA_037441325.1 Acidobacteriota bacterium | reverse complement strand
CCTGAAATGGTTATTCGAAACGGGCATGCCCGGAGGTCTTTAAATAGAGGCCCAACAGCTCTTGTGAGCGAGGTAGGAGCCACACGATGAAGACATGGAAGAGATTCGAACATATCGACGCAAAGACTGTGGATGAGGCCGCATCAATTATGCGAGCGGGGAAAGCCACTGCCATCTCCGGCGGCACCGACATTTTGGGCGCCATGAGGTTCGAGATTTTGCCGAATTACCCCGAAGTGGTTGTTAACCTCAAAAGCATCCCGGGGATGGACTACATCAGGGAAGAAGCGGGCACCCTGAAGATCGGCGCGCTGGCCAGATTGGAGGACATCGCCAAGAATGATCTGATTAAGGCGAAATATGCCGCTTTGGCTGACGGGGCCCACCATACGGCTACTCCCCACATTCGGGAGATGGGGACCATCGGTGGCAACATATGCCAGCTGACTCGTTGCTGGTATTTCCGAATCCCTGACAACCGGTTCTACTGCATCCGGAAAGGCGGCAAATCCTGCTATGCCATGGCAGGGGACAACCGCTATCACTCTATATTCGGGGGGGTGAAGATGTGTCTTGCCGTCAATCCGAGCGACACGGCGCCTGCCCTGGTGGCACTGAATGCCAAAATAAAGACCAATAAGAGGCGGATTGAAGCCGAGAAATTCTGGGGAATGACCATACCCGGATCGACGGTTCTGGATTTGGATGAAATCGTCACCGAAATCCAGATTCCATCGCCGCCCGCAGGGGCCAAGAGCGCGTTCATAAAATTTGCCATTCGCAAATCCATCGACTTCCCGATCGTAAACTGCGCCGCCATGGTAGGAAAAGGGGAAGCCCGGATATGCCTCAATGCGGTGCACAACCTGCCATATCGGCCGGTGAAAGCGGAAGAAGCCATCAAAGGCCGAACAATCAACGAAGATACCGCTGATGCGGCCGGCGCCGCTGCGGTTGCCTCCGCTAAAGCGCTCCCCGGTGACCGGAACAAATGGAAAATTCCGATCGCCAAGGCGATGGTGAAAAGGGCGATACTGGCCTGCGCCTAACCCGCCCAAAACGCCCGCGAATTAAAGCGGCGCGGCAGAACCGCAATCCCAAAACGCTCACCGCGGAGTCGCAAAAAACCGTCAGTCTCAGCGAGCTCAGGATCTCATGCAGGGTTAAAGCCGTTCGCATCATATCCCGCTTCTATGCCGGTGTTTTCGAGGAGACATGGGTTGCCTCGAAAAAGCGGGCGGCGGCGGGAGAAAACGCCCTTTCAGCATTATCTTCATATCTGCGGTAAGCTTCTGGGTCGCGGCCGCCGGTTGTGCCGAAAAATACAGTGAAACTTATTGGAGAATCACATGGGCGGGATCGATTTTTCGGTTCCTTATAACAACGATCCGGAGACGCTGGCGGAGATCTTCCGCCTCAAGGAGCGGAACGGCAACCGCGTAGCGGAGATCTATCTTTCCGGGCCGCAGGAATTTTCGGGAGCGGGAAGGATCGTACCGGAGATGGAATTCGGCGATTTCGCGGATCTGGCCGGCAAAATACACGGCAAAGGAATTCGCGTGAATCTGCTGCTTAATTCGATCTGTGAGGGAGCTGACTGGTATTCGCCGGCGGTATTGAGATCCACCATGGACTACCTGAGAAGGGCGCATGAAGATCATGGGATTGAAGCGATCACTATCGCCAATCCGCTCTATATCCGGGAGGTCAGGAAACGCTTCCCGGCCATGGAAATTTGCGCTTCCGTGTTGGGCGACATCGATTGCGTTCAAAAGGCAATTATTTACCGCAAGGCCGGAGCGGATGTCATCACGCCCCATGTCGACATCAACCGCGATCTGCAGCTGTTGGTGAAAATTAAAAAGGCAACCGGCGCGCGGATAAAACTGATGGTCAATGAGGGATGCCTATTCCGGTGCCCGTTCCGCAAATTCCATTTCAATTATATTTCCCACCAATCAAGAAAGCCGAATATGAAGCGGGGAGTGAAAGCCGAAGACAACGTTTTTAGCCTCAACTGTATTCAGCTGTCAAAAAGCGATCTCTCGCAAACCCTGAAATCCTGCTGGATACGTCCGGAAGATCTGAGGAAATACGGGCTAATCACCAACTGTTTTAAACTCGTGGGCCGGACAAGTTCGAAGAGCATGCTGCTCCGGTCGGTTAAAGCTTATATGGATGAAAGCTGGAATGGTGACCTTCTGGAATTGATGGCCGGCAATCTATACTCTCTCAGCATGTCGCAACTGATGCATTTGGACAACAAAAGCCTGGAGGATGCCGGCTTTTTTGAAAAAATCATCTCCTGCGACAAAGAGTGCAGCGAATGCGACTATTGCGGCAACCTTGTTGAAAGGCTCATCCGGCGCGGCCTGTTCACCCCCGCGAAGTTGGAAGATCTGGGACTGAAATGACTGGCGACAACTGGGTAAAGTCACTCGGTCTGGACGTGGACGGGAGTCTGGTCGTGGAAATCGACAATGGGATCAAGTTGTATGACCTGTGCCTGAACACCCCTCTGCCCGCAGCCGTAGCGATTCGCCCTCAGGATTTGATGAAGGCCGAAAACCGCGGCCTTTATTATCGTTTTCTCACAACGCTCAATGAGATCGACGGGATCATGTTTCAGCCCTCCTATGACGCGTGCTACCGCGTCAAAAGGGGAGATGTTGTTGTCGACGCGGGCGCCCGCATCGGCACCTTCGCGGCTAAGATCGCTGCCGCCGCCGGAGATGAGGGCAAGATTATCGCGATTGAGCCTGAGCCTCGCAACTACGCCTGCCTTCTTAAAAATATCGAAGCAAACCGGCTGCGCAATGTCGTCCCGATCCCGAAGATGCTTTGGAGTCAAAGCCGGCGTTTGGACCTGTATCTTGCCGGAAATTCAGCCGCGCACAGCGCCTATTATGACGCGTTCTACGGCTCAACCGGCGAATCCATCGGTGTTGAAGCCGAAACCCTGGACAACATCCTGGACGAACTTGGGATTGGATCGGTTGACTTTGTCAAGATGGATATCGAAGGATCCGAAATGGAAGCGCTGCGGGGAATGAAAAGGACCCTTTGTTCCAAGGTGCAATTGGCAATTGCCGCCTACCATCCGGTTCGGGGAAAGTTTGCTTACGCGGAAGTCATTCCGCAGCTGGAACAGCTCGGCTTCAGAACCGCCTATGCGGGCGGAATCATTCAGGCGCAGAAATAGCGGCTGCCGGACGCAAACATTGCCCGCGGACATTTCACCGGGATTGCCCGGCCGCTTTTGTGTCCGCCTCCCCTTATGCCTTGCCCAGTGCTTTGAGAACTTTATCCGGGGTGATCGGCGGCGTTGTTATCCACTTTCCTATGGCGTTTGCGACGGCGCAGGTGATCAGCTGCGTGTGTGCCATGGAATGGCTGATGCCGTTTGCGCCGTAACATGCATTTCCTTCCCGCGTTTCAATTAGGATGGAGTCGACGGGCGCGATGTCCAGAATGGCAGGTTTCCTATACTCGAACATATTGGTACTGAGATTGACTCCCGTTTGCCGGTCATAGACGAACTCTTCGAACAGTTGGCATCCGCTGCCGAACATCATGACCTGGTCTATCTGGCTTTCCAGGGAAGTCGGCCTCAGGATCTTGCCGGAATCGCAGGCGACCACGTAGCGGAGCACTTCGACCGCTCCCGTTTCGATGTCCACCGCGACTTCACAGAAAGTCGCGTTCAGCGTGTCGAGCATTTTCCCCATATGGGTATTCCATATAGCCGTGGGAGGCCGGCCGGAGAAGGTTGCGGCCACCTCTTTGTCTTTCCCGGTCTCTGCGAATTGCGCGAAGGGGTATTTCTTGCCGGGATCGGATTTGGGGAAAACCATCGAATCCCTGGTGTCGAGGTCTTCAGGTTTTGCCTTGAGCCTTTCTGCGGCTCTCTCCAACAGCAGCTTTCTGCAGGCTACCGCCGCCTCCTTACAAACCCAAGCGGATGCCGTGGTCCCGTCACTTCCACCTCCCAGCGGCGTAAAAATTCCCCGCGGATCGTACAACAGGATTACGTCTTCGATCCTGGCGCCCATTTCTTCCGCTACGACCATGGCACAAGCGTCCGCGCCGTAAATGCCACCCCATGGCCCGCGGGTCGGGATGTATACTTTGCCGTCGCTTTTTATCGCGACCGTGCATTGATAGGTTTCTGTTGCATGCCGCTGGCACATCTGATAACGGAAGCTCATCCCGTGCATCCTGCCATCCGGGAGCTTTCTGGCGCCGGCAGGGTGCCACTGCCAGTTCATAGCTTTTTTGCCCCGTTCCACACACAGTTGAAAACTAATAGGAACCGAAGGGTCGGTCTGGGAAGAAGGGCCGTGGATGTTTTTCATCGCGACATCAACCGGGTCCATCCCCAGCTTTTCTGCTATCAATGCCTCTGCGACCGTAAGCTCGTCCCAGTTATAGGGCCAATGCTGCCCGCTGGTGTAAGCGCGGCCTGTGTTGGTGAACACGGCATCGCATTCGGTCTTCAGGTTCAGACATTTGGTCGTGTAAAAAGGATTCCATCTCAAATCGGTGGTGATACCGAAAGCGGAGGTTCCCCTGACGCCGGCATCGCCGATGATTTTGCTGTGTACCGCGGTCACGGTGCCGTCATTCTTGAATCCGAGCTTTACGTGTGTGTAGCGCTGGGGGATTGCCATGTCGTACATATTCTGCCGGGGGTTTATCATCCGGACCGGCCTGCCGGTCCTTCTCGACAGCAGGGGGGTAATCAAGGAAGCGCGCCGCAAGCCCCAATCGCAATACTTGCCTCCCTGATAGATGGTGTTTTGGTAGATCTTATCCCGGGTGACTTTATACATATTGCTGAGTTGGTCGGCGCCTCTCGTGACGTAGGCTCCTTCGATGAACAAGCTCTTGCCTTCGCTGCTCACATGGTCGTCATACCACCAGGACAGCCCGACGGCCGGATCGGGTATATGAGAACTGTAGAGAGACAAGTTCCAGTCGAATTCAATGATTTGGTCTGCTTCCCTGAAGCCTGCTTCGATATCGCCGTCCGAAAAAGCGGTGGTTTGCACGTTGCCTTTGCCTTTGGGATTCGTCCGGATGACAGGCGCATCGGGTTTCATTCCCTCTCTCGGATCGATGATGTGGGGGAGCACTTCCCAATCCACGGTGATCAGCTTCAACGCTTGGTCACAAACCTCTTCACTCTCGGCCACGACAATGGCGCCGACTTCTTCATTTTCCATGTCGGCTTCATCAATCAGCATGGGAATGCTGCTGGGAGGCAATCCTTTTATATCGGGGTCTTCCCAGGTGACGATGTCGACCACTCCCGGGAATGATTTGGCTTTGCTGATGTCCATGCTTTTGACTCTGGCGCGTCCATATGGACTCTTAAGGTATTTGGCATGGAGCATTTCGGGAACCGTTACATCAGCAGCGAACCGGGCCCTGCCGGTGGCGATCGAGTAAGACAATCTTCCGGGGATGTTGTGCTTCCCGACGATACGAAATTCCGTTCTCAGTCCGTTGCTTCCTGCCAGATCGGCCATAGCGCATCCTCCCTTTCAGTTCTAATCTGCCGCTTCCATAGTGGCCTCGAGGCCGCGGAGCGTACATCATGGAAAATTCTTAGTTCTTGTATCCGCTAGGGATCAATTCAAAGACTCCATAATAAGGCAAACAACTGCCAATTTATAGGCAATCCAGCTAACCGGCCGTCGCCCAGCGTCATTCGTCGATCATTTACCCCCCCGCTATTTGCGGGAGGATGTGGATTATGTCGCCTTCCTTGAGAACCGCTTTTGCATCTACGCTGTTGTTGTTGAGAAGAACCGTGACGCGCACCTCTTTAGGCATTTGCAGCCGCTCCAGAATCTGGCCGACGGTCGATCCTTCGGGCATTTCCCATTCCTTTTCTTGCACGGATTTTTCGGCTGGAGGCAGGTAGTAACGGAGATAGGCGTATAGGTTGACGCTTATGCGCATTTCAGTTCGACTCTAAGCAGGCTAAAATTGCTCTCTTAACCAAGGTTTTCGCGATCTGAATCATGTACGCGTTGCGCTCCATCGGCACTGCGTCCGCGACCGCAGCCCGGCCTGCGGCTTCGGCCGCCTCGGCGTCGACCCGCTTCTTCAGGATAAACCGTTCGGCTCTTAAGGCGCGATACGGCTTGACCCAGACCGCGTTAAGGCATATCCGCGCGGCCGAGACCTTTCCGGATGAGCTGGAAATCATGGCGGCGCAATTGACGATGGGGAAGTCGATGGACTTTCGGATGGCAAATTTGAGGAAAACGCTTTGGGCATTCTTCGGGGGCTCCGGCACATGAATTTCGGTAAGGATTTCGTCCGGTTTCAAAACCGTGGTTTTAGCGACATCCACCTGGAAGAGGTCCTCGACCTTCAAGCGCCGTTTTGAAGTCACCGCAACGGCGTTCAGCGCGATCAGCGCCGGCGCTGTATCGCTTGGATGCACCGCGTAGCAACCACCCTCCACGCTCCCCCCGAAAATGGAGTGGTAGCGATTGTCCCCCTCGATGGCATAGCATCTGCCCCCACCTTTTCGGAGGCAGGGGAATCGGTTATCGGGATTTCGGTAATACCAGCATCTAATATCCTGGCAAAGGTTGCCTCCGATCGTTCCCATCTCTCTGAGGTGAGGCGAAGCGGTCCGCCCGGCTGCCTGGGCGAGGGCGGCGTATTTTCCCTTGATCAAAGTTTCTTTCGCGATATCCTCCAGCTTGGTCAACGCTCCGATCTTCAGCACTCCCGCATCTTGTTGGAGGAAATCGAGGCACGGGATGGTTTTGATATCGATGAGTGCCTCCGGGTATTTGGGAAGAATCTCATCTTTCATCTTGCCCAAAAGGTCGGTGCCGCCGGCAATGATATTTGCTCGGCTTCCATACCGCCGGAGGGCTGAAACCGCCTCCTCGACCGTCCGGGCACTGATATGTGTGAACTTTCTCATGTCCGTTCTCCTGAAAGCCTATTTGCAGCCGGCGATGCGGCGTTTCCGGCGCCAGGCCCTAAGCTTTGCCCAGGGCTTTAAGAACCCTATCCGGCGTAATCGGGTAAGTCTCGACCCAAACGCCGATGGCATTATGAACGGCAGGCATTAGGAGCGCCGGGACAACCGTTGCCACATCTTCCCCGATCCCGGTCGTTCCGTAAGGTCCATAGCCCATTTCGGTTTCAACCAGAATAGTGTCGATGGAGCCGATATCCAGCGCGGTCGCTATTTTATAGTCGAGGAGATTGCCGTTGAGCATGACGCCGGTGACAGGGTCATGGACGACCTCTTCGCTTTTTCCTCTGCCGACTCCCATGTAAGTGCCGCCATACTGCTGTCCTTCGCAGCCCTCCCAGTTGATTACCTTCCCCACATCGTTGACATTCACGACCCGGATGACTTCGATTTCGCCGGTGTCAGCATCCACCTCGACTTCCATGAAATGGGCTTGCCGGCAGAGGCGATGCCGCGTGCCGGAGTATGCTCCCTGCTGCACTTGCCATGAATATGCGAACAGCGGTTCCGTGAAATTGCTGCGTTGCGCGCCCTTGCCCATTTCCGGTTGAGCGATCATCGGACCTTCCAGCCCCGCGGCGCCGACAAGTTGCGCGATGGGCATTTGTATGGAAGGGTCGCTCTTTACCAAGATGACGCTGTCCTTTATATCCAGGTCTTCAGGTTTCCTGTCGGGGAATGCCGGCGGGAAACTGCCTCTGGATGTGGCTCCGCGGGGGCGGACCGCAGCCTCGAGTATTTTTTGTTTCAGCAGCCTGGCGGCGTTTCGGATCGCGTAGCCGTTCACGGACATATTCGTGGATGAATCGGGCGTCATGCCGTAAAAGCCTGCGTCGATTTGACCCGCGAAATGCACATCTTCGACGCGCATGCCCAGTTCATCGGCAGCTACTTGGCAATAAGCTGTTTCGGCGTTCAATCCGCAGTCGGCCCGCGCGCAAAAAATGGTCGCTGTTCCATCCGTTCTTTCAATGCGGATGCCTACTTCGCTTGAACCCGCTGAGTCTTCCCATTCGTGTGTCCAGGTGAATCCCATGCCGTGCATCCTGCCGTTCGGAAGTCTCTTGGTCCCCGGCGGATGCCATTTTTTATCCCAATCGATCGCCGCTCGGCCTTTTTCGATGCACTCTTTTAGACTGTCGCGCACCGGGAAGCCGAGCTCGGCCTTATGCCGATTAAGCCACTCCATATCGTGCCCCTCGGATCCGTCGTTCTTCAGGGCGACCTCCGTGGGATCCATACCGAGCACGCAGGCGATCCGGTCAAAAACCAGGGATAAATTCATCGCGTTGGTATTCTGCTCGCAACGCGTGGGCACATTGATGCCTTTGTTGATTTGAACGGCCTTCAATTTCCCATAGATGTTGGGGATCTTTGTGTTTTCCACGAAGTGCGTGACGGTGCCGAAAACAGGGAACCATTGATTGGACAGGACGCACGAAATCTCGACCGCGGTGATGGTTCCGTCCTTCCTGGCTCCCGCTCGGTACTGATAAAATCCTTCGTCCATTTCGCCGCCGTAGAAATCCTCTCTTCTGGTAAAAGTCCATTTGACGGGACGGCCGGTTCTTTTGGCCAGGAGGCCGGCGCAATAATGCCCTCCCATATTCCAGGGCACCTGGCTCCAACCTCCGAAGCTCGCTCCCTGGTACGGACAATGAACCCGTATCCGGTTCATGGGAATGCCTCCGAACCACGATGACAGGACGCGCTTGCTGATCAAAGGGCGTTGCTGTTTAACCCAGATTTCCGGATGCTCTCCATTCCATCGAAATACGCCGCAGGGGCGTTCCGGTCCGATCCAGGTGTGAAGCAATCTTCTGCAGGTGAATTCCACGATGGTATCAGCTTCCGCGAATCCCCGCGCGAGGTCGCCATGCTGTTCGGTATCGAGGAATCCCTCGTTGTAATAATTGCCGCCGGGATAAACCTCGGGATTCGCCAGGGGCGCATCCGGTTTCAATCCCTCCTCCGCATCGAGCACGAAAGGACGCACTTCCCATTCCACTTCGATCAGTCGCAAGGCTTCATCGGCGATGGCTTCCGTATCGGCGGCCACGATGGCGCCGACCTCCTCCCCTTGGAAGTAAGCAATTCTCGGCAATACAGGTATCGCGTTGGGGACATGCCCTCCCAGGTCAGCCAGCGCGGGCAATTCCGGATCATCATAGCGAAGAACCGCACGGACTCCCGGCAGCGCCTCTGCTTTTCGAGTATTCATGGATACGATCCGGGCGTGGGGAAAGGGAGAGGTTAAAAATTTAGCATGGAGCATTCCGGAGAGGGCGATATCCATGGTGTAAATTGCTTTCCCGGCCGCCTTCTCGTATCCGTCCAGGCGCCGGATGCCGCGGCGCCCGATATGGCGGTATTCTCTCAGCGGATATTTATCGCGCCGGAGGTTATCGAACAGTTCGACAATTGTGCTTTCTATATTCTCAAGCATCAATGAGCCTCCGGCGACATGTCAGGGCGGTTCCCCGGATCCGTCCTCGCAGATATCAAGCCTTGCCCAACGCCTTTAATACCTTATCCGGCGTAATCGGGCCATCGTCGACCCACTTTCCGATCGCGTGGTAAACCGCGCCGTGCAACAGGTAGGACGTAATCGTCCCCGCGTCTTCTCCAACCCCGATGGAACCGTAGGGGCCGTAACCCATTCCCGTTTCGACGATGATGGTGTCAACGGATCCAATTTCACCGATGGTGGCGAACTTATAGTCGAGGAGATTTCCGTTTAGGAGGACGCCGGTCGCATTATCCCAGACATATTCTTCACTCAGATTCCTGCCGATTCCCATGTAGCTTCCACCGTACTGCTGTCCTTCCACGGCTTCGGGCGAAATGGCCTTGCCGACGTCATTGGCATTGACGACCCTGGTGACCTCGATTTCACCCGTTTCCGGGTCGACTTCGATTTCGCAAAAATGGGCTTGACGGCACAAGCGAAGACGCCCGGGTTCGAGCCCGAATCTACCCTGGCGGTGCCACGCCCAGACGAAGACAGGCTCATGCGAGGTGTTTTGAATGGCAGCATATTCCCGCGGCAATATCACACTGCCTTTCAAATCTTTGGCTACATCCTTGAGGCTCTTCCTGTTCAACGGATCAGCCTTGACGTAAACAAAGCTGTCTTTAACGTCAAGGTCGGAGGGATCCATTCCGGGAAACGCGGGGGGAATGTCGCGTTCAATCAAACGAGCGGTGCGGGTCGCAAGCTCGAGCAGCTTCTGCTTCGCGAGCTTGGCGATTTTTTTCATCACATAACCGTTCGTTACCATGTTGCAGGAGCCATCCGGCGTCATCAAGGGCAGGTACACGTCGTCCTGCTGTCTGAAAAAGACATCTTCGACGCGCATTCCCAGCTCTTCGGCGACAATCTGGCAGTAAGCTGTTTCGGCGTTCAGACCGATGTCCGATCGCAAGGCGATAATATTTGCCGTCCCGTCGGCCTGGATCATCAGCGCCGCCGCGCCCGCGCCGCGAGTGTCTTCCCATTCCTGGCTCCAGACGAATCCCATTCCGTGCATCCGGCCGTTGGGGAGCATTCTGGCGCCCGGCGCGTGCCACTTTTCATCCCAGCCAATAGCCCTTTTGCCTGCTTCGATGCATTCTCTCAGGCTGTCTCTGGCGGGGAAGCCATGGATCCGCTTGAATTCAGCGAGATGGCCCATGCCCTTTCCTTCTGCTCCATCGTTGATCAAGGCGACCTCAGTAGGATCCATTTCCAGGGCGGCGGCCACATGATTGAAAACCTGGGAGAGGCAGAAGCAGGGAGGTGATTGTTCGCAACGGATGGCCATTGTCGGAGCTTTATTCACCTGGGCGAGAGTGGTTTCCGAATGGATATTGGGAATTTTGGTGTTCTCCAGCAGGTGGGATGCCCCCTCAAATGAACAGTTGGCGTAAACGCTCTTGATCTGCACGGCGGTAATGGTCCCGTCGCGCTTCGCTCCCACGCGGTAATCGGAAGTCATGACATCCATTTGCCCGAAGGTGAAGTCGTCCCGCCGGTTGAATATCCATTTCACCGGCCTGCCCGTGCGTTTGGCCATAAGCGCGCTGATATATTGGGGGATCATGCTGTAATCGATCCAGTTCCATCCGCCGAACATGGCGCCGTTATATGGAGAATGGATTTTGATGTGATTCATGGGTATGCCGAACCACTGATGCATGGCCCATTTATGTTCATACGGATGCTGATGGTGAAGCCACAATTCTACGCACTCGCCTTCCCACCGGGTGATGCCGGATAACATTTCGGCATCGGGACATCCGTGATAGCTGCGCCGGGACGCAAACTCGATAATGACCTCGGCTTCTTGGAACCCCTTTTTAATGTCGCCGAAGCGCATTACCGGGCCGAAGCCGAAAGATACCGGCAGCTGGTTGCTCAATTCGGAAGAAGGGGACCAATCCTCCACGATTGTCCCTTTGGGCGCGGAAGACCATTGGGGTCGGGCAAGAGGCGCGCCGGATTTCAAAGCTTCCATCTGATCGAGAACAAACGCGCGTTCCTCCCAATCCACCTCGATCAGCTTCAGGGCTTGGGCGGCTATGTCTTCCGTGTCAGCGGCCACCACGGCTCCCAGCGGCTGTCCTTGAAAATACGCGTATTCGCTGAGGACTTCCTCCTCGGAACCTTGCGTGCTGGTGATCTTTTTGCCCCGGATTTCAGGATCGTCATAGCGCAGGACGGCACGCACACCCGGCAGCGCTTCCGCTTTGCTCGTGTTCATGCTCTTGATTTGTGCATTGGGATATGGGGATGTGAGGAATTTTGCATAAAGCATTCCGGGAAGCTGGATGTCCCTGGTGTAGACGGCCTGCCCGCTGGCCTTGCGATATCCATCGATCCGCCGAACGCCTCTTTTGCCCACCTGATGGAAGGTCTGGGGAATATATTTGTCGCGCTCCATCGGGTTGCTGGGCATTTCTGCGAACATTTGACCCATGTCTACTTTGCCTCCCGCAGCGTTTGAGCCGCCTCCAGGATTGCCTTGGGATGCTGCGGATAGGTGCCGCACCGGCAGAGATTGCCGCCGATAGCTTCCCGTATTTCCTGCTCCGTGGGACGGAGATTCCGGTCGAGAAGTGCTTTGGCGGTGACGACAAATCCCGGAGTGCAATAGCCGCATTGCATGCAGTGGTGCTTCACGTATGCTTCCACCAGAGGGTGACTGGACGCGGCGATGCCTTCCACCGTCTCAATTTGCTTTCCATTACACTCGATTGCCAGAGTCATGCAGGAAAGGATAGGTCTGCCGTTCATGATAACCGTACAGGATCCGCACGCGCCGCGGTCACACATCAGTTTTGTCCCTATAAGGCCCAGTTTGTCATGGATGAGATAATAAAGCGTCCAATCCGGCTCAACCTGCAACTTGTATTTCTGGCGGTTGATCGTGATGCTGATTGTCCCCTCGGGCTGCGGCAGAGATTCAGCCCCATGGTTGTGGATGATGTGGGATTTTATCGCTTCAAACGAATCAAATGCTCTTAAGCAGTAGGGACACGAATACCTCGCCAGCATTTTTTTTGGCGAGCTCACGGGTGTTGTTTTTTGTGCAACTTTTTTAGGCATAACCTGCTACTCCTAGCGCGGGAATATTGAGACTGGCTTCATGCGTGAAATCCGTGGCCGCTTATCGTTCTCAGATACACCGACTGCTCGATACGGCTCTCGTATTCCTTGCGAAAATAGTTCAATGTGTCCATCAGGGGAACGCAGGCCGTCTGGCCAAGGCCGCACAGGGCCGAAAAAGACATTACCTTGGATAGGTCCTCCATGGCGTTGATATCTTCGCTGGCCCCCTCTCCAACTGCCAGTCTTCCCAGGATCTCGAGCATTGCTTCCGTTCCGTCGCGGCAGGGTGTGCATTTGCCGCACGATTCCTCGGCCAGGAACTCCATATTACGGTGCATTACATCAATAACATCGCGAGTCCGATCAAAAACGGTCACCCCTCCGGAACCCAGGACTGTTTCGTAGGACAAGGGAGTGTCGAGCATGTCCGCAGGAATAACCCTTCCGCAGGCGCCGCCGATCTGGATCATTTTGATATCCCGGGCTGAAGCCAGGCCAACCACCAGTTCCGAGAGTCGGCTTCCCATTTCGAGTTCGTAAACTCCGGGAGCCACGACGTCTCCGCTCACCGAGAATACCTTGGTCCCCTTGCTTTGCTCGGTTCCCATCTTCCTGAACCAGTCGCTGCCGTTAAGAATAATTTGGGGCACATTCATCAGGGTTTCGACGTTATTCACAACGGTGGGCATGCCCCAAAGTCCCTTTTCGGGAGGGAAGGGCGGCTTATATCGGGCTTCTCCCCGGAGCCCTTCGATGGAGTTCATTAGTCCGGACTCTTCGCCGCACATGTAGGCTCCGGCTCCTTCCCGGAGCTCGATCTCGATTTCGTCCAGGAAACCCTTGCTCTTTGCCTGATTGACGGCATTGACAATCAGGCCGGACAGGAAATGATATTCGGCGCGCAGATAAATGAAGGCCCTCCGGGCCCCGATGGCCCAACCGGCTATAGCGATCGCCTCAATAAGCGCAAACGGATCGTTTTCCAGTATATACCTGTCTTTGAACGTGCCGACTTCGCCTTCGTCCGCGTTGCAAACGATGAATTTTTCATCGGCTTCGCGCTCCCTGGCCAGGCTCCATTTCAGTCCGCAGGAAAAGCCTGCGCCGCCGCGCCCAAGAAGGTCGGACGCGGTGATTTCCTCGACCACTTTTTTGGGGGTCATTTGTTTCTGGGCCTTTTCCAGGGCGGCGAACCCCCCTTGCTTGAGAAATGAATTGATGCTTTTGGGATCGATCAGTCCGCAGTTTTTTAATACGACCCTTTTTTGCACGGCCATTCTCCTCCATGGAATGGGTGTCAGTACTGCTGCAAAATCCTTGAAATCTTTGCCGGGGTCAGGTTCCCATGCACGTCCTGATTCACGATCATTGCCGGGGCCCGGTCGCATGCGCCGATACAATTGGCTAATTCCAGGGAAAACTTTCGGTCGCGAGTCATCTGTCCGGGTTTTATGCCGATCGCATCTTCGATGCTTCCTAAGATCATTTCTGCGCCCCGGAGGTAGCAGGGAACGCTTTGGCAGACCCGTATCACGTTCTCTCCAAGTCGGCGGGCTGAAAGAAAGGAGTAGAAAGTTGCAACTCCATAAACGTCGCTAAGCGAGAGATTCAGCGAATTGGCGATCTTGGCCATGGATCTTGGCGGCACATAATAGGACTTATCCTGTGCCTTCTTGAGCAGGGGGAGGAGGTTCGCCCGCTCCCTGGCCTGAGGAAGGGGACGGGGCACACGGTTTTCCATTTTTTTTGCTCTTTTTTTGTCGCCGGGCTGCCTAGCCCGGGTGAGCGCGCTGGTTGGGCAATACTCGACGCAAAGGTAGCAGTCTTTACAGGCTTCCTTGTTTAAAGGCATGTCGTTGTCGACGATGACCTTCGACCGAAAGGCCCTGTATCCGGTGCCGAAGATTCTTTGCCCGGCCAGTTCGTTGCATGCGGCGATGCACCGTGAACAGAGGATGCATTTTGACAAATCCCGATGGACGTAAGGGCTGATGTCTTCAATCGGGTAAAAACGCGGCTTTTTGACGTTGAATCGGGGAGGGCCAACTTCAAGGTCCGAGCAAATCTTATGCAACGCGCAATTGGCCGCCCACTGGTCCGTCACGCAGGGTCCCGTGTGTCCTGCCAGCAGGAGCTCGAGGGTTGTTTTTCGCGTCGAAATGACTTTGGGAGAACGGGTGTGGACGACCATTCCTTCCGCAATAGGAGTGTGGCAGGATCCGACCAGCCGGCTGGAGTTTTCAAGTTCCACTGCGCAGATCCTGCAAGAGCCGGTAGGCTGCAAATCTAGGTGGTAGCAAAGCGTGGGAATGCTTATGCCGGCCTTTTCTGCGGCTTGCAGTATCGTCATTCCGGGAGTGCCTTCGATGTCTTTATCATCTATCCGGATTCTTATGGGTTCCATTTTCCTCACCACTCCTTCTTTCTGTGGCTAACCTATCCAGCGGATGCTGAGTCGATCATAGTCTAAAGCCGGTCGCGTTCGAAAGTGAAATGTCAGGCCTTTGGGGGCCACGGATTGCGCTGATTTCAAATCCTAATCCGTAATCCAAACATGCAGGATTTTCATTGTCGCTCAGTATAGCCTGCATTTATCAAATTTTCGAGCGGGGCGGCGCGGACGGGCATGGATACAAGGCGCGCGGTGTGTGCGGCGGGTCTGCAGACCCGCCCCACGGGGAGCGCAACGAAGCAAACATACCCGGACCTGGCGCCGCAGTAGAAAGCTGGTGAGAAATGCGGGTCAATGCCCGCCAATAAAACCAGTATCTTTGGCCTATTTGCGTTGTGCAAAGAAGTTTTGCCTCGCGAAATCGCTGAAACCAAACGAAAGAGCTGAGCGCTGAGGGTAGAAGGCTGACGGCGCACAGCCTTCTACCGATCTTGAATACTTGGTTGCGGCATGAGACCGCGCTGAGAGGAATAGGCGGTAATTCTCGCCAAATGGCTGATCAGAGCTTCAACACTCCAAACACCCAAGCTCCGAATACACTGAGGATTCCGACGGTCATCAGCCAGCCGAGCAGATCAAGGAACACGCCGGCCTTTATCATGTCCTTCATGCGAATGTATCCTGTTCCATAAACGAGAGCATTCGGCGGGGTTGCCACAGGCAGCATGAATGCCATAGATGCGGCAACAGCTGCTGCCACTGAGAGCGTGGTAGGGTCTTCACCGGTCCGCAGAGCGATTGAAATGATAACCGGAACCATCGTGGTGGTGACGGCGGTGTTCGAGGTGACTTCGGTCAGGAAGTCGATCAGCAAAATAATCGCAAACACCATCAACAGCGTGGAGGGTGATCCGAAGGCGGCGACGAATGAGGTGGCAATCATGCTTGTCAGGCCGGTTTTGAACAGAGCATCCGAGAGAGCGATGCCGCCTCCAAAGAGAATCAGCGTTCCCCAATCGACGAACTTGGCATCTTCCCACGTCAGGAGGTGGATACCCTTTCTCAGGTCGACGGGAACAACAAACAAGAGAACGCCGGCGACCAATCCGATAGTATACTCGTCAATCCACGCGAGTTGGTTGGCGATTCCAGTGGGAAGGAGCTTATCCCAGAACGGATTCGAGACCCAGAGGAGAACGGCGAGCAGGAATACGCCCAATGTTTCTTTTTCCCCCCGAGTCAAAGGTCCGAGCTCCTTGCGTGCTTCCAAGAGTTTCTCCTTGCCCCCCGGGATGGAGTCAATTTCCGGGCGGTGGATTCTCAGGAGGATGAGCCAGGCCAATGGTGTGCAGAGCACAACATAGGGGACACCGAAAAGCATCCAATCGAGAAACGTGATTCGGTGGTAAGCTGGATCACCGGCGAACGTCGAATTCAGTATTCCCAGCGCAATACGATTAGGAGCTGTTCCGATGATGGTGCCGACACCGCCAATCGAAGCCGCCCAGGCGATGCCGAGCATTAGCGCAACGCCGTATCGCGACTGCCCCGGTTTCAGTCCGGCAAACGAGAGGATACCGAGGCCGATCGGCAGCATCATGGCCGTTGTAGCGGTGTTTGAAATCCACATGGAGAGGAATGCCGCAACTGCCATAATCGCGAGTAACACCGACCCCGGGCGAGCCGCCAAGTTGCCCCGTGTGAGGATCCACAATATAAACCGGCGGGCAAGTCCCCATTTTTGCATTGCCGCCGCAAGCAGGAACCCGCCGAGGAAGAGATAGATCACCGGATTGGCGTAGTTCAACAGAACGTTCTTCAAGGTGAATTCGTAAACGCTTGCGCCGTGGGCGCCGATGGCATGGAACACCGGGAGGATGATCGCAGGCAGGAGGGCGGTTGCGGGCAGCGGAATCGCTTCGGTGATCCACCAGGTGATCATCAGCAGGAGCAGGCCGCAAACGATCTGCATGGAACGCGCAAGCTCGCGGGGATCGACACCGGGGGAACTGTTCCCAAGGAATTCTTCGGCTGAGGCCTCGAAAGAACCGAAGGTTGGGGCAATCCAAAGCGCGATGAACACGAACAGTCCGAGGAAGAATCCGATGACCTTGGGGCGCATAGGATCCTCGCAGTAAGCGCGGTAGTTCTTCTGCCTTCGGCCGAAAAAAAGCCCACGGATGAAAACCGCCGGTCATCCGTGGGCCATCATGCTGAGCGCCGCTGTTTTTGGGAAGAACTCCATCCTGCCGAATTTCGGCTATTTGTAGACGCCGTACTCTTTCACGGTATCGATGAAAGCGTGCAGGTTTTCCGCCTGCGCTTCATCCAATACCGCTCCGTTCGACATGAAGTAACCTCCGTCGCCGGCGACGTCATCCAAAAGGCGCTTTGCATGATCCCTGACCAGTTCGGGCGTCGCGGTCTTGAGCAGCGAGGACGGGAAATTGCCCGCGAAGCAGGCCCAGCCGCCGAGGCGCTTTTTCACTTCCTTCATATCGGTCCGGTCGAAGAACCATATGGTTGAACCGGCCGGGATGTCGGGGTCGGTGATAATATCAAGCCGCTGGTCGTAGCTCCCCTCCACAAACGAATATGGGATCAAACCCTCCTTGATAAGCCCAAGAATCACTGCTTTCAAAGACGGCCAATAAAATTTCTTGAAATCGTCTCTGGACAGGAAGCCATCCGCTCCTTTGTGAAGCGGAATAAACACGGTCGGCGGCGCGCCCAGCGGCGTGTTTCGGACGCCCATGTCGATTGCGAGCGGAATGATGCGCTCCACGGATTCCAGGAGTTCCTTGGGCTTGCGGAACTTGTCCAAGAGAATGGCACGCGTTCCGCGCAAAGTATCCCCCAGCGTATCCAGCGGCGCTTTCGAGAACGCGCCCATGAACGAAGGCAGACCCAAAGAAGTCTTGATCGAGGTGTCGATTTCGCCGCACTTTGTGATCCATTCCAGGGCGATTTTGCCGGCTTCCATCAGTTTCTTCAGACTCTCCTGGATGTGGGGCATGCCGAAGTGAATCAAAGCCGGGCCGGTAAACGGCAATTCGAGGATGTCCGTAAACGGCGGCAGCATCTTCCAGGAATCGAGAGCGCCGAAAATCCGCGGGAAGTAGTAGCGCAGGAAATAGTCAGTATGGTCGCGGAGAAAGAGGGGATACTCTTCGGCTTTCATGAACTCGGCTTCCGCGCATTGATAGGGAGTGTTTTCCGGTACGCCGTGGCCTGGCCAGCGGTAGAGTTTGTAATCCATGATTTCAAACGCTTTGCCGGGGCCATACAATGCGGACGTGGCCAAGACATCGGGAAGAAAATCGGCGTGGAACTTTTTCATTGCATTGCCGAGTTTCTCGTAATCATACATGGGATCCCTGCAGGAGTAGCCGGAATAGACGAATGGGTAGAAACCGGTTGAAATCGATATCGGCACCCGTTTCGGCTTTCTCAGTTTGACCACATCGACAAGCATCTGCACGCGCTTCTTATACGCCTGCTCCGCTTCTTTGTCGGCGAACTGAATCCCTTCTGGGTGCTGCCAAGCCTGGAGCCGAGCTTCGAGCTTTTCGGAAGGTGTCAGTTTATCGAATTCCATGATTACGATACCCCCATCCATTTTTTGGCCAGTTCCACACCTGCCTGGGCATCCTTGCCGTAGGCATCGGCTTTGGCATAGGCGGCAACCTGGTCATCCATCTGTCCGCCGCCGATCATCACTTTGATACTGTCCCGCAATCCGGCATCTTTCAAAGCCTGGACGGTGTTCTTCATTGGGTCATACGCGAGAGTCAGGAACCCGCTCAATGCCATAATGTGCGGCTTGAAACTCTTCGCCGCTTCGACGAATTTGGCTGCCGCGACATCGACTCCGAGGTCCATAACCTCAAAGCCGTTGACGTCCAGCATGAACGCCACGATATCCTTGCCGATATCGTGAATATCGCCTTCCACGGTTCCGATGATAATTCGCCCCAGCTTTTCCTTGGGGCCAATCGACCCGGCGGCGATTTTCGGCTTGGCCAGCGCCGAGATCTGCCTCAGCATTTCGCCCGCAAGAATCAGTTCCGGTATAAAGCATTCGCCCGCAGCAAAACGCGATCCGATGATTTGCAGAGCTTGGCGGCAATCGGCGAGGACATCCAGGGGATCAGCTCCTGAGTTCAGCAACTGACCCGCGATTTTGACGGCATCTTCCTCACGCATATCGGTAATGGCATCAATTAGCTCTTTCGACATAATGCTCTCCTTTTTGCTTCCATTTAGGTAAGTGTTATAAAGCCCTTTCCTACGAGATATTTATCTGTTAAAAACTCCCGCGCGATATGCGCGCGTGTATTTAAGGCAATGGCGATCTCGTCCCAGCAAAAGCTCGGTGGCCAGCATCGTGGTTTTGATCTCCGGGTCCATGGGATCGCAGATGGCGCTGTCGAGGCCCGCTTCCATGGAAAGCGTCAAAAACACGCGGTTGATGAAAGATCTGGCCGGAAGCCCGAAAGAAATGTTGCTCAGGCCGCAAGTGATGTGGACATCGGGATACTCGCTGCGGATGGCCCGGATGGTGCTGAAAAAGATCAATCCGTTTTCCGAGCCGGTCGATATTGTCATGGCCAGCGGATCGAAATACAGATCGCTGTCCGTAACTCCCAGCTTGCGGGTTTCCGCAAGAATCCGCCGGATAATCCCGATCCGTTCGTCCTGCGTCTTGGGAATGCCTTTTTCGTCCATCGCCAGCGCGATTGCGGGGCACTTGTTTGCGGCCACGATAGGCAAAATACCATCGAGACGATGGGGTTCGGCGCTGATCGAATTTATCATGGGTGTTTTTTGGGTTGCCTTGACGGCAATTTCCAGCGCCACCGGGTTGGCGCTGTCGAGACAGATTGGCGTCTCGACGACGGCTTGAATGTTTTCAACCAGCCAGATGAGATCGTCCGCTTCGCGGCCCGGATGCGTGCCGGCGTTCGCATCAAGCCAGTCCGCGCCCGCTTCTGTTTGCTTTCTAGCCAGATCCTGAATAAATACCGCATCACGTTCCTGGATAGCCTGTGCCACCCTTTTCCGCGTGCCGTTAATCTTTTCTCCGATTATTATCAAACGGAATACCCCTCTCTCCAAAATCTTCTGCTGACGGCTGCGGAATAGCAATCCGCCAAATTCCCCATCACGCCCCCGGCAGACCGAAGCATGTCATTCAATGCCTTGTTACAAAACAAGTGCCCGGACCAACGAGAGCTTGCGGGGGAATGCCTGGAATTGAAAAACTGCAATAAGCTTAATCAGATGCTCCCCAAAAATCCAAATATGTATCGTACCCGCTTCAATCCGCTATGGATTGTCGATTTATAGGATATTTCCGCCATCCAAACAAGCGATTTTTATCGGTACCTGGTTATACTGTCCCCTTGGATTAGCGCATTACCCGGCTTGCTTTGGGTGGATTGACTTTAGTGTGCTCCATCAAGTACTCTGGTTTGTAAAGCATCTGATGAATTCGGAGGTAGCACATGCCGCATCTTGGTACGACGGAGCTTATCGTCATCCTGGTGATCGTTATTTTGATCTTTGGCGTGAATAAGATA
>JBBISO010000004.1:10491-12542 GCA_037441325.1 Acidobacteriota bacterium | reverse complement strand
GGCAAGGGGCTCGGCGAAGGGATCCGGAATTTCAAGTCGTCACTGAAGGCGGGTCAGGAAGAGCCGCCGGCGAAAGATGACAAGAGCGAGCCCAAAGCAGGATAATCAACTGAGAGAATGGGGCCCTTCGGCTCCCGAGATCGAAAAAGACGCTGCTCACATCGCCGGCTCGGCCTTCGTGGATAGTGCATTTACCGGTCAAACCTGGGATTGAATACCGTCAAGCGCTTTCTATTACCTCACCAACCTGCTGGGGGATTCTCCGGCCCTTTAGAACGGGATCATAGCTCTCGGACTTGTGCGGGTGGGTTTCCAGGCCTGCCCGCACATGTCGCGAGCCTTGTATCCACGCCCATCTGCTCCGCGTGGCTATGAAGCCTTGAGAGATGCGGGCTAGACTGTCGCCCTCTCCGCGATGAAAAATCCTTTCCCTGAGGCTGCAAATCATCAAGCTAGCAGCACGGATCGGAGGATTCACTCCGAAGCTCGCGCGCAATCTCCTTGGCGATCCGGCGCGCTTTCTCAAGCTCCTCGGGGGCGAAAGAAATTGCGCCCACAACCGAGTGCCCCCCGCCGCCGTGGCGCTCGCAAAGGGCTGCGAGGTTTTGAGTTCGAGGGTTAGAGCTCCAAGGATTGGAGCCGACGGAGATTTTGGCCCGGAAGCTCGACAGGCTCACGCCCACGCAATAGGCGGCCTGCGGAAAGAGGTAATACGGGATGAATTTGTTGTAGCCTTCCAAGTCGTATTCGCTGATGTCGAAGAAAACGGTGCCGTCCGCGCAGTGCGCATTCCGCCGGATGATCTCGATGGATTGGAGGTGGCGGTCATATAGAGAGCGGAAAACGTCGTGCACCCACGGTATCCCCATGATTTCGTTGAGGGATTTCCGCTGAAACTCCTCGATAAGGCTGCAAATCCTGGCATGGTCGCGTTCGCTTTCTATGACCATCATAAGCTTCATCGCGGCTTCCGGGAGCTCCACGGCTCTCCGTGCGTTCTCAAATTGAGCGCCGTCGATAATATCGGCCCATTGGACCAGTTCATCCAGCTTGTTCGATTCGAAAGCGAAATGCTTGCGGAGCACATCCACGATGAGTTTGGTGCAGGAGCGATAGGTTGGATCGTGGAATTTCCTGCCGCTCCTGTCGGCCTTGAAGTGGGCTTCGTCGTCCCGGCTTAGGAATGCGCTCTGGTGATGATCGAACCACCAGGTCAGCCGCGGGTCGCTGGAATATTTAAAATCCACGATGGCGTTCTCGTCCCCGTCGAACCGTATATCGAGGAAAAGCTGGCCGGCACGATGGGACAAGCCTTCATAGTCAAATTCGCGATCCCGGCAGATAGTGCTCCGATAGAAGCTGCTGAAAACCGCCGCGGAAGCCAGGCCGTCGAAGCAGTTGTTATGAAAAAACATCTTCATGATTCCCATACGGTTTGGAACTGTCTCATTCGGGATGATCCTTACGCGCTAAGGAAGCCGAAAGAATGCTACACACTACCACACTGAATGGGAGATTTCAAATTCCCGGCTCGGCGAAATGGATGTTTGGAATTTCCAGGCAATGATGTAATATATGGCTTTTTGAAGCAGCCTCTCGAAGACTGCCGCAATAACGAGGCGGAAATGAAAGAAGGAATTCATCCCAAATACTACAAAGTGCTGATAACCTGCGCCTGCGGAAACAAGTTTGAAACCGGATCCACCAAGCCGGAAATCCGCCTGGAGATGTGTTCCGCCTGCCATCCGTATTTTACCGGAAAGCAAAAACTGATCGACACTGCGGGACGCATCGAACGTTTCCAGAAGCGGTATGGTCTGGATAAAGCCGAAAACTCATCTAAAAACTGAGATCCCGGATGGCGGATAAACAATCCAATGCGTCGCCCGAGGATATCATTGTGGGCGGCCAGGCGGTAATAGAGGGAGTGATGATGCGTACGCCCCATGCCTTCGCAGTGGCGGTGCGGCGCGCGGATGGTTCCGTCGAGGTGATGAAAGAGCCGGTGAAGCGGTTGTCGGACCGGTGGAAACCTTTTTCCTGGCTGATTA
>JBBISO010000004.1:0-10481 GCA_037441325.1 Acidobacteriota bacterium | reverse complement strand
GGTTTCGCAGTCTTGATCCAATCTCTGGTTTTGGGAATCCGCGCCCTGAATTATTCCATAAACGTTTCGATGAAGGATCTGGAAGCGTCCTCCGGAGAAAAAAAGAGAAAGCCGAACAAGGAGGGCACCGCATTGCCGGTCGCTGCCTCGATTCTGTCGGGTGCCGCCGTGGCGGTATTTTTGTTTGTTCTTTTGCCGCTTTGGATTACGAGCTGGTTGAAAGGCTACATTCCTGCGGTCCACAACTGGGTGGTTTTCAATCTGGTTGATGGTTTGATACGCCTGGTTTTTTTTCTGGGCTACATCATTTTGATCAGCCTGATGAAGGATATTCGCAAGGTGTTCCAATATCACGGAGCGGAGCATAAGGTGGTTCACACCTGGGAAACCGGGGAGAATCTCACGGTGGGGAACGCGCGCCTGAAGTCGCCGTTGCATCCCCGATGCGGCACCAGCTTCATGATGTTCGTAATGGCGGTCAGCATCATCGTGTTCTCCCTTTTTAAATTTAATGCTTTTTGGGCGATTTTCGTCTCCCGGCTTATTCTGATTCCTCTCGTTTCGGGGCTGTCCTATGAGCTTATCCGCCTCTCGGCGCCCCGCTCCGGCAAGAAGGGCCTTTGTCGCTTGCTGGTGCTTCCTGGCCTCGCGTTGCAGCGCATAACTACCCGGGAGCCCGCGGACGGCCAGCTGGAAATTGCCATCCGGGCCTTGAATGAAGCGCTCGAACTCGACGGCATCAAAGCCCGCGAAGCGCAAACGGCTGCTTAGCGGGTTTGCCCGCGCTACGACCCCTTCCCGATTTATCCTAACCATTCTATGATTAATCAAAGAGATGCTTCATGATCGACAAGCTTATTGAGCTGGAAAAAAAGTTTGAGGAGTTGAACACGCTTCTGGCGGATCCGGCGCTTCTGGCGGATCACGCGGCCTATCAGAAGCATGCCAAAGCCCACCGGGACTTGCAGGCAATCGTGGATATATTCCGGGAGTATAAGAGCATCCTGCGCGACATCGAGGAAACCAAAATTCTTTGCTCATCCGAAAGCGATCCCGAAATGCGAAAGCTGGCGGATGAGGAGCTGGCCGTTCTGCAAGAGCGTGAGAAGGAGTGCCAAAAAGACCTCCAATGGCTGTTGATGCCGAAGGATCCCAACGATGAGAAAAACGTGCTTTTGGAAATCCGCGCCGGCACGGGAGGCAACGAGGCGACCCTGTTTGCGGCTGAGCTCTTCCGGATGTATTCGCGCTATGCGGAAGGCGCCGGCTGGCGCGTGGAGATTATGAATGAGCACTCGTCGGAAGTAGGGGGCTTCAAGGAGATCATCGCGATTGTGGAAGGGGATAGAGTTTACAGCAAACTGAAATATGAGAGCGGCGTTCACCGCGTCCAGCGGGTTCCCGCCACCGAAGCCGGCGGGCGAATCCACACCTCCGCCGTCACCGTGGCAGTTCTGCCGGAAGCGGATGAAGTAGAGGTGGTTGTCGATCCCAAGGATATCCGCATCGATACCTTCTGCTCTTCCGGACCCGGAGGGCAATCGGTGAATACCACCTATTCCGCAGTCCGGATTGCCCATATCCCGACGGGACTTGTAGTGTCCTGCCAGGATGAAAAATCGCAGATCAAAAACCGCGCCAAGGCGATGCGCGTTTTAAGGTCGAGACTTTATGACATCGCGCTTAAGGAACAGCAGAAATCAATCGCCGAAAGCCGCCGCAACCAGGTGGGATCCGGCGATCGGAGTGAAAAAATCCGGACCTATAACTTTCCCCAAAACCGTGTAACCGATCACCGTATCGGATTAACCTTATACAGCCTCTCGGATTTCATGGATGGGAACATCGGATCCATGCTCGAAGCGCTGTTCACCCACTATCAGGCGGAGAGACTGAAAGAAGCCGTTTAAGCGGCAGATCCCGCCGATTTCAGGAATTCAATTTCCTGACGCCGCGCGCATGGTTCCAGCGCGAAAATCTCGCCTTCTTTGGCCCTTTTGCGGCCCGAAACAAGACGCAATGCGCACGGTCGGAACCGCCCGTTCATGGGCGATAGAAAAACTCAGGCGGAACCGGGTTGAATGCCCCGAGACCTCGGCGGACCTTCTTCTCGGATTTGTTTTTGGCTGGGATAGGGTTCGCGTCTTGAGCCGCTTCGAACACCGCATGGAAGAAGAGGTTTGGGGCCGATTTGAAAATTTGATCCGCCGGCGCGCCGCGGGCGAACCCCTGCAGTATTTGACGGGCGAGCAGGAGTTTTACGGCCTTCAGTTTCACGTGACTCCCGAAGTCCTGATACCGCGCCCGGAAACGGAGTTGCTGGTGGAGGAAGCGCTGAGTTTAGTCCGGGCGCTGCCTTTTCAGGGAATTCGCTTCCTGGATGTTGGGACAGGGTCTGGTTGCATTGCGGTATCCGTTGCCCGCGAAATTCCCGCCGCTAAAGGTTGGGCGACCGATATCTCGGCGGAGGCGCTTAAAATTGCCGGGAAGAATGCCGCCCGTCACGAGGTCGCCCGGAGAATTCAATTCATCCAGGCAGACTCTCTGGAATGCTTCCCCTTAATCCCGATATTCGATCTTATCCTGAGCAACCCTCCCTATGTCGCTCGGGCAGATTATGATAGTCTGCCGGCTGTGGTAAAGGATCATGAACCATGCAGCGCGCTGCTTGGCGGCAAGAATGGTCTGGAGTTTTATCGGCGGCTGATCCCGGCTTCATCGGCGAGGTTAATGCCGGGAGGATACCTGCTGCTCGAACTTGGAGCCGGGCAGGAAATGCGGGTTGCACAGTTTGTCGAAAGGCAAGGACTCTTTACTCAGAGAGTTCTTCAAGACTTGCGGGGAATCTCTCGCTGCCTTGTGGCGCGCAAAATTGCCGGGAGTGATAGAAGCGATAATGGATAAAATTCGCGTGGCCGGAGGCGTCTCCCTAGCGGGCAGGGTGCAAATCAGCGGATCCAAAAACGCCGCTCTGCCGGCCATGGTTTCCTCGCTTTTGACCGCGGAGGCCATCCACCTTGAGAATGTTCCTTATGTGCGCGATGTTTTGACCGCTCGAGATCTTCTGCAAAAGATGGGCGTGGAGGCGGAAGTCAGGCAGGACGGCTCCGGCGCATTAAAAGCGGATAAAGTCCATTCATGGGAGGCTCCCTATGAGCTGGTTAAAACCATGAGGGCGGCGATCCTTGTTCTGGGTCCGCTGGTAGCCAGATTCAAAAAGGCGCGAGTATCTCTGCCGGGAGGCTGCGCCATCGGCGCCCGCCCGGTAAACTTGCACATTACAGGGCTCGAGCTGATGGGAGCAAGGTGCGAAGTTAGGCATGGTTATGTCGAGGCCTCCACCTCCGGCCTTCACGGCGCGTACATTCTGATGGATACGGTGACGGTTACCGGAACGGAAAACCTGATGATGGCAGCCACGCTGGCCGAAGGCGAAACCGTGCTGGACAACGCGGCCTGCGAGCCCGAAGTCAGCGACTTGGCCTCTTTGCTCCGCGGCATGGGCGCCCATATTGAAGGAGATGGAACACGGACCATTCGCGTCCGCGGGGTCAAGAAACTGCGCGGATGCCGGCACCGGGTGATCCCGGATCGCATCGAAGCGGGAACTTTCGCCATCGCCGCGGCAATCACGCGCGGCGACGTTGAAGTTGCCGGCTGCAACCCTGCGCATTTGACCGCTGTCCTGAGTCAGCTGAGCCAGGCCGGCGCCGAAGTCATGATCGGCACCGGGGGTTTTCGCATAAAGGGAAGGGATCCGATCTTATCCCAAAATGTATCCACCTGTCCATATCCGGCGTTTCCCACCGACATGCAAGCGCAGTATATGGCTCTGATGACTCAAGGCGACGGGAGCGCCGTCATCACCGAAACCATATTTGAAAACCGGTTCATGCACGCCCTGGAGATGATCCGCATGGGGGCCGACATAACGATCGATGGACGGCAGGCTCTGGTAAAGGGCGGGCGGCCTCTGACCGGAGCGCAGGTGCTGGCGTCCGACCTCAGAGCCAGCGCTTCTCTCATATTGACGGGACTCGTGGCCGGCGGCGAGACGTGGATCGATAGGGTGTATCACCTGGACCGCGGCTATTACCGGATCGAGGAGAAACTGGCTCGGCTCGGAGCGAATATCGAGCGTATCCGCTAGAAATGCTTCCCGAGATTGTCGCGAGACTGGTTTTTTATGCATACAGGAAAGGGATGGAAACAATGCTTGGATGCGTCTTTTGCCGGATAGCCGCGCGCGAAAAATCCGGCAAGATCCTGTACGAAGATGAACAGTGTCTGGTTCTTCAAGACATCAATCCCCAAGCTCCGGTTCATCTGCTCGTGATTCCGCGCCGGCATATTGTTTCGCTGAATGAAGATTTGGAGGACGACAAACTCCTCCTCGGCCACTTGCTGAACGTAGCCGCGCGAATGGCAAAGGAGCAGCGCATAGACGGCACGGGCTATCGAATTGTCATCAACACAAACGCGGAGGCGGGCCAGACAGTCTATCATATGCACGTTCATCTGCTGGGCGGCAGAAGACTCCGCTGGCCGCCCGGCTAGCCGATATTGCGCAGGCCCTGACTCCGGCTCCGCCTCCATTTACAGATATAAGAGGCATACAATGGCGAATGAGGAAAGACCGGTACAAATCATTGCCGATCACACCATAAACTCTCCGCGGATCTATTCCAACTATGTCCAAGTCAACGTCTCTCCTATCGATTGTACCCTGACCTTTTGCGACGTCATAGGTCCCCAGAGCGAAGAGGAAGCGCTGAAAATGCAAAAAACCGGGATTCTGCCGGCCCCGGTAAAGGCGGTCATCGCAATTCCCACCCAGATCGTGGATGGCCTCATTCAGGCTCTCCAGGCGCAGCGCGACAAGCAGGCCGGAATCGGCAAACCCTCGAGCGGGACAACCGTGCAATAGCAATCTGGGGACAGGCTACGCAATCCCCCAATTCGCCTGGACAGCCCGAAGACACATGTGAATTTGGGGATCGCGTAGCCTGTCCCCCATTTGTGCTATGATTCAAATGGATTGTTGATGGGATGAATTATGGCGATTCCTAAGTGTTATGCGGGCAAGATTTTATCCGTGGAATTGACCGAAGGCAAAATTGAGGAAGAAAGTCTTCCTGAAAGTTTTTATCGAGAGTTTGTCGGCGGCAACGGTCTGGGCGTTCGCATCCTGTACGAGAGAATGAGAGCGGGAGTTGAAGCCCTGGGGCCCGAAAATCTATTAGGTTTTGTCTTGGGCAGCTTGACCGGCACGACGGCACCAGGAAGCGGCAGGCACATGCTGGTCACCAAATCTCCTCTCACCGGCACCTGGGCTGAATCCAATTCGGGAGGCACTTTCGGCCCGGAGTTGAAGACGGCCGGCTATGACGCCGTCTTTTTCTCGGGGATTTCGCCCAAGCCCGTCTATCTTTTGATTCAGAACGGCAGGGCGGAACTGATAGACGCCTCTGAAATTTGGGGGAAAGACACTTACGAAACCCAGGATCTTTTGCAGTCGCGCTGCGACCGCGGAGTTAAGGTTGCCTGCATCGGGCCCGCCGGAGAAGCGGGATCACTGTTGGCCGGCGTCGTCAGTGAACGCGGCCGCCTCGCTGCGCGCAATGGCGTGGGGGCCGTAATGGGTGCCAAAAGGCTGAAAGCGGTTGCCGTAAAAGGCGGGACGCAAACCATCCGGCCGTCCAACCCTAAAAGGTTTAGCAGCGCGGTAAGGCAATTCCTGGACATTCTGGGAAAAAATGAGTACGCGAAAGGCCTGGCAGCGGCGGGGACTGGAAAAGATATCAGTTTCCTGGTTTCCATCGGCAACACTCCCTTAAAAAATTGGCGGCTGAGCGGATTGGAGGCGCTTCCTACCATCACCAACCTGGATGGCGCAAACATGGACAAGTACAAGGTCAGCCGTTTCGGCTGCTACGCCTGTCCAATTTCCTGCGGTGCAATCATCAAACAAAGTGATGGGCCGTTTGCCATCAAGGATCAAATGCACCGGCCGGAATATCAAACCCTCGCCTCTCTGGGGGGGATGCTGATGAACGACAACCTTGAAGCCGTTATCAAGGCCAACGATATCTGCAACCGTTACGGCATCGATACCATGGGAGTCGGGGGAACAATCGCCATGGCGATGGAGTGCTATGAGAATGGCCTGATAACCAAAGAAGACACCGATGGAATTGATCTCACTTGGGGCAATGCCGAAGCGATCGTAGCCATGGTGGAAAAAGTGGCCAAGCGGGAAGGCTTCGGAGCCGGCTTGGCGGACGGGGCGCAGAAAGCGGCGGAAAGCATCGGCAAAGGCGCCGAAAAATACGCCGTGGCCATTCGCGGAAAAAGCCTGGCGTATCACGACCCCCGCATCTCGCCGTCGCTCGGTACCGCGAATATCGCGGACGCCAATCCCGCTCATCACATGGACAGCCAGATTACGAGCATGTTGAATGAAGGCGCCCCCATCGGTTCCGACCCGGCTTTAAAGGCGTCCGAGGACAATCCATTCGTGAATTATGCAATCGGCAGCGCTTATCACCAGCTTTTAAACGCGGCCGGCTTATGCTCCCTGTATACTGTGGCCACGGCGCCACCGCCCATAGCCGAGCTGATAGCAGGCGCCAGCGGCTGGGAATTCGGCTGGCAGGAGGCTTTGAAAGCGGGCCGCCGCATTTTGACGCTGCGGCAGGCTTTTAACGCCCGTGAAGGCCTTACTCCGGATCAATTTGAGCTGCCGAAACGAATCGCATCTACCGCCAAGACTGATCATGCGGCGTTGCGAGACGGATACTTCGCGGAAATGAAGTGGGATATAAAATCAGGCAAGCCTTCGAGGGAAGCACTCGCGGACCTTGGACTTTTGGATATTACGGCTGACCTGTAAGCAAGGAAAGGAAAGACAAATTTCACGGCGCAGCCGACGGGCGTGCATACAGGGCGCACGGTACGCGCGGGCGGGTCTCCAGACCCGCCGGGAGGATGGATCCGGAGGGCCGTCTTCACTGGGAGCGTAACACAGCAGACATGGCCGGATGCGCCGCCGCAGCAGAAACATTGCAAGAAATGCGGACTAATGCGCTGGCTGCGCCACTTCATGAAGCGCCTGGGCGAGGACGTCCACGGCCTGGTCAATCTGCTGTTTCGAAATCACCAGCGGCGGCTGGAACCGAAGCACATTCCCCTCTATGCCTCCCAGTCCCAGCAACAGCCCATTGCGCAGGCAGCCGTCCTGGATGGTTTCCGCCTCCGCGGTTGCCGGTGTGAGCCGTTCATCCTTGACCAGTTCTATTCCGATCATCAATCCCAAGCCCCGCACATCGCCCATGATTGGATTCTTTCGCTGAAGTTCGCAGAACCGGGATTTTGCATAAGCGCCCAGTTCGGACGCGCGGCGGCAGAGATCCTCTTCTTCCATGAATTCTATGCTGGCGAGGGCGGCGGCGCAGGATACGGGATTTCCGCCGAATGTCGACAAATGATCACCGGGTTTGAATGCCGCTGCAATCTCAGGACGGGTGGTGAATGCGCTCAAGGGAAATCCATTGGCAATTCCTTTGGCGGTAACCAGAATGTCAGGCGTTACGCCGAAATGCTCGACCGCGAACATTTTGCCGGTTCGGGCAAAACCGCATTGGACCTCATCGGCAATGAAGAGAATTTCGTGGCGGTCGAGTATCTTCTTCACTTCGCGAAAATAATTAAGCGGCGGCACGATGATCCCGCCCTCTCCTAACACCGGCTCGGCGATGAAGGCGGCTACGTCGCCGGAGGTAGCATAACGGATTGCGTCCTCCACAGCTCCGGCATAATGCCGGCCGCACTCTTCCGGGTCGTCGAAAGGGCGCGAGTGATATATATAGGGAACAGGAACAAAGGCTACCCCTGGGGCATAGGGGCCGCCGCTTTTCTTCCGGTTGCGATTTCCTGAAACGCTGAGAGTTCCCCACGTGCGGCCATGGAAACCGCCATGCAACGCAATGTACTCGTGCTTGCCGGTATACAGGCGCGCGAGTTTGAGTGCCCCTTCAATCGCTTCGGCTCCGGTGCTGCCGAAAAAGGTTTTGGTCAACCCGTGCGGGGCGATGGCGGCGATTTTTTCAGCGAGATCCGCCGTGACCGGAACATGGTACAGATAGGACGAACTATGAATAAGTTTCTCCATCTGCGCTTTGGCGGCGGCCATTACCCTTGGGTTGCAGTGTCCGGCGTTGACGACCGAAATTCCGCCAAAGCAGTCGATGTATTCACGGCCTTCAGTGTCGGTTACTACCGCGCCGCTGGCCTTATCAACCACAATCGGGGCCACGGACTTCAGGAAATCGGTGATAACGTAATTCCTGTATTTTTCAAATGTGTTCGTAATCCATACCTCTCAGAATCCGGAATCCGTGAAAATGATCCTCAATAAGGTAGACCGGTTATCTCCATTTGTCCACCGAAGCGCTCGATATATAGCCGAAATCTCCGGCTTGCCAGTATAAATTTGTCCCGCCGCCCACGCACAGCACATGGATTACATTGGGGGATGCGAATTGGGGGATTTTGGCGTCTCTAGGCAGCTTTATTTTTGAGGCGAAAGGTCCCACTCCCATCCGGGCCGTCGGCAGAATGAAATTCTGCACACTGTAGAAATCGTCCAGAAAATCCCCGACGGTTACGGAGGTGTTTTTATAAATCCAATCGATCAACTGCTCCTTGGAATCAAAACCTTCTCTCTCCTTGAGCTGCTTAATGATAGTCGGGTCCAAAAGCAGAGTGACCGGAGAAAACGGGCTTACGAATTTCAGCCAGAAAGGTATTTGAATGTGGAAGGGTTTCCCGAAACTCTGGTCCGGATGCGTGAAGCCCCATCCATTAAACGTGCTTACCACGCTCTCCTGCGGCTTATAGCCTTTTTGCACATGATAAGGGTTCCAGCCGGGAGGCAGTTCTTCTTCATTCTCCGGCATACAGAGATTATTGTAGTTGTAATTGTTTCCTTGGCTGCCCATGTAGGTTTCGCCGGTTTTGCCGCTGCCGCTGAGGTTCATGGACATCACCGTCCAGGCCCTTCCGATGACCGAATTGGCCGGGTTGAACGGACCTAAAGCGCCGATTCCGGCGTTCATCTTTATTTCGTTGCGGATCGGTCCGTTGACTACCACCATTCGCGCGTACGAGGTCGTGGAAGTGAAGAGCGACGTGACTCCCGTCGAGGCCATGGCCAGGATGACTGGAAAGTGCTCCGGCCTGGCGCCGGCCATTACCGCATTGACGGCGACCTGTTCGACCGTGTAGCTCCAGGCTTCATGAGGAGAAGACGGCTGCATCCTGCCGGCCTCCTCATCCGGCCTGCGACTGGTGCCCTTTAGCATCTCGGCAACTCTAGCTTCCGTGGGAAGCACAATCGGGAGTCCATCCGTCCATCCGTTTTCCAGGAAGAGGCGGTTCAAGTTCTCGGCAGTATCCGGTTTTACCAATCTCACAACCGGCCGGGTGATAAAACCCGTTTTTTTATCCTCCTCGGAAAGGGGCGCGGTTAGGGCCGCGAGGATCTCCTGTAAGACGGGTTTGCCGGTGATCGGGTCATTTCCCTCGAGGTATTTTCGGCACAGCGCCGGCGGGATACCCGTGATGGGATGAGGTACAAAAGTGAGCCGCTGATTGGGCATGCCCTTTTTATAAGCATAAGTAATGACCAGATCCTTGAACCTCAGGGTGGATATGGGGGCGGTGGGAATTCCCAGCTTTTCAACTGTCCAGCTATGGCCGACGACCGACGGCGCGCAGGTGCTTCAGTGGCCGACCCCCATGATCATGCCGTGGCCCTGCTCCTTGATCTCGGCCCATAGCTTCTGGTCGTCATCGAAATAGGTCCCGGCTTTGATCCGGATAACCCAGTTGGTCTTTGGATATCTTTCTGCCAGGAGTTTCTGCATTTCCGTCAAAAACTGATGAGTATCCGTAAATCCGATATCAACCAGGTAAATGGTTTTTCCATCAAGGGTACTCAGGCGCGGCGCCATGGGTACCCGCGTGATAGGCGGGGGTTGTCCCAGCGGGCTGAGCACGGTGATCTTGGACTCCTGTGCCCTGGATGTGCCGAAAAACAAATTGCCCGATACAAGAAGCACTGCAATCAAAAATCCTTTTGTCCCTGTTTTCATTTGTTCTTCTCCTTGCAGAGCCGTAATTGCCCCCGGCTCACGCCCTAATCCGGTTTCTGTGCCGAAATGTATCTCAAATCTTAACCCTGCTTTCTATTAGGCGAAGCCCTGGGAGTGCGCAGAGCTTGCTTGCGCCTTTTGCAGGGTGAAGATTATCTGGCACTTGAGGGCGGCAGCAAGCTGCCGCAGTCCAAAGCGCCCTGCGGATTCCAATCATTTATCTGCACCCGATAAATGAATCTCGCGACAGAAACTAATCTGGCTTCTGTCCCCAAACCATTCAAATTGGCGGCCAGTCCAACCCCGAAGGGGTGCCAGAGAATAGCC
>JBBISO010000003.1:26781-34011 GCA_037441325.1 Acidobacteriota bacterium | reverse complement strand
TCCATTTCTTTCTGAATCCGGGCCCGAATTTCCGGACTCTCTTCATCGGGCAGGACGTCATAAAGAAAGATCAGATCCAGATCCGACGCGTAGTGCAGTTGCCGGGAACCCAGTTTCCCAAGCTCAATCCAGCGCAGGCGACGGCGCCGTTCCTGGGAAGGATCCGTGTACGGGGGCCGGGTCCAATCAACGGCGGCGCGGAGGCAGGCCGAGGCCAGACCGCTCAGTTCGCGGCTTACTTCCAGAGAATCCGCTAAGCCGGCGAGATCCCTATAGGCGATGCGGACCATTTCGCGCTGGCGAAATTTTCTGAGAACATCCTCCCGCTTCTCTCCCCGGGGAGATGCACCCATCCGGTCCTGCAGTTCGCGGTACATCTCTTCTTCGCCGCGGCCCTCATGCAGATAAATGCCGCGGGCGAGCGTATCAAAATACTCCGGGTGGCGGGACAAAATCTGGCGGCAGCGGTTGCTGAGCGCCAGCAGATTGGTCAGCCGCGAGAGGTGGGGCCGGCGCGACGCCAGCGTGCGCAGGAAAGATACACGGTTTCCGGTCGCGGCGGCGAAATCTTCCAGGTTGTGGAGCGCCTGATCCGGATCGACCGTGTCCCGCAATACCTCCAGCATCGGGAACGCGAATTCCAGGAAAGCCCGCCTCTGTCCGGGAGGCAGCAGCAACCCCTCCGGTCCCAGGGCGAGCAGGCGTATATTCTGCCAAGCCTTGTCGATATCCCGAAACCCATACTGGGAAAGGAGCTCGCGCACCCGCTGCTTGGGCGTGCGGTCGCTCAACAGCTGCGCCAATTCCTCTTCGCGCTCGTTCAGCCTGAGATAGCCCGGGGCGAGATATACCCTTTCAAGAATGCCGCGGACACGCGACCGGCAGGAATTGAGAGTCTGAAGAAAAATGTTGGCGGCGGAACCCGCGTCCGGACCGAATCCCAAACCTGAAGCCAATAATCCGAGTTCCTGAGGTGAATCCGGAACGACAGCCTGCGGCGTCAAGGCTCTCAATTGCAGCCGATGCTCGACCGTGCGCAGAAATACATACGCCAGCGACAGCGTGCTTTCCTCGCCCTCCAGCAAGACCTTCATTCCGGCCAGGGCTTCGATCGCATCGAGTGTGTTCGCCTTCCGGACTTCCGGATATTTCCAGCCGATGGGCAACTGAGAGATTTGAACATAAAACTCGATATCCCGGATCCCTCCCGGTCCTTGCTTGATATGGATTTTCGGTCCGGCGGCGAATTCCTTTTCCGCCCGATGCTTGACCCTCTTGATCTCTTCGAGGGCGGACTCGTCCAATTGACGTGAAAAGGCAAACGCGGAAACAAATTCCTGGAAGCGCCGCCCGGTCTCCTCGCTCCCCGCGATATAGCGAGCCTTGATGAGTGCCTGCCGCTCCCACGGCTCCCCCCATGATTCGTAATAACTTATCAGGCCGTCGATGGCCGGGACCAGCGGCCCCATGGCGCCATGAGGCCGAAGCCGCATATCCACCCGGTAAAGGAATCCTTCCGGGCTCACGCTTGAAAGCGCCCGCACCAGACGCTCTCCCAGCCGGGCGAAAAAATCCTGTTCTTTTTCCGACTGCGTATTCATCCGGCAGAAAATCAAGTCCACATCCGAGCTGTAGTTGAGTTCCCTCCCTCCCAGTTTGCCCATCGCGATAACAGCAAAACCCGTTTGCGGCCCAGCTTCTCCATGACGAGCGGACTCTTCTTCGGCCAGATGTTTCCAGCATATGCCGAGCGCCTCGCCGATGACCCAGTCCGCCAGCGCGGACAGGCGGCCCACTGTTTCCTGAAATGAGATCAAACCTGCAGTGTCTTGATAGGAAATTAGCAGATACTCCCGCCGCTTGAAGGCACGCAGCCTTTCCAGAACTCCCTCCCAATCTCCCGCGCCCGCGTTCCATTTATCCCAGCGCTCCTGGATATTAATGCGCCCGTAGGACGCTTCACCCCGCAGCCCGGCATGCTCTCTCAGCCAGTCCAAATATGCGGGATGCGACCGGATCGCATCCCGCATAGGAGGGCATAATACGAGAAGCTCGGCCAAATTGCGCAAAAAGGATTCGTCGCCCGCACCAATCTCTTCAGGCGGATAGCGCCCGGGATCAATAACGCTCTCCAGCGCTTGCCTCGCCAATTCCGGAGCAAATGTTTCGGATGCTATCGCGGCGATCCGGCTCATGCGAAACCCTATTTTCAGAAGGCTTGGGCCGCCCTAATTAGTTTCTCTCGCGAAACCATTCAAATTGGCGGCCAGTCCAACCCCGAAGGGGTGCCAGAGAATAGCCAGGGGCGCAAGCCCCTGGATAGTATATTGCATTTGATGGAGCCCCGGCAGGGGCGAAAGGCTTTGCATTGCAGGGCTTTCTTTCGCCCCTGCAGGGCTCTTTCTTTTCCAATTATTACCAGGGGTTCGCTGCGCTCACCCCTGGCTATTCTCTAAACGCCCCTCCGGGGCTTGCTTAAAAAACCGGTTTCGCGACGGAAACTAATTAGTTTCTGTCGCGTAAAGCGGTATCTTGAATATATTGGAGGCGGAGCCCTTGGAGTGCCCAAAGCTTGCTTGCGCCTTTGGCCATGTGAAGATTATCAAGCGCTGGAAGGCGGCAGCAAGCTGCCGCACTCCAAAGTGCCCCGCTGGTGCAAACCGCTTGTGCTTTGCCAAAAAGCCAGTTTCGCGGCAGAAACTAATTACCAATGCCGGAACCAAGGACCGATCCAAATTCGGGTATTCCGCGCAAAAGCCCATTCAAGAATTTTCAGAACCCGCTCCCCCGCGCAGGACACGCGCAAGCTGCTCGGTCCAGGCCGGCAGATCCGCATCCGGTATCCGGCCGCCGGCCGCCGCGGTGACGTAGAAATTGTTTTCCGCGCGCCCGTTCCAGGTTGCAATCCTGGCGGAATGAATATCAAGGCCGCAGAGCGACAAGCTGCGGGTCATCAGATAAAGGAGCCCTTGCAAATCATGGGCCACCATGTGGGCTACGGTATGTTCTTCCGAGAGATCGTTGCGCAAATCAATGCCGTCCAGCGTGACCCCGCCGGGTGGAGCCTTTCCCGACTGTTTCAGGTACTGCTCGACAGTTATGGCTCCGGAAAGCACTTCCTTGAGACCGGTGCGAATTCTCCGGGCCTTGCGCTCGGAGATCTGCCTCCCGTTGGCGCGAATCCAGAGCGTGTCCAGAACTATCGGCTTTTCCTTTTTCAGGGTAAACACCTGCGCTTTGTGAATATCAGCATGGCAGCCGTAAAGCACGCCGGTAATTTTCGCCAGCAGACCAGGCCCGGGATCGTCGTAGGTGCAGATCGTGAGTTCTGAATAATCATCGCCCGGGCGGTTGTAAATATCCAGGGCCACAGTTTCAGCTTCAAGTCTTTCAAGAAGCTGTAAATGGGATGCTATTTCCTCCAGCGGAGTGTTGAGAACATAGCCGGCCGGCATGGCGTCGCAATGTTTGAGAACCGCCGCCTCATTGTTAAATGCCTGCAGCGCAGCCAGCTTCTTGCGTATTAGGACGCCCTTGTCCTCCGGCGCTTCGGCCCCCGCAGCTTCCGCTCCGCGCCGCTCGACAAACTCCTGCATTTTCCGGTACAGCTCCTCCAAATCCCGGTAGTCCATCGAGGTCCAATTTTTTTCCGCAACGGCGCAGGTGTCGACATAGCTAAAAACATAGAGGTGCCGCAGCGCTTCCAGGCTCGGCAGCTGCTCGGAAACTTTCCGGATGACTGCCGGAGATTTCAAATCGAGGAGCCGCGACGTACGCACCAGGAGCAGGTGTTGCCCGGTCAATACTTCGAGGATTTCTCTTTTCTCGGGAGCCAGGTTCAGCCGCGCGGAAACCGATTTTGCCAGCGCCGCACCGCTTTCGCAGTGATCCTTGTCCGGGAGAAGCTTTCCGGCATCGTGCAGCAAAGCGGCGAGGCAAAGCAGGTCAAAATGAGCGCACTGGCCAAGCAGATCGGTGAAGCGCTGCCCTTCGGAATCCAGGCCGCGGCGCAGCCTTTCAAGATGCTCGACGATCCGGATGGAATGCTCGCCCACGGTATAGCGGTGTGCGGGATCCGGAGGCACAAAGCGCATGCTCTCGGAAAAGCGGGGAATAAATCGGTCCAAATAGCCGAATTCCGCCAGGCGCCGCAACATCGGCGCCACATTCCTATCCTCGCCAAGCATTTCCTTGAAGGCCCAGATTTCCTCGCCGGTAGGGTCCACCTCTTGCAGCGCCTTCTCCCGCCCGTCATCCAACCGCTTGAGCTCTCCCAAACTCAAGGGAATCGAGTAGCGCTGCGAAAGCCGGAACATTCTGATTGAGTTGCCGGTATCCGATGGCGGATCGGGCAAATGAAGCGATCCGCCTGCAAGCCGCATGCCGTCGATTTCGTACGGGCCCTGGAGAAGGGCGCGAACGGCGGATTCCCGAAACGCAGCCAGTTTTTCGGAATATGCCAGGTGCCTTGAGAGCCACGCCTGGGCGGACATGCCGCCCAGTTCGCGCGCGATTCTATCCTGGTAGTTCGTAATCAGAACGTCGGAGAGCTTTCCCGCGGCCAGATGCAGCCATGTCCGGGCGCGCAGGAACCATTGAGCTGCTTCATGGACTTCGGCTATCCGCCGGTCCTGAAACCCCGCCCTTGCTCGCAGGGCGTCGTCGAGTTCGCCGTCATCGGCGCCCAAAAGCAATTTGAATATCCATCGGGCGCGGTGCAAATCCCGGAGCGATCCCGGGCCTTCCTTGAGGTTGGGCTCAACGGAGTAAAGGGAGCGCTCCTGCCCGCGCGACGGAACGCCTGCGGAAAGGGATTCAAGCATGAGATCCAAAGGCGAGAGCACTTCGCGAATGCGCACCGCCAGCCTGTCCGCGAGTCCGCGGCCGCCGCAAATATGGCGCAGGTCGAGGAGGGCGGTTTTGGTTGCGGTATCCCAGGAGTTCGCTTCGGCAATGGGACGGAACGAATAGCCTACGCGGACGTCGCGCAGGGACAGGAAGACATCCATAACCAGTTTGAATGCCGTGTGGACCACGGCATCAACCCAGGGGCCCTCCTCCTCAGAGGGGATAAAGGCGATGTCGATATCGGAAAAGGGATGCAGTTCCCTTCTCCCGTAGCCGCCCGTAGCAACGATGGCAAGCCCGGAATATCCGGAACGGGATCTTATATGGTCCGCGGATGCACAGGAGTATTCATAGATTTCCTTGACCAGATCATCAATGAGCGAAGCGTGCGCTTGGAGCAATTCCAGGCAGGAGTCCGACCAGGATATATGACGAAACAATTGTTTCCGCCCCTCGCGGAACTTGCCCTGAAGATGCTCGATGGCTTTGTGCATAAAAAGTCAGCATATGCTACATGAAAGCCGCCGGCAAGGGACAGTCGCCAATGTCACCTGACCGCATCGGGGGACACCGGTGACGGTCCCCTTTTTCATCATCATAGATCAAAATACAGGAAGAACTCGTAAGGAGTGGGCCGCAGGTTCACCTGCGACAGTTCCTTTTGCCGTTTGTACTTAATCCATGTCTCAATCACGTCCGGCGTGAACACGTCGCCCTTGAGGAGAAAATCATGATCCTGTTCCAGAGCGTCGAGGACTTCGGCGAGGGACCCGGGAGTGTTTTTAACCGTCTTGGCTTCTTCCGGCGGAAGATCATAGAGGTCCTTTTCGAGCGGCTCGCCCGGCTCAGTTTTATTTTGAATTCCGTCCAGACCTGCCATCAGCTGGGCGGCAAAACACAGGTAGGGATTAGCGGACGGATCCGGGCAGCGGAACTCGATCCTCTTGGATTTCGGGCTCTTCGAATAAACGGGAATTCGAACCGCAGCCGACCGATTCCGCTGCGAATACGCAAGATTTACGGGGGCCTCATAGCCCGGAACCAGTCTTCGATAGGAATTGGTCGTGGGCGCGCAGAAACCCAACAGCGCCGGAGCGTGCTTCAGCAGGCCGCCGATGTAATATTGAGCCGTTTTGCTCAGCATGGCATAGCCCTTTTCGTCATAAAACAAATTCGCGTCGCCCTTCCATAGGCTCTGATGACAGTGCATGCCGGAACCGTTGTCCCCGAACAAAGGCTTCGGCATGAAGGTTACGGTCTTGCCGTATTTTTTGGCCATGTTCCGGATGATGTATTTATAGTACATGACATTGTCAGCCATCTTGGTCATCGGGGCGAACCGCATGTCGATCTCCGCCTGCCCCGCAGTCCCTACTTCGTGATGATGAACCTCAATCGGCACGCCTACTTCCTTCATCTTCAGGATGATTTCGGAGCGGAAATCCTGGAACGCATCGGCGGGAGGCACCGGGAAATATCCTTCTTTGTGCCTAATCTTATATCCAAGATTGGGATTTTCGGCCCGGCCGGTATTCCAAACTCCTTCGACTGAATCGATAAAGTAGTAGCCGCAATGTGCGCTCTGGTCGTAGCGCACGTCGTCAAAAATGTAGAACTCCAGTTCCGGCCCCCAGTAACTGATGTCGGCAATCCCGGTTCCTTTGAGATAGCGCTCGGCTTTCTGCGCAATATAGCGCGGGTCACGGCTATAAGGTTCGCGCGTTACCGGATCAAATACATTGCAGATCAGATCCAAAGTGGGGATCTGAAGGATTGGATCCGCATAGGCGGTTTCGGGATCCGCGATAAGCAACATATCGCTTTCATGAATTTCCTTGAAACCCCGGATGCTTGATCCGTCGAAACCCAGGCCCTCTTCAAACAAACCCTGGTCGAGATCCTCCACCGGGATCGAGAAATGCTGCCATACGCCGGGAAGATCAATAAATCTCAAATCCACGATTTTTGCGCCTGCTTTTTTTGCCAGATCAAGCACATCTTTTGCATTTGTCGCCATTATTCCAATCTCCTCTTGCTTTTCAGTCCCTGCACGTTTCCTCATCCGAAATTGCGGTCAGAGGGAATCTTCGCCGCGTTCGCCGGTGCGGATTCGCAGTGAGTCCTCCAGCGGCAGGACGAAAATTTTTCCGTCTCCGATCTCGCCCGTGTAGGCAGCCTTCCGAATGGCCTGGATTGATTCTTCACATTGGTCGTCGGCCACGGCCAATTCGATCTTGCATTTGGCGAGCAGATCGATGCTGTACTCCGAGCCGCGATAGCGCTCAACCTGGCCTTTCTGCCTTCCGGCGCCCCTTACATCCGTAACGGTCAATCCGGCCACCCCGATTTCCGAGAGCGCTTCCTTTACATCCTGAAGCCGGT
>JBBISO010000003.1:20868-26771 GCA_037441325.1 Acidobacteriota bacterium | reverse complement strand
ATTGCAAGGATCAATTTCATAGTCCCATTCCCTTTTAATCAAATAGGCCGAAACCAACCAGTGCGCGTGACTATAATCAGCATTTTTTAGTTTGTCAACACGTATTTTAAAATTCTTGCATGTTTTGCATATTTTTATTTTCATATTGCAATATTTATGGCTAAATCATCCAAATTATATTTAATATTTGCATTATGCATATATTATTTTGCAATTTATGCAAAATCTTGTATCTGATTTCCATTTGCGCAGTTCCGCTTTTTCCGCCATTGGGGATTGCCGCCATGCGCACCTTGCCTCAATTCGATTTGAGGTGGCATTAGGTATTGATTCACAAGGTTCAGCCTGTGTCTTATAATGAGTTTAAATCTCCGAAAGGATCGCAGGTGATGCTACCAATATCCAGCGGCATCACAGCCAGAGAAACTTATTTTGCCGCCTTCGCGGCTGATGCGCCTTCCAACCGCGTGGCTTTGCTCTTGGCCGGAGGCGACGGCAAACGCCTTCAAGAGTTGACGCGGGAGATTACGGGAGTTCCCATTCCTAAGCAGTATTGCCGCTTGTTGCACGGCTCATCTTTGCTCGAGGCCGCCATTTCAAGGGCACATCTGTTTGCTCGGCGTGAACGCATAAGCGTAATCATCAATCGCAGCCACCTGGAACTGGCAGCGGACCAGCTGCGGCCGCTTCCGCAATCCAATGTTATTGTGCAGCCTTTGAACCGCGACACCGGCCCCGGGTTGGCTTTTGCACTGCTGCATCTCGACAAGATTTATCCGGACGCAATCGTTGCGGTGTTCCCCACGGATCATTACGTTGACAGCGACCGGGAGTTTATCGTGCACGTGCTTTACGCGGTCAATCTGATTTCCCGCCTCCCCGATAAGATCGCGATTCTGGGTGTCGCGCCCGACAGGCCCGAAACCGAATACGGCTATATCGTGCCTGAAAGCCCGTTGGCAAACTTCGAGCGCGCCTATCACGTCAAAACTTTCACCGAAAAGCCCACTCTTTCCGGCGCCTCGGAAATCATATCCCGCGGCGGATTGTGGAATACCCTCGTAATGGTCTTTAAGGTTTCGCGCATGCTGGAGCTAATGTGCGATCTCTTCCCGGACGAACTCTGCGTGCTTTCCACTTTGCGCGACGCGCCGGAAAAAGCGGCGGACGTATATCAGACGGTCGGTTCCTGGAATTTATCCAAGCATTTTCTGGCCCGAATCCCGAAGCAGCTCATCCTGGTCGAGGTCGCGAATGTCCGCTGGAGCGATTGGGGGACTCGCGAATCCATCGAGCGGACCTATCGCTCCTTGAACCTCGCGCCGAGCTGGAACCCGGGAAAAAGCGTTGCGCCCTCCCGTCGCCGCTGAAAAATCGGGGCGCGCATTTCACAACAGACAGCTGCAGCGGCTATCGCAAAGGCTGCGCTTTACTCATTTTCAGCAGTATTTGCCGGCTCCCCACACTTGGGCTGCGCCGCACCGGGAAATCGTTGGAGGTTTTTTCTTTTGATGGAGGGACCGCTGCTACGGCGGAGGCAATTCAAAACGGAGGGAGGCCTGCCCGAAAAAAATCTCATCGCCGGATCTCAAAGGAATCCCGCGCAGATTCCCGCTGGGAACTTCGATCGAACGTCCGTTGCGAACAATGCGCGTCCCGTAATGACTGATCTCATCCATGACGTAAAATTCCTGGGTTTCCGGATCAAACCAGATCCTGGCGTGGACGCGGCCGACGGTGGAGTTGATTTCATCGCCGTTGTCTATAAAAACCAAATCATTTCTCCGGACCACTCGTCCTTCGCGGTCCAGCACCTCATGGAGGCTCCCGATCAAAAGCCGGCCTCCTTTGGTCCGATATTCCGGCCGCTCGGCAATCCCCCTGGCAATCGCCAGTTTTGCCTCGGGGATCTCGCGCCCGGGCATGGGATGGATCCTGACGAACTCCAACTGGAACATGGAATGAGCGGCGGAACCGGGTTCCTGCACCCGGGGCGCCGGCAGCAATTTCACAACGATCTGGAACGCATCGGGATGTACGGCCTGCGCATCGGCCAGTGTCCGGCGGATGTCAGCCTTTAGGGAATCACCCTCAAGAAAAGACCTCTTGAAGGCTTCATGCAGAGCCGCCGTCACCGGCTTCAGCTGAAGAGACAATTTTTCATAGGGAAAGATTTTTGCGCCCTGGCCGGCGCTTGTTCCTGATTTCACCTGTTCCAGGATTTCCCGGCGGATATCCGAAGTTTTATTTGCCGTTCCCCGCCCGAAGGCGTTCTCCAGGCGCCGCCGTAATTCCCCTCCCGCCTTGAGCAGCTTCTCCTTCATTCCCATCGGTTGAATCCCGCGCTTAAGTTTGCCGGGGCGGTCACGTCCACGGAGTCTATCATTTTTCCCATGAAGCAGCTCTCCAGAAATGCCGGTTAGCCGTCCGAAGGCCTGCAGCCTCGAAGTTGCTTGATTTCTGAGCGGCGCTTTTTCCTCTCCCATCGCTTGATTTTGGAGGCGCGAGTCGGGCGGGTTTGGCGCCGGACTTTTGGCGGGATACTCGCTCTTTCCAGTATTGCATAAAGCCTGCGCAGGGCGTCTTCGCGGTTGCGTTGCTGCGTGCGGAACCTTTTAGCTTCAATAATAATCTCACCCGAGGCGGTGGCGCGATTTCCCGCCAAATGAAGAATTCGTTCCCGGACTTGGGATGAAATCGATTTCGAATTGCGGACATCAAACCTGAGTTGGACGGCCGTCGCCACTTTATTTACATTCTGGCCTCCCGGCCCCGAAGCGCGAATGAAATCAAACCGGATTTCATCGGGATGAATCCTGAGGGAATATATATTCATGGCGCCAAGCTCAAAGTCACGGGTATGCGTTTGCCGCCGTCAGGCCTTTGTCGCCTGCCGCATATGTTTGAGGGATCATTGATTGGCTTCGTGCGACCGCACAAAACGCCGCCGCCTTAAGCAAAAATTGATTTTTAGGCCGCTCACCCGAACCGTTTTGCCGACGCATTAACAATACCACAGAGGATATGGGAATTCACAAGTTGACGTTTCAGCCGACTTCTGACAATATCCAAACCGCTATAGCAATATTCATGATTATATGCTTGAAAGCAATTATGCTTTCGTTGGCCGTCCTTTCGGTGCAAAGCGGCGGACCGTTCGACCGGATCTGGCGCGGAGGTTCCACATCTGGGGGATCGGCGGGCTGCACGCTGCGGATTTTGAGCTGGAATATTGAACGTGGGCAGAAATTGTCGGCGGTAGCCGATTCTTTGAAAAGGCTGGCGCCTTCCGTCGCCCTGCTCCAGGAAGTTGATATGAACGCACGCCGGACGGGCTACAAAAACGTTGCTGAGGAGCTGGCGCGCCGGCTGGGGATGAATTACTTTTTTGCCGCAGAATTCGAAGAACTCGGGCAAGGCTCCCGCGGAAACCCTGCTTACCACGGCCAGGCCATTTTGACGGCGCTGCCGGTCACGTCCGCGCGCATAACCATGACCAGTGCCAAGCCCGGCCAGCGCATCCCTTTTTATCTTCTGCCTTATATCGGAGGATCGGATGACTTGCGCGGGTCCCGGCCCTATCGCTTTACCGGCCCGAACGCCGTTGTGTACAACGCCGAGTACCGATGGGAGATCTTCTCCGGATTGGACGGCGCGTTGTTTTTGGATGCCGGCAAAGTCATGATGCATCGCGGACATTTGGGCATGAGCGACCTGGAAACCTCTCCGGGCTTCGTAATCCTGGACCGGCACAGCCGCCGGTATTTTGTGAAATTCGATCCGCTCTCCAATCCCGAAATGGCCACCGGGGCCGATCAAATCGCATCCAAGATTTTTTACGCCCTCGGCTACCATGTCCCCGAGAACTACATCGTCTATTTTCGCCCGCAAATGTTAACGATCGGGGAGGATGTAACCGTAGAAGACAAACTCGGGCGCAGGCATAAAATGACGGGGCGAGACCTTTCGGAAATCCTGCTTCGGGTGCATAAAGGGAGCAACGGCTGCTATCGCGTTACGGCCAGCCTGGCCCTGCCCGGCAAGAATCTTGGTCCGTATCGCTACTTCGGAACCCGCCGCGACGATCCGAACGATACCGTGCCGCACAAACACCGGCGCGATCTTCGCGGCATGCACCTGGCCTGCGCTCTCGTGAATCACGACGATTCGCGTTCCATCAACAGCATGGATATTCTCACGGAGGGACCTTCCGGCAGTTTTGTGAAGCATTATCAGCTGGACTTCGGTTCCACGCTGGGAAGCGGAAGCGACAAAATCAACAGCCCGCGCTCCGGGGGCGAATATCTGTTCAGCCGGAAAAATGCACTGGTGCAGTTGGCAACCCTCGGGCTGGCTGTACCGCACTGGGCGCGCGCTCAATACCCCGATCTGAAAGCAGTCGGCCGCTTTGAAAGCGCGATTTTTGATCCCGAACGATGGGTTCCGGAATACCCGAACCCCGCGTTTCTCAACCGGCTGCCGGATGACGAGTTTTGGATGGCGAAACAAATTGTCAACCTTCGCGATGCCGACATTCGCGCCATCGTGAATGCGGCCCAATACAGCGATGCGCGGGCCGCCGATTGGGTGACGCGATGCCTGATTGAGCGGCGGGACAAGATCGGCCGTGCGGCCTTTGCCAAAGTCCTCCCCGTGGACCGTTTTGAAGTGAAAGACGGCCGTCTGCATTGGCTGGATTTTGCGGCAGCATACGGTATCGGCAAAGCGCTCGAAACAGGGATCCGCTGGTCCGCGTTCGATAACGAAAAAGAAGCCAGCGAGCCGATTGCCGGAGAAAACACGGCGCGGCTGCCCCGCATGCCGGGCGATGGATATTGGGTGGCGACGCTCTATTCTCTTGAGCGCCCCGGCCAGACAGTTCGGGTTTATGTCCGGAAGCGCAGCGACGAAGCGCAGGCGGTCGGAGTAGAGCGCACATGGTAAAGGCGCAAACACCGCAAGCATTTCCTGGACTGCAAGCTCGCAGATCACATTCCCCCGTTCAGCCGACAGGCGAAAAACCGAAGGGCCAAACCGTCAATTTCCTGTCGGTTTTTTCCGAGGTACGCGAGGGGGAGAGCATCAGCGCTCTGCTGTTGATGGTTGCCGTTTTTCTGCTGCTCGGCGCTTATTACCTCCTCAAGCCGGTGCGCGAAGCGCTGATCCTTTCCGAAAGCGGGGCGGAGGCAAAATCCTATTCCGCCGCGGGCCAAGCCGTGCTGCTGCTCGGCGTCATTCCTCTATATGGCTGGGTGGCGAGCAGGGTCAACCGAGTCCGTTTACTGACCGGCTTGACGCTGTTTTTCGCAAGCAACCTCGCATTGTTCTGCTTCCTGGGACACAGAGGATTGAGACTCGGGATTGTTTTTTCATCTGGCTGGGCATTTTCAGTGTATTTATGGTTTCCCAATTCTGGGCATTCGCCAACGACATCTACCGCGAAGAACAGGGCAAGCGGCTTTTCCCGATCATCGGAATCGGGATGAACAAACATGGGAGCGGTAGTGGGGGCTTTCCTGGTGTCGATTCTTATCGAAAAATTCCGTCTGAGTCCCTATTCCCTGATGCTGATCGCCGCCGGAGTTCTGCTGGTCTGCCTGGCCCTGATTTTGGCGGTTAACGCGCGCGAAGTCCGGTCGGGCCCGCCCGAAGCCGCAAAACGGAGCAAGCAGCCGCTGGGTAAGGACGGAGGATTTCAGCTGATCCTCCGGGACAAGTACCTGTTCTGGATTGCCGTTACGGCGAATGCGCGGGAAAAGAGAAATCAGCCCCCGCCGCATTCCATGGAGATCCGCGGCGGAAGGTTTGCTGCTCTTAAAATGAGGGGTTCTTGTGCGGAAGAGTTTGATTGCGGTTGTCGGCGGCGGCCTCGAACATCTCCTCGTGGCCGGTGACGAACCGGT
>JBBISO010000003.1:5254-20858 GCA_037441325.1 Acidobacteriota bacterium | reverse complement strand
ATTTTATCCACCGCGGCCCAAGTGGGCGAACTCCTGGCGGAATGCGGTTTCGCGCTGATAACCGGGGGGCTCGGCGGAATCATGGAAGCAGCCTCCGCCGGCGCCCGCCGCAAGGGGGGAATCGTCGTCGGAATCCTGCCGCAGGCATCGCCGGATCATGCGAACCTCCATGTGGAGATCGCCATCGCAACCGGCCTGGGAGAAGCCCGCAATGCCGTCATCGCCGCAACCGCCGACGCATTGATTGCCGTTGGCGGCGAACACGGGACCTTGTCCGAGATCGCTCTGGCGCTGAAGCTGGGCAAATTGGTGATAACCCTGGATTCGCAATGGGATCAAATCCCCGGCACGGTGCGCGCCAATTCTCCCAGAGAGGCAATCGAAAAAATCAGGGACAGGCTACGCAATCCCTGAATTATTAGTATTCGTGAATCCGGCGGAGGCAGTAGATTCGGGGATTGCGTAGCCTGTCCCCATTTTAATTCTATGTCTATTCAATCGCTTATTGTGGCCGCGTATGTACTGTTGTTGTTAGCTATCGGGATCTGGGCGTCACGCTTGGCCCGGCGGGGGAAAGAAGGGTTCCTGCTCGCCGGCCGTAATCTTTCTGCGCCTTTAGTCGCAGTTACGCTGACGGGCCTTGCGATCGGCGGCGCCTCCACCGTCGGCGTTGCCGAAAGCGCGTTCAAAGGCCAAGGACTGGGCGCGGGATGGTACGATGTCGCCTGGGCAATTTCCGCTCTGATAATCGCCTTTGTAAGCTCGGAGCGCTTCCGCAAATTGAATCTGGTAACCGTTCCGGAACTCTTTCAAAGGTGCTTCGACAAATCCGGTTACATCGCCTGCATCACGGTTCAGGTGCTCATCCAATTGACGATCACATCCCTGCAATATGTGGCAGGCGGAGCGATTTTGTCGCAATTGCTTCCGGATATGTTTCCGGACCTAAAGACGGGAATGATTTTCAGCGCGGTCGTCTTCATTGCGCTCACGTTATTAGGCGGGCTCTGGAGCGCCAGCTTGGGCAATGTGCTGAATGTGGCCCTTATTTATGGAGGAATCATCCTGGCGGCACTTATCGGCGTGAATGCATTGGGAGGATTTGATTCCGTCGCGGCCCGACTGCCTCAGTCGCCGGATTATTTTTCAATTATCAAAGGGGTGGGACTGGAACAGATCATCATCTGGGTTGTAGTCGTGTCCACAGCAAACTTTTCGTTTCAAGCGCCGCTTCAGGTGGCATTCGCCGCGCGCGACGGCAAGGCCGCTCGAAGAGGATTTGTCATGGCAGCGCTGCTTATGATTCCAATTGGGTTTGTGGCCGCGATCCTCGGTATCGCTGCCAAAGCCACCAGTCCCTACATAGCCGACCCGCGTCTGGCATTGCCGGCCATGCTTACCAGCCTGGACCCATGGATTGCCGGCGTTACTCTGGCGGCGCTGTGGGCCGCGGATGTTTCCACGGCCGCAGGCCTGCTGCTCAGCTCGTCCACAATCGTACTGAAAGATATTGTTGCCTCGGTTTTGGGAAAAACCATAGGCGAAAAACAGCAACTCCGATTAAATCGCGCGGCCGTCCTGGCAATCGGCGTTCTGACCTTGTTTTTGGCCTTGCAGATTACCGGGATTCTAAATGCGCTCATGATCGGGCTCAGCCTGGCGGCAGGCATGACCCTGATCATACTTTTTGTTTTTTTTGCGCCCGGCTTTTGCCGCCTGAGATCCGCGCGGTGGGTATTGACGACCAACGCGATTGTTGTTTTGGCATGGATTTTCTTGCCCGCCTCGCACCTCACGCCGCATGCAATATTCAATTCTTATATTGCCTGCATAATTGTCTTTTTTGGCGTCGCCGCCGCCGACAAGCACAAGATCAGGTTTCCTGGAGGATAAATCCGCCGCCAGAGAGAAAGGGAATGAAGCCGGCGGCCAGCCGGCTCCCAACGGCGCGCAAATTTCTACCAAAGCTGCCGGACCTATTCTGTCGGAAAGGCCCAACCTGCCCGGCAAACCGGGATCTATGCTCATGGCGGCTTCCGCCTAACCCGCTTTTCTTACAAGATTTCTACTGCGGCGGCACATCCGGGCATGTTTGCTTCGCTGCGCCCCCTGTGAGGACGGCTCTGGAGAGCCCGTCTCAAAACTTGCAGATTTGCCGGCTTTTAATGAAAACCGAACGGCAAGCCGAACTCCTTGGAGTGCCCAAACTTGCTTGCGCCTTTTTCATAAATCTTTATGGGATATATATTTAGCATGTTTGTGAAGGCGGCAGCAAGCTGCCGCACTTCAAGGAAACCAGCTTCGCAATTCCTAGGAAATTGCATTTTTGAGACAACCTCCGGAGGCCCGCCCGAGCATGCCGCGCCATGAAAATTATCCGTTTCATTCCGGCTGTTGCCCCAGCGTCACAATTACCTTCTTACGCTCCTGCGCCCGAAAAAATTCAATGGCGACACGCTCGCCGGGCTTGTGTTTTGCCAGTATCGGCATCAGATCTCCGCCGGTCTCAACCTGCTCTCCTCCTATCGACAGGATAACATCCTTCGGACGCAGCCCCGCATGGTGAGCCGGAGAACCTTCCATAACCATAAGAACCGGGATCCCCGTAAGGGCGAGCGGGCCGGCCGCAAAGGGCACCGATGATTCTGCAGTGGAGATCCCCAGATAAGCACGCTTGACCGCGCCGCTGCCAATAATGGATTCCACTGCCGGGCGGAGCGCGGAGACGGAAATTGCGAAGCCGATATCGCGGGACCACGACGCAACCGCCGTATTGATGCCGATGACTTCGCCGCGAGAGTTTGCCAAGGGTCCCCCGGAATTGCCGGGATGAATATCCGCGTCGGTTTGAATGGCGTCAGGAATAACCAGACCCGATTGTATAATTCGGCGCCGCAGCGCGCTAACGACGCCGCGCGTTACCGTCGGTGAACCTGCCAGATCGAACGCGTAACCCATTGCAACCACGTCCTCTCCCACCTCGAGCCTGGCCGGGTCCCCGAAAGCGGCGGGAGTCAGTCCGGCCGCATCAATCTTCAGAACCGCAAGGTCCAGTCTTTGATCAATTCCCACCACCGCGGCATAAAATGTCCGCCGGTCCGACAGAGTCGTGAAAACCCGGTCCGGCACTTCCCGGCCGCCGGGACTGATCACATGCAGGTTGGTGACAATGTGCCCATCGCCGTCAAAAATTACTCCCGTGCCGCAGCTGTTTCCCGGCAATACCGCTTCCGGTTTGGAGGATTTGGAAATATTTGCCTGCAACCTGACTACCGCCGGCGCGAGCTTCCGCACAATCTCTGCCGTGGCCAGAGATTTTGCCGGCGTGCGAGCCTTCTCAGTTCTGTCAGCCGGGGCACACCCGCCATGACACAGAAGGACCGCCGCCATAGCCACGGCTTGTCCCCGCAGGCGTTTGGCGAATAGCAATCCCATAAGCTTCAGTCTCATGCATGCCCTGAAAAGAAAATTGAATCAACGAGCTGGGAATCAACCGCTTGCTTTTTTCTGTCTCCTTTCCCCTCCGGAGTTCGGTTCTGCCGATGGATCCATGTGCAAAAACACATTATTTGGCCGGAGTCTTGTCGATCATAATCATGAGCGATTCGTGCGATTGAAGCAACTTGGCCAATGCGTCCCGGCCCGAGCCGATGAGAGAAACAAGCTCATAGGAACCCACATCGAGAGCTTTGCGGGCAATAATTTGCAGCATGCAAATCTCCTTTTACTCGTGAGTGTATCACCGGCCTTCGGTCCCGCAAAAGCATTCGTTTTGCCGGGGACATGGTGACTGTGTTCTTGGAATTTGATAGCATCGAACGGATTGAAGCCCGGTTTTATTTGTTCCATACTCCTGGGGAACAAATCAAGTATTACATAAGGTTTGTTCGAGTCGATACCGGCGGGGCCGTTGCTTAATATGTCGACGAAACTGAGACTGGATGCCGCATTTATGGTGATGATCGCCGTGCTTGGTCTGGCCGCGTCCGGATGCTCGGTGCGCAAAATCGCGGTCAAGCAATTGGGCGAGGCGCTGGCGAAGAGCGGGACGGCTTTCGCGTCGGATAATGATCCTGAACTGGTCAAGGATGCTCTCCCTTTCAGCCTGAAACTGATCGAGACCCTGCTGGCGGAGAATCCCCGCCATCGCGGCCTTCTGCTTGCCGCTTGCAGCGGCTTTACCCAGTATGCCTATGCTTTCGTCAAACAGGAGGCGGACGAAACCGAGCCGCAGGATTTTGCGCTGGCACTGGCCATGCGCGCCCGTGCGCGCGGCCTGTTTCTGCGCGCCCGCGATTACGGATTGCGCGGCCTCGAAACCACACACCCTGGATTCGACACCGCCCTGAATAAAGATCCCTTGTCGGCCGTGCAAAGCGCAAAAGCCGCCGATGTGCCTCTGCTTTATTGGACGGCGGCATCGTGGGGCATGGCGATCACGCTTTCAAAGAACAAACCCGCTCAGATTGCCGACCAGCCGACTATGGAAGCCCTGATCGATCGGGCGCTTGAGCTCAATGAGTCCTTTGACGAGGGCGCCATCCATTCCTTCCTGATAAGCTATGAACCCGGGCGTCAGGGCGCGGAAGGCGATCCCCTAGAGCGCGCCCGCAGGCATTTCGAGCGCGCCATGGAGCTTTCCGGAGGATTCCAGGCCGGCCCCCTGGTCGCTCTGGCCGAATCCGTTTCCATCGCCAGGCAGGACAGGCGCGAATTTCAATCGCTGCTCGAAAGAGCCCTGTCAGTGGATGTCAACGCCAGGCCCAAGTACCGACTGGCCAACCTCATCACTCAGCGCCGTGCCCGCTGGCTGCTTTCGAGGATAGATGAGCTGTTTTTAAGCGCTGAACCGTAACCGCGATTGACGGCGATAAACATGCGACCGCCGGAGAGCATTTATCAATGGGCAGATGCAAGATGAAAAATAATCTCGCCGGTTTCTTGGCAATCGGCATTCTGGCAGTGGCAACACACGCAATTCTGGGGACGCCCGCCGTGTCGCGGGCCGCGAATCCGGTAACGGTGCGGTTGGGCACGCTGGCGCCTACCGGCAGTTCCTTCCATACGGCACTCGTCGAAATGGGCCAGAAGTGGCGCGCTGCAAGCGGGGGGAGCGTGAGATTGATCATCTACCCCGACGGCACGCAGGGCGGCGAAGCGGATATGGTGCGACTGATGCGGGCCGGCATTTTGACCGCCGGCATGTTTACGGTCGTGGGCTTGAGTGAAATCGATCGCGCCGTCGGAGGACTGTCGTTTATGCCGCTGACGTTCCGCTCCTGGGACGAGTATGACTACGTGCTGGAAAAGATGGCCCCGCGGCTTGAAAAGCTTCTGCTGGATAAAGGATTCGTGGTTCTTTTCTGGGGTGATGCCGGATGGGTGCGCTTTTTTTCCAAGACTCCCGCCGTGAGCCCGGATGACTTCAAACAGTTTAAGATCTTCACCTGGGCCGGCAACGCCTTCCAGGTGGATTTGATGAGGTCTCTGGGCTACCACCCCGTGCCTTTGGAAACCGCAAATATTTTGCCCGCATTGCGGACGAATCTCATTAATGCCATACCGCTCCCACCCAACCAGGCTTTGCTGGCTCAATGCTATACTGCGGCGCCCAACATGCTGGCTTTGAAATGGAGTGTCCTTTCAGGAGGCGCCATAATCCGGAAAGACACCTGGGACACCATACCCCCGGAGCTTCAAAAAAAGCTTCGCGAGGCGGCCAACGCTGCCGGCGCCAGGATACGCGCCAGCGACCGGCAGGAGGATGAAGAATCTATCGCCGCGATGCAGAAAAAGGGGCTGGTGGTGCATCCCGTCTCTCCGCAAGTTGAGGAAGAATGGCGGCAACTGACGGGAATTATCTATCCTCAGATACGCGAGAAGGTGGTGCCGGCGGATATTTTTGATGAAGTGCAACGGCTGGTTGCCGAGTATCGCGCAAGAGGGACCGAAAAATGAGCAAGGGAGCGGCGGAAGCCGCGGGCGCTCCTGATCTTAAAAAGGGCGTGCGGCAGATCTGGGAGAGCAGCGTCAAAACCGGCGAGAACCTTTTGATGACTTTTTGCCTCGCCGCCATGGTTCTCCTGCCTCTGGCGGACATAGTCCTGCGCCGGACCACAATCGTCCTGCGCGGATCAAGCGCCATCCAGTGCCACCTGACTTTGTTCATCTGCATGATCGGAGGCGCGATTGCCGCCCGCGAGGCACGCCTTCTTTCGCTTTCAACCGTGACCGCTTTTTTAAAGGGCCGGGCCAAAGCATTCGCCCGCTTGTTCAGCGGGGCCCTTGCCGCGGCGGTGACGGTTCTTCTTTTTGTTGCCGGCTTCCGTTTCGTGCTGCAGGGCCGGGAAGCGGGAAACATCCTGGCATACGGCGTTCCGATCTGGCTGCCGCAGGCAATTCTTCCGCTCGGCTTCGCGGCCATCGCCGTCCGCTTGCTCCGCCACGCGGCGGACAAGTCCGTGGGCCGCGGGATCGCCGCTTTGCTTGCCGGCGCTCTTTTGGCCGCCGTAACATGGCTTCCGGTGGATCCTTCCGGGATGGTTTTACCCGCGCTGGCGCTTCTGCTGGCGGCCACTATCCTAGGAGCTCCCATATTCGTGACGCTGGGAGGCGCCGCCCTCATTTTGCTTTGGGGAGACGGGATACCCATCGAAATGATGCCGATCCGGCATTATCAACAGGTAACCAATCCATCCCTGCCGGCTATTCCGATGTTCACTCTGGCCGGTTACTTTCTGGCGGAAGGAGGAGCCCCCAGGAGACTGGTACGTGTCTTCCAGGCTCTCGTCGGCCATTTCCGCGGCGGCCCGGCAATTGCGGCCGTCCTGGCATGCGCTTTTTTTACGAGCTTCACCGGCGCCTCCGGAGTCACAATCCTGGCACTGGGAGGCCTCCTCATGCCGGTTCTGCTGGCAGCGCGCTATTCGGAAAGAAACGCGATCGGCCTGCTCACCGGCTCAGGCTCGATCGGCCTGCTTTTTCCCCCATGCTTGCCCGTGATCCTTTACGCGATCATTGCCAGCATCGACATCAACCAAATGTTCCTGGGCGGCATTCTCCCCGGAACACTGATGGTCGCGGCCGCCGGCATGTGGGGCATCACCCGGAGCCCTAAAACCGCCAAAGGCGAAAAAAAATCCTTCCTTTGGGCGGAAGCAAAAAGCGCATTGTGGGACGCAAAATGGGAGCTGTTGCTTCCGGTCGTCGCCTGCGTGGCGCTCTTCGGCGGCTACGCTACCGCGGTGGAAGCTTCCGTAATCACCGCGCTCTACGCATTCATCGTGGAGTGCCTGGTATACAAGGATTTGAAAATTGCCCGCGATGTTCCCCGGGTCATGACGGAGTGCGGATTGCTCGTGGGCGCCATACTCCTGATCCTGGGAGTGGCGCTCGGCTTCACCGGATATCTGGTCCAAACCCAAGTCCCCGAACGGTTGATTGACTGGGTGCAGGCTTCGGTGCACTCGCCCCTGGCATTTCTGCTGGCGCTCAATTTCTTTTTGCTCCTCGTCGGCTGCCTGATGGATATCTTTTCCGCAATCATCGTGGTGGTTCCGTTGATTGTGCCGATCGGGGCGGCGTTCGGAATCGACCCGGTGCACCTCGGGATCATATTCCTGGCAAACCTGGAGCTCGGCTATCTGACTCCGCCGGTGGGGATGAACTTGTTCCTGTCGTCCTATCGTTTCAACCAGCCGATGCCGGAAGTCTGGAGGTCGATCATCCCGCTTCTGCTGGTGCTGCTGATTGGTGTTTTGGTGATCACCTACGTGCCGTTCATTTCCACGGCCCTGCCGCGGCACTTCCGGCAATAGTCACGAGGACGGCGCGCCGGCGCCGACGGGCGCGGATGCAAGGCGGGCGGGTCTCCAAACCTGCCCCAATTACGAATACCAGTACTTAGGAAAGGAAATCGCCATGAATGTCGCCGATTTGTTTGCCAATGCCGCTCTTTATGATCCGAACAAAAAGGCCCTGATATTCGGGAACGAAAGCTATACCTATGCCGAGATGCACAGAATCATCGACGGAGTGGCAGCGTATCTGAGAAAGCTGGGGATTTCCAAAGGCGACCGTGTTTCCCTCTACATGGCTAACCGGCCCGAATGGATTATGCTTTATTTCGGCGCGGCAAGGATGGGCGCGATCACGGTTTGTGTGCCGAGCGCATACAAGAGCGATGAAATGAAAACCGTGGTGAACGACTCGCTTTCTTCCCTCCTCGTCACCTCCGAATCTCTCTTGCCCATGGTTCCTCCGCCGGAAGCCATCCCGCTGGTCAAGCAGGTCGTTGGCGTGGAACGGGATGAGGCATTCCAGTCGATTTTGCGGGGAGAAGGCGCGCATACGCGCGCGGCGGCCGCAGACACGACGGGAGACGATACCTGCGCCATCCTTTATACCGGAGGTACTACCGGCGTCCCCAAAGGCGCCATGCTGACCCACCGGAACCTCCTGTATAGCGCGCAAAATGTCGCCTATCACGAAAGAACGGTGCCCGAAGATATCGGATTATGCTCCCTGCCCCTTAACCACGTCTTCGCGCAGTGCCATGTCATGCACACATTCTTCTACGGCTGCGCCACCCTCGTACTCTTCGCGGGCTTCGACATGGATAAGGTGATCGCCGCAGTCGTCGAGCATAAGGTGACCCGCTTATATGCTGTTCCCACGATTTTCATCCGTTTGCTGAATAATCCTGAAACCAGAAAGCAGCTGAAAAGCCTGCGCTATGTCTTTTCCGGAGGCACCAGCATGCCGGCCGAAATCGTCCGGCAATGGGCCCAGGCTTACGGCATTCCAATCCATGAGGCGTACGGCATGACGGAGGCAGCCTCGCTGGTGACCTTCAATCATCTTTACCGGCACAAGATCGGATCCATCGGCATGCCCGGCGGGATCGTTGAAGTAAAAGTCGTCGATGCAAACGACAACGAAGTCGAACAGGGCGACCAGGGCGAGATCATCATCCGGGGCCCCAACGTCATGAAGGGTTATTTCGAACAGCCTCAAGAAACCGCCCTGGCGCTGCGCAATGGATGGCTTCACTCGGGCGATGTGGGCGTCTTCGATGAAGAGGGATACCTTTTTATTGTGGACCGGATCAAGGACATCATCATCACCGGCGGCGAGAATGTCTATCCCAAGGAAGTAGAGGACACTCTGCATCAGCATCGGGCCGTTAATGAATGCGGCGTCGTCGGCCTGCCTCACCGCGAGTATGGAGAGGCCGTCACTGCTTTTGTGACCCTGAGACCCGGCGTCACGGCGAACGAGCGCGACCTCATCGCGTTCTGCAAAGAAAAAATGGCGGGCTACAAAGTGCCCAAAAAGATCCATTTCGTCGCCGACTTGCCGAAAACGCCGCAGGGGAAGATCCTGCGAAGGGAATTGCGAAAAATTACCGCCTGACGCGGGAATGCAAAGCCCTCCCCAGGGCTGCGCCATCAAGATTATTTTTGGAGTGCGGCGGCTTGCCGCCGCCCTTGCGGATTACTCCAAGGGCTTCGCCTGGATGCATTGGGACAGAAGCTGTCTAAAAACATCGTGCCCCGGAAAGCCAATCGGCATAAAATCCCACCCGCAGGAAAATATGCGAAAGGAATAAAACATGGGTCGCGTCAAGGGTAAGGTTGCGATTATAACCGGCGGCGCGGGCGGCCTGGGCAGCGCTGAGGCATCATTGCTGGCAAAGGAAGGAGCCAAAGTCGTTGTCACCGACATTAACGAGGCCGCAGTCAAGAAAATCGCCGGAACGATTAACCGCCGCGGCGGAAAAGCGCTCTTCCTGAAACACGATGTAACCATTGAAGCCGCTTGGCGCATGGTCATGGACCGGACTTTGGAAGAGTTCGGCCGGCTCGATGTCCTCGTCAATAACGCCGGCGTGATTTTTTATAAAAAAATTGAAGAAACTTCACTGGCTGAGTGGCGGCGGCTGATGAGCATCAATCTGGACGGAGTTTTCCTGGGAACAAGATTTGCCATTGAGGCGATGAAAAAAACCGGGGGTGGATCGATCATCAACATTTCCTCGGTGGCGGGCCTTATAGGCAATCCGGATGCATCGGCATATCATGCGAGCAAAGGAGGAGTCAGGCTCTTCACCAAGGCTGCGGCCATCGAATGCTCCCAAGCCGGTTACGGTTACAATATCCGCGTGAATTCCATCTATCCGGGCGTGATCAATACCGCCATGGCGGACCCGCTGAAACAGGACATTAATAAATACAACACGGCTTTAAGCTGGCACCCGATCGGGCATTTCGGCGAACCCGAGGACGTGGCTTACGGCGTATTGTATCTTGCATCGGATGAGTCCAAATTCCTCACCGGCTCGGAGCTTGTGATCGACGGCGGCTGGACGGCGCGCTGACCGCTGTATATAAAAATGCAGGTTCTATACAGTTCCATGCCGGAATGGAAGAATCAGGTCCAAGGGGGAATGGAAAACTACGGGGTTGCGTTGCCGGCCCCTATTTATGATTCGTGGCCGATTTTGGCCAGGATCAGCGGAAGCATGAATTGCTGCAATGCCTCCCTTTGGTCCTGGCGCATTTCCTGGAAGAGAATTGCAAGTTGGTTTTTATCCGCCACACGCAGAATTTTGGCGGTTGCCTTAATGGCAGCGCTTGTGGTTGGCGGAATGACCGAAAGTTCCACTTCCGTGCCGGGCAGAAGCATCACTGGCGACCGAACTAAAAGACCGTTCAAGCTCATGTTCACGGTCACGGCGTCAATTTTTCGTATCGTTCACCTGGAACCAAAACATTAATATCTTCTAATTTCCAAAATGGACCCGGAGCAGACTATGCACCTCCATCGCACTGGCAAAGCACTGCCAGGGAAATTTTCCCTTTTGAAATCCTCGGCCGCCCCCATGATGACGCACGGCTTCCGGCAAATGAAGGACCGTGGGGATGAAATTTCCGGAACCGGACCGGCGCTTGCGAAGATGCATCCTCACAACTGTTTGACTCATCATCCGGCCATCTAGTAGATTGTTCAGTAAGTCTAAGGGAGAAACAGGTTTGAAAATAATCATCGGCATCAATGGAGCCAGCGGCGTAATCTATGGAGTACGGATGCTCCAAGTCTTGTCGGGAATCGAGAGCGTGGAAACCCATCTCATTGTTTCCCCCGCAGGCGAGCAAACGATTGCGATCGAGACCGGTTTCAGCTCGTCCGAAGTCAGGGCCCTGGCGGATTATAACTATCGGATTGATGATATCTGCGCCCGCATTGCCAGCGGCTCTTTTCTGCGCGACGGAATGATCGTCGCCCCGTGCAGCATGAAGACGCTTTCCGCGGTCGCCAACTCCTACGCCGAAAATCTGCTGACCCGCGCCGCGGACGTCACTCTGAAAGAGCGCGGCAGACTGGTTCTCCTCGTGCGGGAAACGCCGCTTCATTTGGGACATTTGAGGAACATGGCCCGCGTAACTCGAATGGGGGGCGTGGTGATGCCTCCCGTTCCGGCCTTTTATCACAAACCGCATTCCATTCAGGACATCATCGACCACACCGTCGGCAAAGCGCTCGACCTTTTCCGCATCGAGCACCATCTATACGAAAGGTGGGCCGGCACCGCAAACCCACATGAAACCCATTTTGCTGAATGAAGGAACCGGACGGACCAGAATCAGCCTTTCCGCCTATTCAATCGGCAACGACCTTATCGTTTGCCTCTTCAACGAACAGGGGCACATCGGAGCGGTCGCCGTGGCCGATTACTATCAGGAAAACAGCCGGACTTCCACCTCGGTAATCACCAGGCTCGGCCATAAGGATGACTTGCTGGCCGCCCCTTCAGCCCACAAATTGTGCAAACACCTCAAAAGGCCGGTTTGTGTCATCGCCGGCATTCACGTGGACGGCATCACCAAAAAGGAAATCGCGCAGATCACCCGGAACTGCGACCGGCTTCTGGACCGATTCCTTCAAGGGGCACCACCTCCATGCTATTAAGGTTTTTAGCGAAGCGGCGCCGACGGGCGTGGATGTAAGGCGCGCGGCATGTGCGGGCGGATCTCCGGAGGTTTTCAAAACTGCAATTTGCTGGGAATTGCGAAGCTGGTTTCTTTGGACTGCGGCGGCTTGCCGCCGCCTTTGCGGATTATTAAAATCAAAGGCGCAAGCAAGCTTGGGCACTCCAAGGGGTGCGCCTTACCATCCGGTTTTCATCAAAAACCATCAAATCTGCAAGTTTTGAGACGGGACGGCTCTGGAGAGCCCTTTTCACAGGGAGCGAAACGCAGACATGGCTGGATGCGCCGCCGCAGTAGAAACCTTGCCAGAAATGCGGGCTAAGGCTTTTCGGGTGTGGCGGTCCAGTTGCTTTGCTCTGTGCCGTGTTTCAGGCTTACCGACATGGTTTCTCCGTTGACCCGGCCGACATATTCGGCCTCGCCGGCGGTGAAAGCGATCTCCTCGCCCCGCAACCTGCCCTTCAGCGGCATGCTTTTCCCGTTTTGACTGAGCGTTCCGGAAACCAGCTGAAATGTCTGCTGCAAGGCCATCTCGCCTTGCGGCAGCTTCCATTTTCCTTCGACCTTAGCGGGCACAATCCAGAGATAGGCGGTGCACCAGCTGGAGCAGTCGCTTTGCACGGTGGAGGTTTCATCCGGCTCCCAGTCCTCCATGGTGAAAGAGTTCGACACCACGCGCGTGCCCGGTTTCAGGCTAAGAAGTCTGGGACGCAGTCTCATGTTGATATCGGGCAGCAAAAACAACGTAATTACCGTAGCCCTGGAAAAATCGCTTTCAAACAAATCGGCTATGAGGAATTGAGCTTTTTCACTCACGCCCTCCTGCGCCGCGTTTTGCTTTGAAAGATCAACCATATCAGGATTGTATTCGATGCCCAAAGCCTGAGCGCCCCGCTTCGCCGCCGTGATGACGGTGCGCCCGTCGCCCGATCCAAGGTCAATCACATAGTCCCGCGGAGTGACCTTTGCCATATCAAGCATTTTTTCGACCAGTTCCTGCGGGCTCGGCACCCAAACCACATCCTTGCCCGGTTGCCCCACAACCGGCTGGAAGCCGTAAGGCTGCTGCTCCTGAGCAGGAACTGCGGCCGCACTCAACGCCAGCGCAAAGGCGGCAGTTAAACAAAAGAAGGGATGACACCGATTCATATTTCAGCTCCTATTCGGATTATGCCGCTTCATAAAAAAAACAATAATTATACTCCCTGAAAAACCCTCAGAGCACGGAGAAAGTTATTGAATTTGTAATGGCTCAGTTGCCCGGGCAAACAAGGTGAAAACATATTGGCCGCTGACGTACGCAGGCAAACGCAAGCCGGATGACGGGCTTCTGCCGGCCTTCGCCGCAGCTATGCTGCCAGGTTCGGTCCTTAACCACTGCTATTCCAGGCGCCGGATCAGCTGGTAAACATTGGAGCCCAGAAGGCGCGCTTCTTCCATGGCTGACATGTCAATGCCGCCGCCCACTCCCGTCAGGACATCGCCGATTTCCCTGCCGTAGCCGATGGCGCCGCCGGCCACGATCATTCCTTGAGCGATGCAGAACGAATAGAGCAGCGATCGGGCTTGTATGGCTCCTACCCGTCTCGTGACCACCAGAGCGCCCGCCACCTTATCTTTTAAAGCCCGCCGTCCCAGCAGGGCGAACATCCGATCCATGACCGCCTTCATCTGCGCGCTGACGCTGCCGAAATAGACCGGACTGCCGAATATGACGCCGTCCGCGCGTTCCAGCATTTCGTACAGTTCCTGCATGTCGTCCTCCACCACGCAGGAGCCGACTTCGAAGCAGGTCCCGCAGGCATCACAGGGAGCCACGCGCTTTTCGGACAGCAAAAACATTTCCGTCGCGCACCCTGCCTCTCGAGCCACGCGCAGCGCTTCTTTCACCAGGATCTCGGTATTCCCATTCTTGCGGGGACTGCCGACAACACCCAGAATTCTCACGGATGCCTCCTTGCACTTAACGGGCCGATTATATCCCCCAAACCGGCGAAAGGAAGAACGAAACAGGCGGGAAGCAGCGTTTCAGTCACAGTTGTTGCAGTGCCAGCCTGAGAGCGGCGACCGACAAAACGCCCGCGGCAAAACTGACCAGGACCAACGCGCGGCTATGCTTGATCAGCTCGCCGAACACCGCGTGCACGGCCAGGAATATGAATCCCCCCCCGACGTGAGCCAGCAGCGTATCCAGCCATAGAAGCGAAAACCTGGGCGCCGCCCATAACCCGATCGCGCCGCCCAGCAGCGTCGTTGATTCCACCGCCGCCACCCACCCCAAAGCGGCGGCGCGCCGGAATCCGGCGGCGAGAAGCAGCGCGCAAAGCGCCAGCCCCTCCGGCACTTTGTGCACGCAAACGGCCAAAAGCAGCGTGGCGCTGAGCCCCCCGGCCATTTCGGCATCTTTTCCCAAGGCCAGCGCCATTCCATCCATGGTGCTGTGCAAGCCCAGAGCGATGATCATGGCAGACGCAATTTCGCTGAATCTGTGGGTGGCCGCCTCGTCAAAATGGCTTGCCGCGCATGCCGGGCAAACATGAAAGAGATACCGGCTGATCAAGAAAAAAACCACATAGCCCGAAAACATCGCCGCGGCGAAACGAAAGAAAGGTATTGTGGAAAGTGTTTCGGGGATAATGGAAAAGAGGGTGACACCCAATAGCGTCCCCGCCGCGAAGCTTATCAAGCGGCACAAGCGCGCATGCGAGACCCCCGTCATCGAGCTGATCAAGCCCCCAAACATGGCCAGCGCAAAAGCCAAAAAAACCCTGATTGCCACTCCCGCGGTTTCCGGCAAATTTCCCTCTCATCCCGCCGCCAATGAATACCCCGCCGCGCGTTATTGCAAATGAATTTGCATTGTCCACATTCACCCGCCCTTGTCAAGTTTATTGCAGCCGCACTTGCAATAACATATGATGCGGATGGTAAGGAGCGCGAATGAAGCGGAAGACGAACCAGAGAAATGCCATACAGGAAGTTTTTCGAAAACTCGACCGGCCGCTGAGCATCGATGAAATCCTCAAGGCCGGCCGTGAGACCGTGGGGACCCTAAACCAGGCGACAGTTTACCGTAACCTGAAACTTCTCGTGCAAAAAGGATGGCTGATTAAGATCCGCACGCCCGAGCCGGGAGCGGTTTATGAAAAGGCCGGGAAGGAACACCATCACCATTTTCAGTGCAGGTCCTGCGACCGCCTGTTTGAAATATCCGGCTGCGCGTTCAACGAACACATTTCGACGCCCCCGGGATTCGTGACGGAAGGGCATGAGGTTTACCTGTACGGCACTTGTCCGGCATGTAATGAGTAGCGGCATCCGAAACAAGGCTTAACGCAGAGTGCCGGAGAGAAAATTATCTGAACGATCGTCTACGGGCGGGCAGCGCGCCTGAGGCGCCATCATTTTCTCTTGAGTTTTTCAGGCTGCAGGCGGAAACTCTGGGGCGCAGGGCGATTAATCATTCTGGAAAAAGGAGAATCTCCATGGGCTTGAGAGCAACAATTCTGATGGCGATCGCTTCACTGTTTTTTTCATTTGCGCCCGGATCAGCCGCAGGCCAGCAGGGCGCCCAACCGAATCTGGAGAAGCTGATGAATCCTGCTCAAATGAAT
>JBBISO010000003.1:0-5240 GCA_037441325.1 Acidobacteriota bacterium | reverse complement strand
CGGAGAAGTTTCAGGTCAAGTTTGAAACCTCCAAAGGCGAATTTATCGTTGAGGTCACCCGGGCCTGGGCGCCCAACGGAGCCGATCGTTTCTATAATCTGGTGAAAAACGGCTACTATGATAATTGCCGCTTTTTCCGGGTCGTGGAAAACTTTATGGTTCAATTCGGAATCAGCGGAGATCCGAAGCTTAATTCGGTGTGGCGTTCGGCGCGCATTCAGGACGATAAAGCCAGACAATCCAACAGCCGGGGATACATCACCTATGCCATGGCCGGGCCCAACACGCGCACGACGCAACTGTTTATTAATTTCGCGGACAATTCATTTCTCGACAACCAGGGCTTTTCGCCGTTCGGCAGGGTAATAAGAGGCATGAATATAGTGGATTCCATCCACAACAAGTACGGCGAGAAACCCGACCAGGGCCGAATCCAGATGGAAGGCAACGCTTACCTGGGAAAGAATTTTCCCAACCTCGACTACATCAAATCGGCGGCCATTATGCCTGCCGCGGAGAAATAAGCGGCGCAAGCCGACTCCAAGCTGATTCGCGGCCGTTGAACGAGGCCGCGAATGAGCCGCACTCCCAGCAACACTTAAGCCCGTGCGAATCCACTCAAACCCCGCGCCTCCCCGAATAGAACCCCGCCAATCGCCCGATCCACTTCGGCAATGCCCGTGGTCGGCGCATATTTCGCTGCCATGATTTCATGTTAAAGCCCGCTCGGAGCCGCGTCAAGCCGACGGGACCGGGGAGGAGGAATTAACCCGCATTACGGATCAGACTTCATTCTTTCCAGCCGCGCGCGCACTGCGTCCGCGTCCTCAGCTTTGGGAGCGAACTTAAGGTAGTTTCGCATTTCCGCCATCGCTCCCGCCTTATCATTCCTTTGGGCGAGGATGGCGGCGATTAACAGATGAATTCTCGGGATTCGGTGCTGCCGATCCAGCCGCGCGGCCTGCCGCGCTCTTTTCTCCGCCAGATCCAGATTATTCAGATTGTAGCTGGCCAGCCCGCTCAGGAAATACGCTTCGGGAAAGGTGGCCGGATCGAGTGAGATCGCTTTATTGGACAGATCGGCCGCCTCCTCCCACTTCTGTTCGACGGCGGCAATCTGCGCCAGCCGTACATACGATTCCACAAACAACCCGTCGGCCGCGATCGCTTTGCCGAAGGCGCCCCGGGCCTCATCCTGGCGGCCCTGCTGTTGATGCACCCGTCCCAACGCAAACCAGGCTTCGACATATTTGGGATAGCTTTCCACCGCCGATCTCAGCAGCCTTTCCGCTTCATCGAGCTTTTCTTTCCGGAAAGCCTTCTCCGCCCGCGCCAGCGATTTTTTTGCCGCCTTGGGCGCCAGCAGGCTTGTGGCGCTCACAAGCTTGCCCTGTACCTTACCGATCGGGAACAGCACGATGGTGCCGACATCGACCGGACCCGCAAAACGCCTCTCCTCCAGCCTTACGGTGCTCGATTGATAACCCTGCAGCTGAGCGCGCAATTCACAGCCGGACAATCTGGAAAAAACCCCCAGCGGCCCGAATCCGTAACCATATTCCAAGCTGCTTCCGTCGGCGCTATAGCCGAAAACATCGTCCATTAATCCCTGGCTGGCATCAGGCAGAATTAGGCCGGATTTTTGGATGCCGCCGATCTGAAATCCAAAGCTCCCGGCCAAATCGACTACCGCTTCCTTTTTGACCAGGCCGCCGCATTCGCGTTCGATAACGGTACCCATCGGCGGCGGTTCTCCATTGTCCAGCACAACCATACCCGTAATAAATATCATCGGAGACGGAAGCTGTTGCGGCCTTCTCAAATCCGGCTGCTGTGTCGGGGGCTGCGCCACAGGCGCGATCGGCTTCGGCGCCTCCTTCGTAGGAGGCGTCGGAGTGTTTTCAGTACCGCCTCCCTGACCGCTTTGCTGAGCCCCTGCCCGTTGAATGCCGGCCAGCAGGATCAGCACCAAAAACGCGATTTGAAAACGTCCGGCCAGGTTCATTGAATACCTCCCTTCGCGACGCCGGGTGGCCGCTTGCCGGTTTACCGGCTTTGGGGGACTTTTCTAAATGATACTCCAAAATTTGACCCGATTCCGATTTATTTTGCCTAATTAGTTTCTGCCGCGAAATGCATGAAAAATCGAAGTTGAATATACCGGAGGCGAAGCCTTTGCGGCGGCTTGCCGCCGCCTTCAAGGGCTGGATAATCTTCACATTGTTTTTGCCGATTCCGATCAGGGAGCGACGCGCACCAGCCAGTAATTCTTGCGCCCGCGCCGCAAGACAAGGAACTGGCCGTCAATTATTTCCGCCGGTGTGACCTTGGTCCCGACCTCGCCGACACGCCGATTGTTCAAGTAGATCCCGCCCGCTTCGACCGCGCGGCGGGCTTCACCTTTCGAGGATACAATACCGCATTCCGCCAATAGCTCCGCCACGGGCATTCCTTCTCCCTGGAACCGCCCGCCGGAGATTTCACATGACGGGACATCGGCGAAAATTTCAGCGACTTCAGCCGCCGACAAGCCCGCGACCTCGCCGCCGAAAAGGACCTGGGAAGCTTGTTCGGCGGCCTGAAGCGCTGTTTCGTCATGGGCCATGCGGGTCATTTCGCGGGCCAGCCGGCGCTGAGCATCGCGCTGTTCCGGTTGTTGCTCCACGGCCGCCTCGAGGTCGCGCACCTCGTCCTCGCCCAGCCAGGTGAATAGTTTCAAATAATTGATGACGTCGCGGTCGTCCGTGTTGAGCCAGAACTGATAAAAACGATATGGCGGGGTTCGCTGCGGCGACAGCCATACCGCGCCTTCCTCCGTCTTGCCGAACTTCGTCCCGTCCGCTTTGGTGATCAGCGGATAGACCAGGGCGCCCGCGGCCTTCCCCCTCATGCGGCGGATCAGTTCCACGCCGGCCGTGATATTTCCCCACTGGTCGCTTCCGCCCGTTTGGAGCATGCAGCCCGCGTGATCGTGCAAATGAAGAAAGTCATACGACTGCAGAAGCATATAACTGAACTCCGTGAAGGAAATCCCATCCTCCCGATCGAGCCTCATTTTTACCGAATCCTTGCTGATCATGTAATTGACGGTGAAGTGCTTGCCGACGTCGCGGAGGAAATCGACCAGATTCAGCGACAGGAGCCAATCGGCATTGTTCATCAAACGCGCCGGATTGTTTTTGGCTTCAAAGTCGAGAAAATGCGCAAGCTGTTTTTTGATGATTTCGATATTGGCTTCGATGGCCTCGCGGGAAAGCAATTGACGCTCCGCCGTTCTGCCGCTGGGATCGCCGATCATGCTCGTGCCGCCCCCGGCCAGCGCGATGGGTATGTGCCCGTATCTCTGCAGGCGCGCGAGAGCGATGAGCGGAACCATATGCCCGACATGAAGGCTGTCGGCCGTCGCATCAAATCCGTTATAAATGGTCACCGGCCCGCCTGCGAGCATTTCCGGAACGTTTTCCGTAGCGTCATACACCAATCCCCGCCATTTGAGTTCATCGAATGCGCTCTGCGCCATGTTTCCGTCCTCCAGGAAAAACGGCGACAGGCGCCCATCCCGCCAAATCGCAAAATCGGCGCCTGTCACTTTTTCCTCTGTTAGTATAACATCAGCCGGCAGCGCGGATCTCCAAGCATTCCGCCAGATGCTTTTTGATTCAGCGGAGCCGGTGCGCAAACAGATGAAGGAAGGAAAAACCCTGGATCAGATTAAGGCCGCAGGACTGGCCGACCGTTTTGCTCCCCGGACTAAGGGTTTTCTCACAACGCCGCAGTGGCTGGAACTGGTTTATCGCAGCCTGAAGAAAAACCAATAGCCTGAAAATTCGCAGCCGATTGGGACGCAACTCCTTCGGGGTTGATGGTGTGATTGCTCCTCTTACCCGGTACTGCATTTCATAAATACGCAACCCATTTCTCGGACACGGATAAACGCGGACGGACACGGAGGCCCAAAAGAAATTCCGCATCCATCCGCGTCAATCCGTGTCCAAACGAATAGGGCCTTTCCTTGCGGTCGGGAGAGTCAGCCTGCAAAAGCAGAACCGATCGCTGAGCCAATAATTGCGATGACCGCATAAGCCGCTCCCAACCAAATGGCGGCCGTCGACGTTTTCAACCTTCGCGAAACCGCCGCGTAGCCGATCGCCAGCAATGCGATGATCCAAATCGCAAATATGTCTATAAACCCCGCCAGCTGCATGAAAAATTTGGGCAAAGCATCCTCGCCCCAAATGCCGGCTAACACCGCGCCGAGATTTGAAGTGACAAGGGAGTTCACGCTCGTGAGACCCAAATCTCCGGTGCCTTTCACCTGGATCACGAGGATAATAAGCCCGGACTGTATGATCGAAACCGCAATCATGGTATAGAGTGAGACCGCGAAGACCGCTTTAAACCTGTTGGTAGCGTCGATGAAACTGCTGATCAGCTTGAATCCCGCGGCAATGAGGAGCGTAATGGCAAGGCTTCCAAACGCAGAGCCTGCAATAAGCTGAACTTGGGCAAATTTGGATATCACGGAGATTTGTTGTTCCATCTGTTCCCGGGTCATTCTGCCTTCAGCGACCGCCCTTTCCATCCTGTCGGCAATCATGGACCCAAGGTCCAGGTTTCTTGCCAAATAGAAACCAACGAGCGCGCTGAAGGCGATCAAAACAATGATGGGAATAAGCACCTGCGGCGACGAGCCGATTTCGCGAAACGTTTCCCGCGGTGAAAAGTACACTCCCGAAAGACGCGTGAAGAAATTTTTCGGCTCCGGCACTTCCCCGCCCTGCATGGATTCAGCATCTGATTCCGGCGTCATAAGTCTCCTCCCGGCTTTTTTGCGCTTGCAGGAAAAATTAAACGCTTCCACTATACAGGAATTTGCAAATCCGCAGCGCGGTTTTTATAACATGGAGCTGACTTATTTTGCCGGGCGCATCAGATTCTCGGCAGCCGGCGGTGATCCGGTTTTATTTTGCTGCTTGACTTAGCCGGTTTTGAGGTATCATGTTGCCAGCATTCAGCGATGGAGTTTATTATCGCAAGTGTTTGTTACGATGATGCTCTTCTAATAATGTAAACTGCGGCTATCCGACAATGCAGTTGCGGATCGGCCGCCGGACTGTGTTGCCCTTCGCCAGGATATTTTTAAGGAGGCCCAAACATGGCTGATGAAATCACCCGTAACGGTGAGTCAACCGGATTAAACCGAAGAAATTTTCTCAAAAGCGCGGGCGTAGCCGTCGCCG
>JBBISO010000002.1:31152-35197 GCA_037441325.1 Acidobacteriota bacterium | reverse complement strand
CAATGTCCAACAGGCATTCGAACTGGGCGCCGCGGCCATCGGAGCTACGATCTATTTCGGGTCCGAGGAATCGAAACGGCAGATCCAGGAGATCTCCGCTGCCTTCCATGAAGCCCATCAGCTGGGAATGGCGACGATTCTGTGGTGTTATCTGCGGAACTCGGCCTTCAACAAGACCAAGGAAGGCGGGCCGGATTATCATGTTGCCGCCGACCTGACAGGCCAGGCCAACCATCTCGGAGTTACCATCGAAGCGGATATTGTTAAACAAAAGCTCCCTGAGACCAACCGCGGTTACGAAGCCCTCAAGTTCGGCAAGACGCACAAAATGGTCTATTCGGATTTAACCTCGGATCATCCCATCGATCTGACGCGCTATCAGGTGATCGGTTGTTACTTGGGCCGCGTCGGGTTGATTAATTCCGGCGGGGCCAGTGCGGGCGAGGGTGATCTGGCCGAAGCCGTGAAAACCGCCGTGATCAACAAGCGCGCGGGCGGCATGGGACTGATATCCGGCCGCAAGGCTTTCCAGCGACCTATGAAAGATGGCGTCGCTCTGCTGAACGCCATTCAGGATGTCTATCTATGCCAGGAAGTGACTGTTGCCTGAAGCGCGCGCTGGAGGAAGGGCCGGCTTTCCATGTCACCGCAGGCGGCCGGAGCCGTTTCAAATAAAAAATATTCCTGCATCCTGAACATAAAAACGGGGATCCCGTTCCACTGTGTGAGCGTTATGCCGAGTACGTCCAATTTCCGCCTCTCCGTAATTATTCCGGCATACAACGAGGAACTGCGCCTGCCCTGGACTCTGAAACAGGTGGTTGAATATTTGACATCGCAGCCTTACGCATCGGAAATCCTCGTGGTCGACGACGGATCCACGGATGGAACAGAGACGGCAGCCTGCGAACAGAGCTCCGCCGCCGTTCCCTTGCGAGTGCTCTTCCATCCGAACCGCGCCCATCGAGGCAAAGGCGCATCAGTCAGACTGGGGATGACGCAAGCCCGGGGTGCTTATCGCCTTTTCATGGATGCCGACAATTCGACCACCCTTGACCAGGTCGATCGCTTTTGGCCTTTTTTCGAACAAGGATATGACGTGGTTATCGGCTCGCGCGCTTTGAAGGATTCCGTGATCGGCCGGCACCAAGCCAAAATTAAGGAGCTTGCGGGACGGTTCGGGAATTGCCTTATTCGCGCTTTTGCCGTCCCCCGGCTCCGCGATACACAGGCCGGCTTTAAGATGGTCACGGCGAAGGCGGCGGATGTCATTTTCCCCCGTTTGACCATTGAAAGATGGGGCTTTGATATTGAAATGCTGGTGATTGCGCAAGCCCACAACTACCGGATACGAGAGGTGCCCATAACCTGGATCAATGCCCCGGGAAGCAAGGTTGCAGTATTTACCTATTTTCAGGTATTGAGGGAAATCCGGCAGATCCGGCGGAATCTGAAAGCGGGCTTGTATCGTTGATTAGGTGATTTAAGAACTGCTTCTAATGCCTATGCTTTCAGATACGCCCGCCCAGAGGGTGTTTCCTGCCCATTTTTTAGGGCGCTCCCTCCAACCACGAAGACCTCCACGACCTCAAAGCATCCCTTTTGCTTGGAGGTCTTTGCGGAACGCTTTGGTCACGGATTCTTTTCTTTTTTCCGCCCGTCGAGGAGAGTCCCAAGTTCCCGCGACCGGGCCGTTGCCGCCTCAACGGCTTCCATAATGGTTGACCGAAAATTGCCTTTCTCCAGCATTTTCAAACCCGCGAAGGTCGTTCCGCCGGGCGTAGCCACGATATCCTTCAACTCGCTGGGGTGCCTTCCGGTTTCCAAAAGCATTTTCGCGGCGCCATAAACTGTCTGCGCCGCCAGAAGAGAAGACTCTTTCCTTGAGATGCCCAGCTGGACCCCGGCGTCGCTCAGGGATTCGATAACGAGGAATACAAAAGCCGGCCCGCTGCCGGAAAGCCCGGTCACGACATCCATCAGGGATTCATTCCTGATGATCACGGTTCTTCCGACGCACTCGAAAATAGAAACGGCGCGTTGCAAATCGGCCGCGGAAGCATTCCGTCCCGGGCAGATCGCGGCGATGCCGGCCAGTACGGAAGCCGGCGCGTTGGGCATGACGCGGATGATTCCGGACCGGTGATGCATTTTGGCCGCAAGTTTATCGGTCGTCACGCCCGCCACGATAGAAATAAACAAATGCCCCTCATGGCTTGAAGAGGCGAGTTCCTCCAGCAGGTCGTCGATGTTCTGCGGTTTTACGGCGATAATTATAATGGAGGCCTGATCAACCAGCTTTGCATTGGAGGGGGCGATCCGGACGCCATATGTTTTTGAGATGTAGGCCAGGCGATCCTGATTCACATCACTCACCAGGATATCGGTCTCCTTTATTTTGCCGGATTGTATCAATCCGCGGATCATGACCTCTCCCATATTCCCGCCACCTATGATCCCGACGATTTTTCCGCTCAGCATTCGAGAATCTCCTTTTTCCAAATTGATTAAATTCCCTTGAATCCAAACGCAACTTCTTCGGCGCAATTCGCGCCGCGCATGCCTGCGCGACGCTTACTTCCCGCTCCCGGCGGCTTTGCAGACGATCGCCGTAATATCGTCTGCCTGCGGCAATCCGCCGGAAAAATTCCGGACCTCTTTATGCAGCCCCGTTACGATTTCCTGCGCACTCTCTTTTCGATGCCGGTATATGAACTCCAATGCGCGTTCGGGTCCGAAGGAAGTCTGATCAGGCCTTTCAGCTTCTGTAATCCCATCCGTCAGCAGAGTAAGAATCTCGCCCGGCTGCAGTTCAAACGGGCCGCCGCAACTGAAGGCGTGTTCAGGCAGAAATCCCAAGGGGATGTCGGTGCTGTCGAGGGTTTGTTTGACGGCTCCGGCCGAGTTGAGGACATAACCCGACGTATGTCCGGCATTCGCGTAAACCAAGGATCCAGAGGAAGGGTCCAGGCAGCAGAATATCAGGGTGGCGTAACAGTTCTTCTCCAGATCGGATACTAAGGCATTATTGGTCGCTGAAAGTATCCTGCCGATATCGGAATTCCTTTGAGAAAATGCCCGCAAATACGCTCTCAATTCGACCATGAGCAAGGCGGAAGAGATGCCGTGGCCGCTGACGTCGCCGATCACAATTCCGAGTTGATTGTCCGGCAGCGGCACAAAATCAAAGTAGTCTCCTCCCGTTGCATCTGCGGGGAATGCAGCGCCGGCAAGATCGAATCCCGGGATTCTCGGCGGAGACACGCCGTAAAACTGCTGCTGCACGGCTCGCGCCAGATTCATCTGAAATTGTTGCTCCTGCAGCTTTCGTAATTCCGTCACGTCCTTGATGACGGTAACGAAATGGGTGATTTGTCCGGTTGAGCCCCGCATGGGTGTGATGGTCTGTTCGGCAAAGAAAATCTCGCCGTTTTTCTTCCGGTTGGCCAGCGTATCGCGGAACACATTGCCGCTTAGAATGGTATCCCACATTTTGTGGTAGAAAGCGTGGTCATGCACGCCGGATTTAAGGATGCGCGGCGTGCGCCCCTCGGTTTCCGCGCGCGTATAACCGGTCGTCTGTTCAAAGGCCGGGTTGACATATTCGATAAGGCCGCTGCGGTCAGTGACGACAATGCTGTCGGCTGTCTGTTCGACGGCGCTGGTCAGCGTTTGGATCAGAGTGTCCTGTTCCTTTTTGGGGGTGATATCGTGGAAAACCACAATGCTGCCGCGAATCTCTCCGGGTCCATTCCGCAATGGCTGCGCTTTGGCAGCAAGCCAAATCCCCAAGGGACATTGCTCGTTCCGAAGATAGATCTCCATTTCGGGCACAGTTTTTCCGGTTAGCGCCAGAGCGGAAGGGAGTTCGTCGGGCGCGTACAACGTCACCCCGTCGGGCTTGTAGCAGCCCCGAACCTCGGACCAAGACCGGGGCGCATCTCTCCCTGCGATGGGCGCCAGAGCGGATTTGGCGACCTCGTTGCAGATCAGAAATCTGCCTTCCCTGTCCGCCACGATCACTCCTTCGGAAAGGTGGTAGATG
>JBBISO010000002.1:266-31142 GCA_037441325.1 Acidobacteriota bacterium | reverse complement strand
GGATTGGGTTTTTGACACCCCGGCCATTGAATGTAAGATCCTTCCTGAAATTCTTTCTTTTTGAACTCAATCTATCATGGTTGGCAGGCATTTCTCAGCTGTAATTCGCAGCGGGCAGCGCGAATCGGGACTGCAATCGCCATTACGATCATATAGCATTTGCCCCAACGCCGGGGGCCGATGCCGGCTCCGGTTGTAGCGGGCCATGTCTCCTTCTCGACGCCGGATTAACCCATGTGTGCGAAACCCCTCTCAAGATCGCTGATGATATCCCTGGGGTCTTCGAGCCCTACCGATAGGCGCACGAGCTCGTCGATGATACCCAGGCGATAACGTTCTTCGCGGCTGACGTTGTAATAGCTGTTGAGCGCGGGGTGGGTGACCAGCGTCTCCGGGCCTCCCAGGCTTGGGCCGAGCATGCATAATTCCAGGCCGTCGAGAAATTTCAGGGTCTGCTCGAGATTGCCGTCAATCTCGAAAGTAACTACGGCGCCGAAGCCTTTCATTTGCCGGCCGGCAAGCTCATAATGGCGGTGGCCGGGAAGGCCCGGGTAATAGACACGGCGGACCTTGGGCTGCGCCTGGAGAAAGGCGGCGACCTGCTGGGCCGTGCTGTTCAACCGTTCCATGCGCACGCCGAAAGTCTTGAGTCCTCGGATTAAGAGGTAGCAGCTCATCGCATCGATGACGCCGCCTGTGATCCGCCGCCACTGATACACCGATTCCATGATCTTTTCCGAGCCTAGAACGGCGCCGCCAAGAACGTCATTGTGGCCGGCCAGGTATTTGGTCGTGCTGTGGATGACGATATCGATGCCCTGATCGATCGGCCGGGCGTTGTAAGGCGTTGCGAAGGTGCTGTCGATGACGCTGAGGACCTTGTGCGCGCGGGCGATCCGCACGACTTCATCCACATCCGCGATGTTGAGATAAGGATTGGTGGGCGATTCGGAAATGATCATGACGGTCGCCGGCGTAACGGCGTTTTCCATGGCTTCGTAATCGCCCATCGGGACAACCGTTGAGTTGATGCCGAATCGGGGTATGACTTGGGTTACGAAGACCAGAGTTTGTTTATAAGCATCGTCGGTAATAACGACATGTTGGCCCTGGCTGCAATTGGAGAGGATGGTTGCGCTCACAGCGCTCATTCCGCAATCGAACAGGACGCAGCGCTCCGCGCCTTCCAGTGCGGCCAGCTTTGTCTCGGCGGCTTCACGCGTGGGATTGCCGTACCGGCCATACTCATAGTGCTCGACCTGACCGTTGGCGAAAGCCACCATCTCGGCGACGTCTCTAAAAACAAAAGTGCTGGCCATATCAATCGGCGTGGTGATGCTGCCCAACCAGCGGTTCTCGCCGCAATGTACCGCGATGGTGTCCCGATGCCCTTTTAAACCTTTAGTATAATTGCTCATGATTATCTCCGGAATCTCCCTTCATCAGTGAAAGCTGCTTTTCAATGCCTTTCAAAAATCCGCGGCCTACAGATGCCCGCAGTGACTTGCAGGCAATTCAAGCTCCGCCACGAAATTACATTATGATCCAAAGACCGCTTCTTTGGATATAAATCTGTTAATTTGCGGTTGGATGCCTGCAGGTTTCTGTTACAATCAGGCTCACGGGAGGTGAATCTGGCCTGGTGGCTGGCCTGGACTTCAAATCCAGTGGGATTCGGCGGGAGCCGGGTTCGGTGGGTTCGATTCCCATGCACCTCCGCCAGTTTTGTTTTTAATGAGGTGCAGAATTTTCCGCACTGGATTTGTCTTAACCGTATGCCGCCTTCGAAAAAAGGCAACACCCGCACTTAAGTTCCGCATCTATGATCAATCAATAATCGAGGATTCTTGTCATGAGCAAATCAGTGAAGTTTTTCATTATTGCCGGGATTCTTCTTGCAGCTGGCCTGGCGAAAAGCCCGGCTGAAATGATGAATCCGCCTTCCTCTGAGAATATAGATGAACGCGTTCGACAGTTCCTCGACAATCACCGCTGGTCATGGGGGTCATGGGGCGGTGGAAGTGTTCCGGAGGTGGATGGACAAGCGCTTTATAGCATCTGAACAAGCAGGCAAGCCGATAATGACCGGCGTGCTCAAAACCCAGACAGGACCACCCCGGGAAATCTCCGAGGGGGAATGTCAGCGGTGATTAGGTTTCTTTTGTGCTCATCGGTCAAATGTTTGGGAACGAGGTAAGAACCGTATACAAAGGCAAGGTTTCCGGCAATGAGATCAAGTTTACGGCGGAAACCAAGATTCCCGAGGGCTTGACCAGTCCGAGCGGATCGGCTGTACGACCACAGCCGCCGCAAGAGATGGTTGCCAAGAGAGTAACCAAGTAGCAGCGGAGTGCCGGCTGCAGTGGCGCGGACCGAGGTCTGCACAGCGAACACCGCCGCTGTGATTCAGACAGCGGGGTTACCATTTTTACGCGGGTGCCGCAGTTCCTATGGAATATTGAAGTGTGTCCAGCGGTGCAACAACTTGGGGGCCAGAAATTGCGCTTTGGTTCGGCTTGGCGCCCCATCGAAATCGGCGAGGACACAATCACGGCCATTTAGGCCGCCAGATTGAGGGAAGGTGCTTTCTGGCAGTACTATTAATAGCAGGGTTATCTTTGCGCTGCATATGACGGGCGATTTGGGAGTGCGCTGACCTGGAAATAGCCCTGGATATCCTGGACCGAGGCCTAGCTGCGTTCCTACACTTCTGCTGACGGCGAACACTGCCCAACGTTTGAGCGCAGCCGTGGCGCGCTTTTTGCGCCGTCCGCTGCAGCGAATAGTCAGGCTCTCTTTCTAGTGGGTTAGAGGGTTTCGATATCCTCAACCCTAATGCCGCGGCCTGACTTGATACTTCGACGCGCAGCTTCGATTCGTTCTAAAAACCGGAGATCATGTTCAAGCCGGTAATCCAACCAGTCCTCCTCGGTCGCGAAGCCGATTAAAAGGCCAGCCGGCCGACCATGCCTTGTAATCACAACCTCCTCCTTCTCTGCATGCCGCAGATACTTGGATAGATCGTCTTTGACTTCAGAGAGCGCCGCTTTTTTCATATGGATTCACCTGCCTCTTTAAGCCTGGCCTCGCTTTGTGATTTCGCGACAATTGCGAGCACTTCAACGGCGTCATTGTAAACATCGTAGAAAATCCGGATTTCGCCAACGCGAAGTCGGTACTGAGGCCTGGATAGCCCCCGCAGACGTTTGATACGACTCTTGCTGGTCTTCATTGGCTCATGGCGGAGATGACGCTCAAGAGCATTTCGGACCTCGGCACGCAGATGCGGCTTGAAGCGCTTCAAATCATTCGCTGCTTCCGGGGCCAGCAATATTTCGTAACGCATTCTAGCCAGATTATAGCCAGAATAAATTGAAGGATCAACTGATCATTTTATAAATGAGCCTAACATCGGCATCAGGCGCGGCCGGCGCCGGAGATCGTTCGATCTTCCCCGAGCCTTCCACCCGCTTGTGTGTCGCCAAAAGTCCGTAATGCGGTAAATTCAATAAGCTAAAGCCGACACAGTTGTGGCCGCGCATGCTATAAATCCTGGATCATGATTCCATTTTTCCAAGGATTCCTCGCCTTTTTCAGTGCCTTCTTCCGTTCCCGTCACAACCTCAGCCTCGAGATCATTGCCCTGCGTCAGCAATTGGGCGTACTTAAGCGGAAACATCCTCGCCCTCGACTGAGGGTGGGAGATCGCGTGTTTTGGATTCTGCTCCGCCAGCTTTGGCCCGCTTGGTCCAATGCCCTGACCATTGTTAAGCCGGAAACCGTAATCGCCTGGCATCGAGCCGGATCTCGTCCGTTTTGGCGAATCCGATCGAGGACAAAGAGTTTTGGCAGGCCGAGAATCGAGGCCGAGGTTCGAGCTATCATTCGGCAGATGGCTAAGGAAAATCCTATGTGGGGGGCGCCGAGAATTCACGGTGAACTTCTCAAACGGAGAATACCAACTCGCAGCCCAGCGGATCCGCTGCGAAACCCTGGTAGAAATGCGGGCCAGCGCGGCAGGCAATCCTGAATCCGGCGGCTGCCGGATTATTATTTCACGAACATGTAGGTGAATTTCGCGATGACGGCCCGGTCCAGGAGTTTGCCCGAAAACTCATCGCGCTGTTCGTTGTAAACCAGAAAGAAGTCGCTCAGCGGGCGATGGATGATATTGAAACGGATATTCGAGCTCCACAGGCGCAAATCGCTGTTGTACTGAACCAGGGCCTTTAGGAATACGGTAGTCGAGAAGGAATAATTAAATCTCATCAGCAGCAGGTTGGTTTTGAAGTGCCCGTTGGGTTGCGGCAATGAAATGTTGTTGTGGGTGTAATTAAAGTCGGCGTTCAGCTTATGGTTGAAGCGGTAGCTTGCGCCGAGCATATAAGTATGCTTGTAGCCCCCGTAGAATTCGCCGACTTCAAACCGCCCGCTTCCGGAAAGGCGGCGCGACCGGTCTGAATTACCCCGGATGAAGTAGTTGCGGTGCTTGTAGAGACTTGCCGGCACCTTGATGCGGTTGTTGGAAATAGTAAATGGTTGATAAATATTCTCGAGCGATGCTCCTGTTCCCATCTCTATTGCCGAGCCGTTCTGGAAATTTACGCCGAGGTGATAGTCCACTTCGCGCGTTTCAATTTTGCCTTCGGCATCGCTTATGTAGGTGATTGGCACATGAGGTCTCAAACTTCGAATCCATTTCCGCAGGCTAGCGGGACGCCAGTCGTAAGCAAAAAAACCCCAAAACTTGCCGATTCCCCGGCGCGGGACGAAACCCATCTCGTTGGTAAAACTCTTTTGAATGCCGGTATAGGTCGCGTTGACGATATAGGTCCCGTCCTGATAATCGATGCCCGCATTGTAAGCCAGGTTTTCTTCGTCCCTGCCGGCCAGCGGACTGAACGATTTTGCCAGATAGCCGTTGATGCTCAGGGCCTGACCGAAACGGAAATTGGCATCTGCTCCCAATACCCGGTTGTAGTGGGGACCTTCGACCTCCTTGTTCGTCAGCATGATTCCCACATCGGAATTGGCCATTACGTTCCGCCGCAATCGGCCCACGGTGAAGTTTGTGGCTCTGTTGCTTTCGAATTCCTTCTGCTGCATGTTAATAAAACCGAGTTCCCAGTCGGCGGCCCGGCCGGTTATTTTTGTCCCTCCAAGAATCGGGATGGCTTTGCCGTCATCCGACAGCCCGATCCTGCGGCTGAAGAAGAAGATCATGTCGTTGTTCATTCCGAATATGCCGCTGGACCCGAAATTGAAAATTCCCGAATTCTCCAGGAAAAAATCCCGCTTCTCGGGGAAAAAGAGGCTGAAACGGGTGAGATTAATTTGCTGCTCGTCCGCTTCAACCTGAGAAAAGTCCGTGTTATAGGTAAAATCCCATGTGAAGCCGTTGGTAATGCCGTACTTTATGTCGAATCCGAGCTCGGCGTCGGTTTCGGTGTTTCTATCACCGGCTTTGTGCAGGCTGCCCGACAAATACGGCTTGATCTTCAGATTTGCTCCCGGCTTGATTTCCTCGAGGTTTTCCAGAGTTCCCGCCAGGGAAACACGACTAACATCATAAATGCGCGGCAGCGGCGACCAGTAGCTGTCTTCGTTGCGGCCGCCGCTGCGCAAGTTGCGGTGGAAATTGATTCCCCAAGTCTGGATGGCGGAGTTCTGGAACCTCAGAGTTTTTAGGGGTATGGCCATCTCGGCGATCCAGTGGTCCCCGGCGCGCGAGGTCTTGACATACCAGATGCCATCCCAGTCCGCGTCCGTGGCCGTCCTTCGTTGATCATCTGTGCGTCATACTTGGCGCCGGCCGCGTTGGTCGAAAATAAGTACCCATTGCGCTTGTCGTGGAACGTGTCCAGAATAACCTCAATGGTGTCGGTGTATCTCCGGGAAAAATCCTTGTCCAGTTCATTGATCACGATCTCATCCATCCGGCTTTCCTTCATTACAAAGCCGAAATAGATATTCTCGTTATCGTAGAGCACCCGCACCTCCGTTTGCTCTGACGCAGGTTCGCCGGGCTGAGGTTCGTTTTGAATGAAGCCGGTTGCTACGGGAGCCTTGCCCCAGCTTTCCTCTTCCAGTTTCCCATCGATAACTATTTTTTCGCTGATCTTGACCGATTCCAGCCTCCGCTCATGCTGCATGATTTCGTCTTTAATTCCTTGCGCACTTGCCGCCGCCAAGAACATCATAATAGTAAAAAACGCCATATCACCATCCATCGATTCCGGGTATTACGCCAAAAGAATTAGGTGATTTAAGAACTACCTCTAATGCCTATGCTTTCAGATGCGCCGGTCCAGAGGGTATTTCCAATCCATTTTTTAGCACGCTCCCTCCAACCACGAAGACCTTCAAGACCTCAAAGCATCCCTTTTGCTTGGAGGTCTTTGCGGTTTGCTTTTTAAGCGCATATGGTTCTTCAATCACCTGCAAAAGAATCGCATTGTATGCCGGATGTGGGTTGGGATCAACAGCAGGCAATCCGGAGGGAGCAATCGGTCAGTTACGGCTGGATGTTATGAGAAAAAGCGCACCGCAGGGCGTCCGCCGCATATGGGCCGCTCATGTGCGCAAATTCTGCATCCGCCAAGCCGTCAGCCCGCATTTTTCACAAGGGTTGGCGGCGAGGCGGCGCAGACGGGCATGAATACAAGATGCGCGACATGCGCGGGCGGGTCTCCAAGCGCAACCCCACATGGGAACCCAACACAGTGGACATGCCCGGATGAGCCGCCGCAGTGGAAACCTTGCGATAAATGCAGGTTAAAGCAAAGGCAGGCTTTTCGGAGGCTTGCCAAACGAATACAAGGTCGCCTGCGCCTCAGTAAAATATAAGGTTACAAAGGTTTCGTCGTCCGCCCCTTTGGGATAGATCTGCAGAAGCTGGGAAGCTTCCGCAAATGCCTGAGCCTTCGCCTCGCGGCTGTCGTCTGCCGCAACCTTGCCCCGGACTCGCAGCCAAGTTCCCTCGGTGCCCATGGCGGAAATTTCAATATTGGGATTTTTGACCAGCTGTTTGAATACTTCCTTTGTTTTGTTCGTGCACATGTAAAGGGCATTATTCCTTTTCATCGTAAAACCAAAGGGACGAACCCTGGCCTTGTCACCATCAACGGTCGCAAGGTGAAAAACGGGATTGGCCTTTAAAAACTCGAATGCAGTATTCATTGAAACCTCCTGTAACGCGATTGGTTGTACCAGCTTAAGAAAAATTCCGGCAACAATTGTAAATGCTTCATGAGTAAAATGAGCCTGGCACTCTTTGCCACGACTCCATCGGAATTGAAAACATGGGCATGCTGCCCCCATCCTGAAAAAAGGTTTTCAATTTGAAATAAGAGAATACGTTTGCCGGGTCGCGAAGATCAATCCAAATTTGAAGAGGACAAAAGAAACAACAACGGCTATGACAAGGATGGGACGCATGGCCCAATTCTCCTCCGGACAAGATTCGGGACTGAAACCGCCCACATGCGCCGCCGCCACGCGAAAGCCCGGCGGTTCGGCATTTCTGCTTTCAAGACAAATACGGCAAAAGGCGGTGCTGCATCCGGAAGCAAGAGTGCCCTCCACGCCGCCCCTACATCCTGAGGGCTCTTCTTTCCTCCGGAGTCAGGTTCTTCTTAAACGCCTTAAGTTTGGCCGCACCTTTCTCGGTGACCGAGGCTCTCCCTTTCCTGATTTCCAGATATCCCATCAATTCGAGCTCCTCCGACAGGACTTGAATCATGATCGGGCTTAGTGCCGGATAAATTTCCTCGATTTCTTCGCGGGTAAATTCCTCGAGGATGTTAGCTACCTTAATGCCCGGCTTCGGTTGCACTTTGTGCAGGATGGACATCTCCCTCCTGAAATAAGTCACCGAATCACCCTTATCAGCCAGATCAAATGCTTCCACTTTCATCTGCATCAAAGTCCGCGTGTCCCCGCAGGCCACGATGGAAGTGTCCAGGCCGACAATTCTTTCACTGACGGGCGGCCACTGAAAGGCATGCTTTGGCTGGAGGGCGGCAATCGAGCCTTTGGGCTCGATTTCGGTGCGCAAAACATTTCTGAAACCGATGCCGTCATATATTTTCTTGCTTAGATCCCTGCGGCTGACCGGGGCGTACCAGAAGGCATAATAGTAAGTCGGCAGCGGTACTTTTCTGGGACCTGCGGCAAAAATGCTCATCATTTTGGGCACCAGAACAGCCGACATGCCGGGACAGATCCGGCCGATATACTTCTCTCCGTCATAAATGAATTCGTCGCCTATTTTATGCTGAAAGTGGCAAGGATATTTTTCCTCATCACCGCCGAACCCAATAACCGTGGCTCTGACCTTGAACATATCCACCCTCCCTTATCTAAGATGCTCATCTCTCGTTCCGATGTGGACCCTTACGCGAACAAACGAGCTTCCGAAGCCTCCCCAGGATTCGAGCTCCGCCGCGCAACATAAAAACTAAAATGTGAGAGCATTGATTGCCAGAAGAACCCGCAGCGTCCTGCTTTCAAGGTCGGCGGTTCCTTCTTTATTACTACAGCCGCATTCAGACATTGAATCTCTCCATATGGCTCTGATCAACGAAATGGCCGCAGCTCATTCATTCATGGCCCCGATTTTAAATATTAGTATTTCAGTTGCACCGAGTCTTACTATTTCGTATCCTGCCTCGCCCTTTTCGAATGAGTCCTCAGAGCTTATTACCAAAAGCAGGCGAACCGAAATGGCGCAGGGGCTCCAGACTATGTGGTTTGAAATAGGAATCTATATCTGCTTCTCGTTTTCATGAAAACCAACGCTGAATCCGATATCGACCTTCCTTGTCTGAAATCCGCGTTCGCAACATAAGAGGAGAAACAAAGATGCTCCCGGAGCAATCTCCCGCGCATTTCCAATCCTCCAGGAATCAGGTAATCCTGGGACTGGTTGCCGTTTTCGCCGTTTACGGCACTATGAATTATTTTGTGCAGACGATCAATATTGCCAGGCCGAGAATGGCGGCGGATCTGGACGGTATGTCGCTTTACTCCTATTCCATCTCGATTCCCGCGCTGGCAGCCGCTTTTGTAACCCTCATTTTCGGCAAATTTTCCGACATGTATGGACGCCGGATCATGCTGCTGGTGTCCCTGGGATTCTTCCTCGCGGGGGTAGTCCTGAGCGCAATCAGCCCGACTTTTATATTTCTCATTGCCGCCAGTTCAATAGCCCGCGTGGGTTCGAGCGCCGTGATGATGCTCGGCTATTCGGTGCTGGGAGACATGTATCCGCCCGCGGAGCGTAGCAAATGGGTCGGGATGCTCAATATACCGGCCGGTATTTTCGCTCTCTTCGGGCCCACACTGGGCGGATGGTTTGTAGATAATTTGAGCTGGCGCTACATTTTCTGGATGTCGGCGCCCCTCCTTGCGACCTGTTTTCTATTGGTCCATAAAGGCGTCCCATCGCTGGTCAAAAGGGTTGCTCATAAAATCGATGTCCGCGGGTGCGTTCTGGTGGCGGTAGCCGCCCCAACCATGATCCTCGGCCTTTCATTTGCGGGCAGCACCTACGCCTGGACATCCACGCAAATCATCGGCCTGCTCGGCGTTTCACTGATCTTTTGGACGCTCTTTCTGCGGGCCGAAGCACAGGTGAAAGAGCCTATTCTGGATCCCCAGGTTCTGAGGAATCGGACCTTTATGACCGTCGCCATCGCCACCCTTCTTTCGTTTTTCGCGCAGATCGCTATGATGATGTACTTTCCGATGTTCCTCCAGGGCGTTCAAAGCATCAGCGCCACGCGGAGCGGGCAGATCGTCACTCCTTTTAGTGTTCTATTCGCCTTCATGGGGGTGCCGACCGGGTTCCTGCTCGCGCGGACAAAGCGCTATAAATGGATATACATTATTAGCTTCGCCATCCTGACCACCGACATGTTCGGAGTCATCTTCTTTACTGCCGAGACTCCGGTTTTGTGGAGCGTGGTCGCCGCCACGATGGCCGGCCTTGGACTGGGCGCCATTCCGACTGTGAATACGATGGTCGTTCAAAATTCCGTTCCGAAAAGACTTCTGGGTGTGGTGATGGGCGCCATTTTCTTCAGCGTCTCCATGGGCGGCGCGCTTTCACCCGCGCTTCTTGGTTCGGCCATGAATGCCACTTACGCCAAAAAACTTGCAACTTCGCTCCCCCCGGAGTTGAAACAGGCGGCGGACGAAGCGACCATGGCTTCCATCGGCAATTCGCGCGTGCTTCTATCGAAACCGGCTATGGCCGCGCTTGAGGAAACATTTAATAAAATGGGCGGCAACGGACAGGCTCTCTTCCAGCAAACCGTTCAAGCCATCCGCATTTCTATGGAAGCTGGTTTGAGGAGCATTTTCTGGATGGCCGCGATCGCGATGCTCATATCCTTCTTGCTTATCTGCACCGTCCCCGAAATATCTCTGGAGAAAGAACTCCCGGATAAATGAGTGGCGGCGGCTATGGTGAAGGAGCCCTTCAGGCGAATATCCTGCGAATACCATCGCCATGTCGGCCCGCTTCACCGCGCCGGCGGATCCGGGCATGTCTACCACGTTGCGTTCCCGGTGAGGACGGGGCTTCAGACCCGCCCGCACAAGCCGCGCGCCTTGTATACATGCCCATCTGCCTCGCCCCGCGACGAAACCCGGTAAGAAATGCAGGCTAGCGGCGCGGTTTCTCAAAAAGCTCGATAAAAACGCCGACATCGGGATCGCGGACAACTACGGCTCGGACGCCATCGGACCGCAGCACAATGCCGCCCTGCGACCAGGTTCTTATGCCTGCGGCCTTCAGCCTGGCGTAAAGGGCATCGATGCCCTCCACCTCAAAGCCGACGCAGCTTACGGCAATATCAGCATACGCGTAATCGCCGATCTCCGTCCGGTCAGGCTTTTGATACTCGACCAGCTCAAGATTCATCGTGGTCTGGGGCGCGGCTGCTTCCGGAAATGCCCCATTGAAGAACCGTAGGACGTAACCATGGCCTCCGACCGGCGCATCGTACATGTCACCGCTGAACCATTCGGGCTGCTTATCCGGGAACTTCGCGCCCAACAGATCCCCATAAAAGGCCTTTGCCCTGGCGGAATTCAGGACGGCATGGCCGATGTGGTGCAAAGTCGGGCCCTTAGCCTGGTCTGACGGGCTGACGCCGATGATTTCCACGTTGAAACCATCCGCGTCTCTTATATAAGCGATGCTGGCAGAGGCCTGTCCCGGCATGCGGATCAGCTTTCCATCCCAGGATAGCGGCCGGAGCAGTCCGCTTGCCCGCAACTTCGCCCACAAATTGTCCGCTTCGGGCACCATCAGTCCAAAATGGGTTGACGATGGATGCCGGGGAGGAAAATCGATCCGGCCGCGACCGCCGGCGTTTTTATACTCCCGCAAATATAATGTAAAAGGCCGTCCGGAGTTGGTGCTGGGGATCGTAAGGGTCGCGGTGCGCGACATGGCGCCCGGAGTATTGTACAGGCGGTTCGCAGCCTCGTTCTTGATCCAGGGCGGATCGGGATCACCCGCGACAGCGAAGCCCAACGCCTGGTAGTAAATGGTCGCTTTTTCCAAGTCGGAAACCCGCACGCTCTTGAAAGCGAGCCCCAGGACCTTCCCTCTTTGACTTGCTGCCGCACCGGGCTTCGACTGACTGTTTAGTGCGAAGGCAATGCCGATAGATAATGTGCATATCAAAACCGCGGCCGCAACCACCGGCGATTCAAACTGCAGCGTCATTCCTATATTCCTCATTTTGAATTCTCCTGGAAAACCCTCCCATTCAGCAGGCGATGCCGCCGGACCTATTCATACCGCACACATGCGCGTTTACGCTCCGCCAGGCTGCCCAATTTCGAACAAGATCTACATCAGGCCGCTATAGAAATCGTTCCCTTTGTCATCCACGAGAATGAATGCGGGGAAATCTTCGACTTCGATCCTCCAGACTGCCTCCATGCCTAATTCAGGAAAATCGATGCATTCAACCTTTTTGATGTTCTCTTGCGCCAGCACGGCCGCCGGCCCGCCGATGGAGCCAAGGTAAAAGCCGCCATATTTCTTGCAGGCATCGGTTACCTGTTTAGAGCGATTACCCTTGGCGATCATGATCATGGATCCCCCGTTTTGCTGCAGCAGGTCAACGTATGAATCCATGCGGCCTGCGGTCGTCGGCCCAAAGGAGCCCGAAGGTTTCCCGGGCGGAGTTTTAGCCGGTCCCGCGTAATAGATCGGATGGTTCTTAAGATAGTCGGGCAAAGGCTTCCCCGCATCGAGGAGTTCCTTGAACTTGGCGTGGGCCATGTCGCGGCCGACAATGATGGTGCCGGTCAAAGACATGTGCGTAGCGACCGGGTACTTGCTCAATTCAGCCAGTATCTGCTTCATGGGCCGGTTGAGGTTGATCCTGACAACTCCATGCTCGTGCTTGCCGCGATACTTATCGGGGATCAGGCGGCCGGGATTATCATCCAGCTGCTCAAGCCAGATGCCCTCTTTGTTGATTTTTGCTTTGATGTTTCGGTCCGCTGAACAGGAAACACCCATACCGATGGGGCAGGAAGCGCCATGCCGGGGCAAACGGATCACGCGCACATCATGCGCAAAATATCTGCCGCCGAACTGTGCGCCGATGCCGCACTCCATGGCCGCTTCCAAAAGTCTGGCTTCCATTTCCAGATCGCGGAAAGCCTGTCCGCCCTCGTTGCCGGCCGCCGGCAAATGATCCAGATAACCGGCGGTGGCAAGCTTTACGGTTTTGAGCGTGCTTTCGGCGCTTGTGCCGCCGATGACAAAAGCGAGATGATAAGGGGGGCAGGCCGCGGTGCCCAAAGTCTTCATCTTGGCCACAAGGAACTTTTCGAGGTTCTCTGGATTGAGAAGAGCTTTGGTTTCCTGGAACAAGATTGTTTTGTTGGCGCTGCCGCCGCCCTTAGCGATAAACAAAAATTGGTATTCGTTTCCTTCGACCGCATATAGATCGATCTGGGCCGGGAGATTGCAGCCGGAGTTGATTTCCGCATACATATCCAGCGCAACCGTCTGGGAATATCGCAGGTTCTCTTCGGTATAGGTTTTAAAGACCCCTTTGGATAGGAATTCTTCATCCTTACCGCCGGTCCAGACATTCTGGCCTTTCTTGCCGATGATGATGGCCGTGCCCGTGTCCTGGCAGAAGGGCAGCTCAAATTTGGCGGAAACCTCGGCGTTGCGCAACATCGCAATGGCGACGCCCCGGTCATTGTTGGAGGCCTTGGGATCACGCAGAATCGCCGCCACCTGCTCGTTATGCTTGGGCCGCAGCAGGAAGGAGACGTCCCGCATGGCCGCATGCGCTAGAAAAGCGAGACCCTCAGGCGCGATTTTGATGATCTCCAGGCCGTCGAGTTTGGTCGTACTGACATAGTCCTTGGTCAGCAAGCGATAAGGTGTATCATCCTTAAACAGAGGGAATGGATCCTGGTATTTGAATTCCGGCATTTTTCTCTCTCACTGGTTGTTTGCGTAAGATTTACCTAACACAGAGGCACGTTGCCCGACGCAAAGGCTATTATAGGCAAATGACATCCCCCTGTCGATTGCATCGCCACAAAGGTGCGTCCATGAAGCATTCAAGGGTCATAGGCCATTCCGCTTAATACATACGCTTAGGAGGCGGTTATGAGCAGCAACATCGAAATCAGAAAAGGCTGGTGCGGCCCCTGTCACATCCGCTGCGGCATGCTGGTGCAGTTTGAAAACGGACGCGCCCTCGGGGTTCGGGGCGACCCGGAGAATCCGCTTAACCGCGGGGCGCTCTGCAGGAGGGGCCAGCTCATCCTTGAACATTTATACAATCCTGACCGTTTGAACTATCCGCTGAAAAGAGCCGGCCGAAGGGGAGAAGGGAAGTGGAAGCAGATCACCTGGGAACAGGCAATGGATGAGATCGCAGAAAAACTGGGAGGCTTGCGGGACCGGCATGGGGCTGAGACGCTCGCTTTTTCCCGCGGAACCTACCGAACCTACGGATGGGCAATGAAACGGTTTCTTAACCTATTCGGAAGTCCGAATATGATCGGAGCCAACAACATCTGCATGTGTCCCTCCCACACGGTGGAGTGGAGCACCTACGGCTCGTTCGCCCGGCAGGATATCGGAAACGCGCGCTGTATTGTGGTTTGGGGCTTCCAGCCGTCCCAGTCCCGCCTCATACCCGATTGGCGCGTGCTGCTCGCCGCCAAATCCCGGGGCGCCGCAATAATCGTTGTCGATCCGCGCCGCACTAAGGAAGCAGAATTAGCGGATCTCTGGCTGCAGGTAAGACCGGGCACGGACGTGGCCGTCATGCTCGGCTGGCTCAAGATCATTATCGGAGAAAATTTGTATGACAGGGAGTTTGTTGAAAAATGGACCGTAGGTTTTGATCAACTGAGAAAACATCTGGAGCGGTATTCTCTGGCAGAGCTTGCCCGCATATCCTGGGTCCCGGAAGACAAGCTTATTGCCGCGGCCGGTATGTATGCCCGGACTAGACCTTCAGCGATCACCTGGGGCTTGGGTATCGACCTGCAGGGCGTCAATGCCATGCAAGCCGTCCGCGCCCGCTGCATATTGCGCGCCATCACGGGTAATCTCGATGTCCCCGGAGGGGAGCTCCTCGGCGTGGCCGGCGATGAGGCCATCGTAATTTCCAATCAACAAATGGAGCTTGATGATGCTATTTCTCCGCAACAGAAAAAGAAACAATTGGGTTCGGGCGAGTATGGGCTTTTCGGCTTTCCGGGATGGGACATGATCAGGGAAGCTTCCGACAAACCGGGGGCCTATTTTCGGCCGCCGACTGCGGAAATGACATGCTGCGCTCACCCCCGGCACACCTGGCAGGCAATCATTACCGGAAAACCCTATCCGGTCAAAGCGTTCATCAGCCAGTCCAACAATACATTGGTCCAGGCGGCGGATACCAGGACCGTATATACAGCCCTTAGCAGCGCAAACCTGGATCTTTCCGTTGCCATGGATTACTACCCGACGCCTACCGCCGAGCTCGCCGACTATCTGCTGCCTGCGGCATGCACCCTTGAACGGCACGATTTCCCTTCCTATCCAAAAGCCATGGAACCGCTTTATGAAAGGCGGGATGACTACCAATTCTGGAGGGAACTCGGGACCAGGCTGGGTCAGGAAGAATACTGGCCCTGGAAAACAGTGGAGGAGGTTTGCGACTACAGGCTTTCCCCGCTGGGCATCACCTTCGCTCAAGCACTGAAACGGGGGGGACTAAAGCCCGAAATAAAATATAGGAAGTATGAAAACCAGGGTTTCGGCACCCCTTCGGGCAAGGTGGAAATCCATGCGAGCATTTTCGCCCGGTTCGGACTGGAACCTCTGCCGGTATACCGCGAGCCGGTGGAGAGCCCCGCGAGCAATCCCCAACTTGCAGAGCAATATCCGCTCATCCTGATGGCGACGGGCAAATTCATGCCCTTTTATCATTCGGAGCTGCGCCAGATTCAATCAGCAATCCGGGAACAGCCGGATCCGGTCGCGGATATACATCCAAAAACAGCGGCGGAATTGAGCATTTCCGACCGCGACTGGATCTGGATCGAAACACGGCGGGGAAAAATAAAGCAGAGAGCGCGTCTTACGGAAGAAGTCCATCCGGCGATGCTGAGAGCGCAACACGGCTGGTGGTTTCCCGGCAGGCCCGCGGCAGAGCCGTCGCTTCACGGAATTTGGGAATCTAATTCCAATGTGCTCTGCCCCATCGATCCCGAATACTGCAACCCTGAGGTGGGTGGCTGGCCGCATACGGCGCTGTTGTGCAAGGTGTATAAAGCGGAGAAAGAGTAAATAGTTTCTGTCGCAAAACCGGTTTTTTGACCAGGCCCCGCAAGGGGCGATCAGAGAATAGCCAGGGGGTGAGCGCAGCGAACCCCTGGTAGGAATTTGTAAGGAAGGAGCCCTGAAGGGGCGATAGAAGCCATTGTCGTACCAAATCTTGCGCCCCTTGCGGGGCTCTTACATTATCAAACATCCTGCCCCGGGTTCGCTTTGCTCACCCGGGGCTATCCTCTGTTCGCTCCTTCGGAGCTGAGCGTAGGAACAAGAGTTTGGCGACAGAAACTAAATAGGGGCCGGACCACGATAAGCCATTATATCAATTAGTGATAGCTATGTTTTTTACTAAGAAAACAGGCCAAGGACGCGGATGAAATCCATTCCAAGCGATCCTGCTTCCTGTGAATTTTCATACTCCGGATCTTCCATAGAGTGTCGACTCCGGTGCCTGAAGAAGCTTGCCGAAGCTTGCGAATGAACCGCGTTCAAAGACCGTCTGGTTGATTCTTTTATATCGCCAAGCGACCTTCGTTTGAGCCGAAACTTTCCTGCACCAATCTTCAATGGCGGCGTCCTTGGCAGCAGTGCTTTCCCAAATCCGGCCCTTTGTCTCAATGATCCAGTTTGCCTCTCCCTCATCGGTCTCTTGTGCAACCACCCAGTCTGGGTGGTAGAAGCCAATGGCGCCGCTCGGCTTGAGGTAATCCACACGGAACTGCGCTCCGCTTTCCTGCTCGGTTGTGCCCAGGGAGGCGAAGCGCAGGACATCGGGACACCGCTCCAGAAATTTGGCAAATTCTTTCTCGAAATCGTTGAACGTGGCCACACGGTTGAAAATCGTCTTCCTGCAAGACAGCAGCGGGAGATTGCGCCGCCAGGTGAATGGTTTTATTTGTGAAAGTCTGTAATCCTTTCGTTCAAACTCGATGGCGCGCTTCTCCGTGGTAAGCTCGCCAATCTTGCGCGCCAGATATTTGGCGATGCCCTCTTGAACCAGCACAGCGCGCAAGTAATCGCGAATCTTTTTGTCCTCAAGATCGATTCTCCTGCCAAAGCACCGTTTGGCCACGTATTCGCGCACAATGGGAAACAGTTCCGCAAATCCTCCGGGAAGATTTGCCGCCGCGATTGTCTTCTTTGTAATAGAAGCGAGCATGTCCTGCGTTAGCGGCGCAGGACCGGCCTCAATATCCACTCGGTGAACTTCTGTATCAGTAGTGGCAAAATCCATTTTTAATCGTATCCGATAAGTCTCTTCCAGCTCGGCCTGGTCATAGACTGCGTCAAGGTCAGCTGGACGGATTTCCGACAGCTTCCTGTAATTATGGGTATAGACGGGCCTGGTAATCGGGATGGCAATATCATATTTGGCGTTCTCAGCCACCGGCTCGATTTTCACCGGAGGCGCGGGCGGTATATTCGTTGTTTTGATGCCGACGCCTTCAGTTTCAAGTTGTCGCACAAAATCCTCAAATGCCTGCGTGCCCATAACCTCAAGCGTCTGAGTCCGGTCGGGGCTGATGCTCTGCATCAGGCGCAGGCCTCGTCCGACGCCTTGCTCCGGGAGAATTCGAGCCTTTGAGGTGAAGGGACGCAAACCCAGCACGACGGTGACATTGCGTACGTCCCAGCCCTCACGCAGCATCAGGACGCTCACTATCGCATTTACCTTGCTTGCCGGCAGGTCAATGTCGCGCGCAACCTTGCGTGCTTCCTCCAAATCCGCCTTGGTCACATCGCCTTCCTTGTCGGTGTGAATAACCAGCGCTTCCTTCTCGGCCAAATGCATAAACCTTGACCTTGCCCAATCTGTTTCCCCGCGCGGGGATCGGGATACCGGTCTCAATTACATCCCTGATTTCCCCGGGATCAGTTCCCCGCTCGGCGGCGCGCTCCAACGTATGGTGATCGATCCTGATCGTCATTCCTGTCTCCAAGCCGAAATCATCCCATTGCCACTTCGAATGCCTGCGAGGTATCGTTGCCGAAAATGTCAATCACCTTGACCATAATCGTGTATGTGCCTGGTTTTTGGTAAACGTATTGGTCGGACTCCAATGCCAGTTTGCGCTCCTTGCGTGTCCGGTAAGCGACCCAGCCGTTCATGAACGTGTCGTTTTGAAAATCCCAATCCACCGCCCGGTAATCGATGTAGTCGGACCACTTTTTGATTTTGCTGCGTACTTCCTCGGGAATCAGGTCGGCATACGGAAAAGCGAAATCCTTCAATTCCACCGCGACCTTGCGCCCTTTCTCCTTGTTAATTTTCACTTCCAGGTGGGCCACCTCAAAAAACTTGATATCGCCCTTGTCCACGGCCTGCTGTTCCATTACTTCCCGCGGGATATTCAACAGCAGTAGTTTCACTCCTTGCCGCTGAACGTAATCCCTTGCCAGTACTTACGCTCATATTTGCCGAGATTAAGCACTTCGAACGGCTTACAGCGTTCGATTTCCAGTAGGCGCTTGCGGGTGACGTGAATCGCCCACCGCGACAGATCGCAGCCTATCCATCGGCGACCAAGCCTCTCTGCTACCGCTAGGCTAGTGCCAGAGCCACAGAAAAAATCAGCAACCAAGTCCCCATCATTCGAGGATGTTTTAACGACCCTCTCTAGTAAGGCCTCGGGCTTTTGGGTGGGAAACCCAGTGCGCTCGGACTTAAAACCGGCCACGATGGAGATGTCCCACACATCGCGAATCGGAAGACCCTTGGTTGGTTCCTCAACCACAAGTTTGCGCGTTTTTGTATCTGGGTCCAGAACCTGCGTCTTGCCTTTGAACCGCTTGATGTAACTCTCAGACGGAGGCTCATAGTCGATATTGAATACTCGCTTCGACTTCGGATTCTTAACGTAAAAAAGGATGTCATCATGCATCGTCTGATAGTTGCTGGCTACCGAAGGCCAGCGACGATAGCTCCAGATCACATGGTTTAGAAATGATTCGTTGCCAAACACCTCGTCCATCACGAACTTCAGCGGATGCACCATCCTATTATCCACGTGAATGTATGCACAGCCGGTTTCGGCCAACAGATCGCGGATTAGGACAAGACGATCGCACATCATAGCTAAATAAGACACCAAACCCTGGCCCCAAGTGTCGCGGTAAACCTTTTCCTCGATTATTGACTGTTCCTTGGCCGCTTCTATTTCTTGTTCTCCGATCTCCGCGGTAAACAAAAAGTCTGCTCCTGTTGCAAACGGCGGGTCGATGTATATGAGGTCAATTTTGCCGGCGAACTTTTCCAGCAGCGAGCACATGACCAGCAGGTTGTCGCCCCAGATGAGCTTGTTTTTCCAGCCCTCCTCGAAGGTGTCGCCTTCCTTGCCTTCCCAGACGTCGAACAGGGTTGGTTGAGCCGATTTTTTTGCTTCGCGGGTTGCACGGCTTTCGTTGATGGTTTCGATGACTTGGAAGGGCAGCTTGACGCGGGGCACTTCTTTGCGCGATCCATCCTCGTTATATTTGCCCGGCCAAATCAGCTCGGTCTTGGTAATCTCAATCTTTGCCATGATTCACCCTCTTGCGTACCTGCGAACGCGATAATTGCCCTTGCTTCTTTCCGGACCGGCCACAATCTGCGGCCGGTTTGAGGTCGCAAATTGCGACCTCAAAGCCGCAAATTCCCGTGGGGTAAGCCGAAACACAAAGTCTGCCGGAAAGCGTTGCGAGTTGCGTTTTACCGCTTCATTTAGCCGTTTGGTCGTTACGCCATAGACGGCAGCCGGATCGGCATCGAGCATGATCTTTTGCCCGCGCACCTCGTAGATCAGGTTTTCCAGCTAGTCCGTGATAATAAGATCTTCCTTTTTCGGCATGGTCCAGTCACTCCCGTTTCCGGCTCGGCAGTGCACCCGGAAAGAGCTCGGAAGCATAGCGCTTCCGAGTATGCCGTTTGCAAAGCTACATCCTTTTCCTGCCTTGATGCAGCGCACACGCGCACGCGGGTTGCGTCAATCCAATTGCGACGGCGATTCGCTGCTCCCCGAAAATCACGCGGAAATCTCCGCTGATGGAACGATTCCTTCCATGTGGCATAAGCTCCTCAAATCGCATTCCTTGCAGATTTTCCGCTCCGGCTTTTTCACTATAGCAAAATCCCGTGCTTGGATCTTTGCCACGACGGCATCGAATTTATCCCCGGCTTGTTTTACGAGTTCCGGCCGGTATGGGAATTCCATGAGGGCGTCCTCCTTGCGAGGCTAGGCCGTCCAGTATAGCAATAAGCGTTCAGGCCGCTTCCCATAGCGATTTTCGAGGATGTGGGCGCATGTGCAAAGCTGCCCTTCGTAAGCTGCAAGCAATTCAGGTGAAGCTGAGGGTTTCTCAGAGGTCTTAAAATCGAGAATCTCCAGCTTGCCGTCCCTGCCCATGAGCAGATCTACCTTGCCATGAAGGATATAGCTACCCTTTTCAAGCGACACATCCACCTCAGTCTGGATGACACGCTGCATCTCGGCCCGGTTTTGGCTGAAATAATTCATTACCTGTTTAAAGGCTGATTCCCTGGCGGCCGGGCCGATAGGCCGGACGTCTGCCAAAGATAGAAAATGGAACGTGCGGTTAAAAAGCTCGCGAATACCGGCTTCATCGAGTGATTCGAGCTTGCCATCCATAACATGCCGGTGGATTTCCTCGATCGTCTGGTGAACAAGCAAACCGAAAAAGATGACCGCCGACCGGGAGGGCGTGAAGTCGTATTCGCGGAAGAACTCATATTGACGCGGGCAGGTCTCGTACAGCTTGAGATCACCGGTGAAGCTATAGCGCCGCTTGATGGGAATCCGCTCCTTGATCTCGAATTTCTGCGCAGCAAGCAAATCCTTCTGGACATAGGGCCATTGGGGAAGTCCTTGCCAGATGCGGGCGAAATGGTCGCGGGGGTTGTCGTCGCTGGTAAGGGCGAGGATTTTTGCTGCGCGCGAAAAGGCGACGTAGTGCAAGCGCATCCTGTCGAATCCGGTTGTTAGCGATTGTGCTCAGGAAATGCGTGTCGAGCAGAAGGTCGTGGACGATGCTTTGCTGATGGGCGAAGTCTACGCGATTGTTTCGGAGTAACGTATTGCGGTAGTTGATGTAAGCGGGTCCCAGTTGCTGCAGGAAGGGATCAGTGTCGTTCGCGAGTCTCTCGGGATCAACCAATTCTTCCGTGATCTTGTTGAAGTAGTCGCGCAATCCCTCAATTGCGCCCCACTTGGTTTGCCATCTGCCCAGGTAGGGCAACCCGGAATCCTGACCGCAAACCTCATCGAAATGATCAAAGATAAAAAGCAGCTGGCCGAGATCATCCAACGTTTCATAACCGCTGCCGAGCGCCGTGCGATGCCGGTGCTGAGCGATGATGCGATTGCAGATGCCATGCATTGTTCCCACTCGCAGATCTGAAAGGTCTTCTCGATAGTGCACCATACGGGCCATGGCGGTGATGCGATCGCGGAGCTCGTATGCCGCCTTTTCGGTAAAGGTGCAAAGGATGAGCTCTGCAGGCTTGCAGCGGCCCAGGAGGAACAGGTTAACAGCGCGCAACACGAGACTGAACGTTTTGCCCGAACCGGGACCGGCAATTACAAGCATCGGGCCATCCAGATGAGCTACCACTTCCCGCTGTGCATCGTTCAAGGCGGGAAATTCTTTCAAGATCTATGGGGCAATAGCCATCACAGCAACCCAGCTTCTCGAAAACTAAATACCTTATCTGCCGAAACGATGAGGTGATCAACGATCTTAATCTGGACAGAAGTTGCAGCCAGCACAAGTGCTCTGGTTAATATCTTGTCTTGCTCCGATGGACTCACGTCTCCATTAGGATGATTGTGGGCGACAACAAGCCCAGCTGCGCCGCGGCGCAGAGCAGCCTCCACTACGCGCCGCGGGTAAACCGCAGCCCGATCAATGGTGCCTTCCTCAAGAGTTTCAATTCCATTCCGGATGAGCCGGTACGCGGAATCCAGATAGGCGACTTCAAAGATTTCATTAGGTAAACTCCCGAGCCGGCTTCGCCAAAAAAATCCAAGAGCCTCAGGCGAAGCCAAAAAAGGCAAACCTTCGGCTTTCTGCTGTAAATACAAATTTGCTGCTTCACGGATGATACGCAACGCCACGGGTGTCACCTCTCCAATTCCCTCCACATTCTTCAATTCGGAGATTGGTGCATCGAGAATGCCGCGTAGTGTCCCAAATGCTGCCAGCAGCGCTTTCGCACGTTCCTTTACATCCTTACGGGGGATACAAAGTGTAAGGAGCAGTTCCACCACCTCATAATCGGCAAAGCCTGAAAGGCCGGTTTTGAGGAAACGATCACGTAGCCGTTGCCTGTGCTTGAGATAGTGAGGATATTCGGGCTCCGACATTGTTAATCCATAGAAAATCGCTTTGTTGTGGTTTTACAAGGATAGCATGAGAATCCGCTGCCGAAGATAGCGAGAGCGACGATTTTAAAACTCCTTTGCTCAAAGCCTACTCTTCGATTATTTGGCGCGGACTGGTCAATTGAAGCATCTCAGACAGCTGCCGTTTCTAAAGGGTGGTACTGTGAACAAAGCCTGCCCTTGATTTAGCGCTTCCAGAACTTCCAGTATAACTGGAAGGCGATGTACGGTCTTTGATGGCTTGGCGCTTTATCCCGATCGGCGGCTGTGCGCTGGAGGAAGCATGGCCGGCTCAGGGCCGTTTTCGGCTATCTTTGCTTATCCTCCTGTTATTTTCGATAAATATCTAACGGCATTTTCTCCCGCGATGCGGCCGGAGTTGAGAGCGAATCCGACCAGATGCCCTGTAAGCCGGTAACAATAGGCTTCCGATTCCCAGCAGCCGGTGGTTGAACCGGCGGCGTAAAGGCCGGGAATCGGCTTGTCTTTGGTGTCAAGCGCTTCCATTCTCTCATTTATTTTGATCCCGCCGTACGCATCGCACAGGCCCAGGTGGCCCTTGATGGCGTAATAAGGAGGAGTCCGCAAGGGGAGCAGATATCTCCGATCCTTGGCAAAAAGGGCGTCGTGCTTATCGTCACAAAAGGCGTTGTATTCTGTTATCGTGGCCTGCAAAACATCCGGGTCGGCTGCCATCCAGCCGGCAATCTCGTCCCATGAGTGGGTAATCTTCAATTCGCCCTTATCCGCCTGTTTCCTCACTTCCCGCTCCAACCCGGGCAGCGGAGTGGCTGCGGATACGGGGAGCCAGTTCGCGTGTGAGGCCGCTCCCGGTCTTATCAACCCCTCGTTCTCAATAATCCGCAATGTCCTATGGTCGAAAAGGGTATAGGTGATGCCGTCCGGCTGCAGGGCGACGGCGTTTCCGAAGGCGAAAAAAGCAAGCTGATAACCCTCGTCGACAAACCGCTTGCCGTATCTGTTGACCCAGAGCATCTCCGGCTCCCATGCGAGAAACCATAAACTGATTCGTATAGGCGACCCGTCCGGGCCAGGCGCGTCTATCTTCATTATTTCCGAATCCGATTTCGGCCGGAGGAAAGGCCCGTGGATATTCACCGTTCCCAGGCCTGCGGTTGCCGCTCCTATTTCGGCAGCCATTATAATCCCGTCTCCCGTGTTGCTGGGGGGACCGTCGTAGGTAATGGTGTCATGGTAGTGCGGACAATATTTCTTCAGCATCTCCTTGTTGTTGCCGTAGCCTCCGGTGGCAATAATGACGCTCCCGGCCGCGATTTTGATCTCGCCTTCCTTGGATTCGGCCATGACCCCGCTGATTTTGCCGTTTTCGTTGCGCACCAACTTCCGGCCCGGCGTGCGGGTGAGTATTTTCACTCCCAGTTCCCGGCAATTATCGCGCAGCGTTTTCATCAACGCGTTGCCGTGCCCTTTCACCGAATGCCTGACCAGGGGCACCTGATTGGGAAAATATTGTATGAGCTCAAAACTCAATCCCTTTTTCTCCAGCCAGCCGATGGTGTCGCCGGATTTGTCGATAAACGCGCGCACGATTCTGGGATTGATTTTCGTCCAGTGCGCCCATTCCATGGCGATCCTAAAAAGCTCGTCCCGGCGGGCATCCACGCCCTGCCTTTTCTGAACCGGGCTTTCCGCGCCGAAAATATCGTGGGCCATGGCCGTGCTGCCGGCTGCCGAGCCCGCCTTCTCCAGAACGAGGATACTATTGCTCCCGTTTTCAGCCGCGGCAATGGCTGCCGCCAGCCCGGCGCCCCCGCCCCCGATAATCACAATTTCAGATTTGAGGTCTTTGGCAGTCATAACGATATGCCTCCTTGTTGGAGCTATTGAGATTATGCTTGTGGTATATTGACCAATGCCGCCTGAGATTGCACGCATAAAAGAAATTTGTTTCGAAGGTTTTGTAAAATGCCTGAAGTCCCTAGCCCGCACAATCCCGGTTCCCAGGAAGCGGTCGGAGCCGCGATCGGAATTCCTGTCGGAGTAAAAAGGGCCGAGAGATTGAAGAAGACTTTGTTGTACACCTACGGAGCCGCGGATCTTTTTTTCAACCTGATGATCAGCATGGAGGTGTTTTTTTTTACCGCATTTCTCACGGATTATGCCCAGTTTTCACTGATCGTTGCCGGAGAGATCCTCGGCTTTACCAGCTTGGTCGATATTGTGTGCGCTCTCGCGGGCGGCGTCATCCTCCAGAAGGTGACCCTAAAATACGGCGGGAAATACCGCTCGTGGCTTCTAATCGGGCCTCCCGCCGTCGCTCCGTTATTCGTCCTGCAATTTACGAAGATTGGGGGCAATCTGACGGCGGCCGTGATTGTCGTATTCGGCTTTATCGCGAGCCATCTCCTGTTCAACGTGGTAGTATCCGCCAGCGGCGCGCTGTTGGGTCGGCTTAGCCAACTGCCCGATGAAAGGACCATATTGTCCGCCAGCCGGGCGCAGGGCATATCCGTGGCGGGCCTGATTTTTTCCGCCAGCGCGATGCCCATGATCCTGTATTTCGGGGCGCTCACCAACAAAATAACAGGAGTCACGATCACCGCGGGTGTCTATGCTTTGCTGATGATTCTCGGCTACTTGTATATATACTGGATCACCGCCGGCAAAGATCCTTACGATGAAATGGCGGCAGACACTTCCCAAAACAAATCCGGCCAACCCCTGAAGGAAATCGTCGGCCTGGTATTCAAGAATCCCCCGCTTATGCTTTTAATCCTCACGCAGGTATTCAGCAGCACCAGTTTTTTTATCATCACCTCTCTCGCCATATTTTATTTTACTTATGTCGCCGGCAATCCAGCCTTCTTGTCTCTATTCATATTGGCGATCAGCATCGCGCGATTAATCGGCACCTTGGTTGCTCCGTTGATCGGAATCAAATTCGGCAAACGCAATTCCTACTGGACCTTCTTCGCGCTGGCGGCGGCCGGATTTGCTTCCGCCGGATTTCTGGATGCCGGGCCTTGGGGATTCACCCTGATTTTTTGCGTTTCCACCATGCTCGTGTCCGTAGCGACATCCATGAATACGGCCCTGTTTGCCGACACCGTGGTTTATGGAGAATGGAAGACCGGCAAGAACATCCGAGCCTTTACCATGGCTTTAATGAACCTTCCCATCAAAGCAGGTGTGTTAATCAGAAGCGCCGCGGTGACCATGGGGCTGATGGCGATAGGATTCGTGGCGAATGCGGCTCCCACTCCGCGGGTGATTGAAGGCATCCGATCCATGATGACGCTCACGCCGGCTGCCGGATATGCCATCGCCGCGCTGATCTTCTATTTCGGATACCGAATCGAGGAGGCGCACGTCCTTCAGATGCAACACGAAATTGCCGCCAGAAAGACCATCGGCGTCTGACGACATTAACCCGCATTTCTCTAAAGGTTTCGTCGCGAGGCGTCGCAGACGGGTGTGGATACAAGGCGCGCGACATGTGGGGCGGGTCTCCAGACCCGCCCAGGACGGCTGCTGGAGAGCCGTCCCCACGGGCAGCAAAATGCAGTACACATGCCTGGATGCGCCGCCGCAGTAAGAACCTTGTGAGAAATGCGGGTTAAAGGAGCCCCAGCATGGGGCCGATCAGCACCATGGCGGCGGCCATAACGAAAACCCACACGATACTGATGATAAGGCCGGGGGTGAACATGTCGAAGAACCGATAATAGCCCTTCGCATAAGTAACCAGAGGCACCGCATCCAGCGGCAGCAGGAACGCGCAGGAAGCGGTGAAGATCACCGGCAGCGCATACAGCGTCGCCTCTGCGCCCGCGGCGGCGCCCATGGCCATGATGGGCGGAATCATGACCGCGTTGATGATGGGCGCGATAGGCAGCATTAGATGGATGACAACGGTGAAGGCGCTGATGACGACAAGACCCGTCACCAGGCTCCAGCCGGGAACGCCGCCCAATACGGCATCCGCAAGCCATTTCGCCAGACCCGTGCTGCTTGAGGCCGTGCCCAGACACGTCACGCCTCCGATCAGCATCAGGGTGCTCCAACTGATGGCGCTTTCCGCTTCTTTCCACGAAAAGAGTTTTATTCCGGGCAGAAACATGACGGAGGCGCCGCAAAGCGCTACCGTGTATACGCTGAGCAAAGGAAACCACGAGCTCAAGATCCACAAGGTAACCATTGCGCCCATGATCGCGATGACCTTCCACTCATCGGCCGTGACCGGCCCCATCTGGCGCCGATCTTCTAGTATGCCGCTCATATCCCCGATGGACCCGAACTCGGGCGGAAAGATCTTCAGCAGCACCCAGGCCGAGATGGGGAGCAGAACAACGGCCATCGGAACTCCGATGGCCATCCAGTGAACGAATGGGATGCGCGCGCCTCCGTTTTCCTCGATCATCTGGAGCCCGAGCAAATTGATCGAGCTGCCGGCAGGCGTGCCAATGCCCCCTATCAGAGCGGCAATGGGAATGCCCAGCATCAAAACCCTGCCGAAATTTGACCGTCCGGGCTGCAGTTTCAGCTTGTTGAATATGCTCAGCGCCAGGGCCATGAAGATCGCGGTGCAGGGCACATCCGAGACGATCATTGAGATCAGGGCAGAGCCGGCCATGAAGGCCACAACCACGCGCTTTGTGTCAGTGCCTCCCTTGGATATCATCCACAGCCCGAATCTTCGGGCCAGTCCCGTCTTGACCCATGCCAGGGCAACAATAAACATCAGGAGCACAAAGAAAAATATGGGGCTCATGAAACTTGCGATCGCCGGCCCGATGGCCTTGATGCCGAGGATCGGCTGAAACGCCAGGATCATGATGGAAGTGACTGCGATGGGTAGGGCTTCCGTGGACCAGAGGATGAGGGTCGCCACAAAAAGGGCTGCCAGGCGGTGGCCTGTGGCCGAGAGCCCATCCGGCGTTGGGAGGAGCAGGACCATGCCGCCGGCGGCGATCGCGCTCAGAATTCCCACAATCTCCCTTGTCGATTTCGAACCATTTGCGCCGGCCTGCGCTTGCGCTGCTGTCTCGCTCATGGTTCGTCAGTTTCCCCTTCCGGCTTTGGTGAGGGTGGCGCCGCGGATCTTTCTGGTCTGGTCCGAGGTCGGCGCGTATAATCCTTCCCGGTAATACATCATGCCGAACGTATACCCCGGGATGCCGCCGGCCACAGCAATGCGAATGTCTTCCGGCCCGTCCAAAATCGGCAGCTTCCCTCCGGGCTTGAGAGCTTCCCTGAACACGGGCACGCGGTCCGGGGAAATTTCCCCCGACTCGATTCTCCGCTTGACGGACGCGACCTCGGCGGGCGTAAGCTGCTCATACGGTATGGTCGCGCGTTCGTAAAGAAGCTTCTGCAGGCTCGGCCGCTTGTGTCCAAGCCGATCCAGCTCGATTGCGAGTTCCGGCTGGAAAATCAAAATGTGTTTCATGGGGCCGGGATTCGGCCCTCCACGCTTCCAGCCGGGCATCGCCGGCCGGCTGCTCAGCAAAGTCCTCGTGATATTGTCCAGGATCTGCTGCGGGGTCCACGGCTCAACCGCTCCTCCCCCAAAATTATTGCCGGGAGAGCTCATTACGCTGGATATGGTCACGCAACTGTCTTCCGGTTTGAATCCCTGACTCACGTGGAAAGGGTCCCAGGGGCTGAGATCATGATTTTCCGCAAAAACATAGAATTGCGAGGAAGGCCGGCCAATAAGCGCCATATCGGTTTCCGCAGGCCACAAGCGGCCCGCGTTGATCGTGATCAGTCTCACTGCGCGCCCGATGGTGCTGTTGGCCTGCCAGCCGTAACCCAGCATGCCGATCCCCGAATTCACGTTGATTTCCTTCGCGATCGGCCCGCTCACCATGATCGCCAAATTGAAGGAACCGCTCGAAGTCAAAATGTGCAGATCGTCATAGGCCGGATCCGTAAACCCTTCCATGGCCGCGATAATGACCGGCAGGTATTCCGGCCGGGCCCCCGCCATGACCGCGTTGATCGCGATTTTCTCTATGGTGACGATTCCATTCTTGGGAGCGACGGTTCCTATCACTTCGCTGGGAGAGCGGCTTGTCCCTTTTAGCATCTCCTGAACCGCTTCTTTGGTCGGCGGGACCAGGGGCAACCCATCACTCCAGCGATTCGCAAGGAACACCTCGTTGAATTTTCTTACTGCGTGAGCGTAACTGTCTGCCGAGACCGCGACCGGCTCAAGGGCTTCCTTCTTTGCGGTGACGCTTGCCTCTTCCGGACTCAGCGGGCGTCTCAAGCCATCAATGAGTTTGTCGACGGCGGCTTCCGCCACCGGCCTGATTGCTTTTTCGCTCGTTCTGAGCCGGTAAAAATCAGCGGCAGGAAGAGTGATCAGCCGCGCCTTCGGCATTCCGAAGTCCTCGGCCGCCGATAGCGCGTCGAGGTAAAAGTTGTCGGTGCAGACCAACACGCCGGGTTTCCCCAGCTTTTCGATCCTGGTGTAGCCGGACACGCCGACATAAGTGCAGGATCCTCAGTCTCCCACGCCATATAAGAAGGCGTCCACTTCCGACGCGATTTTGAGGGCCTCCGTTTCGCTGACTTCGTAAGCGCCGTCATAACGCAAGACGGCCGTCTTGGGGAGCTTTTCTTTCATAAGCTGTTCAATTACATTCCAAAAATGATTGCCCCCTGCTTTCCCGTTCCAATATATTCCGATCTTCTTTCCGGACAGATCGGAGATTCGCGCCCGGATCGCCAGAAGCGGCGGGGGCGCGATTTCCCCGCGGGGATTCATCACGGTCAAAGAAACTTCGGGCGCCGCCGGCGCCAAAACGGCCGGCGAGCCGACACTCATGAAAACCGCAGCCGTTATTGTCGCTATCCATGCAGATTTCCTCATCGATATGCCCTCCGCTTTTGCAGGCGGTTGCCAATCCCGGCCGGAAAAACGCCGGCCGCGTTTCCTTTAGCCTTACCCAATTTCTTCTCGTTATCAACAACAAAGGCGCAATGCGCAAAATATAATCACGCCGGCTCCGAGATTGCCCCTTTATCCCGAGAATTCCATGTTGACAGCGGTTGTTTCCGCTTGGAATATGTGGGTTGTAAGACAGCTTTGAAGTTGACCCATATTTCCATCGCTGCGCCTCGTCCGCATATGTCTGATTCGTGGCGCGGCCTTGTGAGAATGCGGGCTAATAATCAAGGGCTTGAGGCTTTTAAGAATTTCCCCGGAGGTATAGAGTGAAACGCTTATTTCCATCACAATTTTCCCTGCTGTCCCGCAGCCTTGGAATTCTTCTCTCCGTAAACCTTGCGGCAATCCATGCCTTCGGCCAGCGGCAGCCGGCTGAACCCGCTCCCGTCCCCGCCGCCGTCGCCATTGCAAGACCCACGGCCGAAGAGGTGCAACTTGCCGGGCGCAGTCTTGCGAAGTTCCTTGAAACCGCGGACCCCGAGGTCAAAGCGCTTAACCTGAAATATCCCGGCCTGATCGCCGTCAGGGTTCCGCCTTCGAATTCGGCAACTATCCCAAACCTTCTTCCATTTTTTCAAAGCAAACATCAGGCCAATCTTGAAGCAGCCCGAAAGGGCGACATCGACGTCCTTTTCATGGGGGACTCAATTACCGACTTCTGGCGGAACACGGAAGGGAGCTTCGCAGGCAAGCCGGTATTCGACAAATACTTCGGCCACTTGAAGGTCGCAAACTTCGGAATCGCGGGAGACACGACCCAGGGTGTCCTGTACCGGCTCCGGCACGGAGAAGGCCAAGGTTTCAGCCCCAAGGCCGTTATGCTGATGATCGGCACCAATAACACCGATCGCAATACCGCCGCCGAGATTGCCGAAGGAATCGGGGCGGTGGTATTGCAGATGCAAAAAGATTTTCCAAAAGCAAAAATCCTTCTCCTGGGAGTCTTCCCCCGCGGCCGGGCAAACGATCCGGTCCGCCAAACCATATCCGAAATCAACCAAATCATTGCCAGGCTGCATGATGGGGACCGCATTCATTACCTGGATATCGGGGCAAAGTTCCTCGACGCTGAAGGGAATATTCCCAAAGACGTAATGAGCGATGGGCTGCATCCATCGACAAAGGGATATGAAATCTGGGCGGAAGCGGTTAAAGACTCCATGGCAAAACTGATGGAAAGCAAACCCGCCGGGGCAAACTGACCGGACAGAGCTCGGCCCGCCGCAAGCGGGCTCGAGAAACGGGCGTCTTAATGGTTGCGTTTTCTCTCAAGTGCCGGTTATATTCGGAACCACCGGCTTGAGGAAATTGCATTGAGTTTGAGAGGCATCGCCATTGTGCGGAATAAATCGTGGTTGCTTTTGCCGCTGCTTCTTCTAACCGCGGCTCAGCTGCGCGCCGACGTCGCCCTCCTATTGCAGCAACCCTACGGAGCTTTTGGGACTTTTAACCCGACCGGGCACGCCGCCGTTTATCTGTCGCGAGTATGCGCGGATTCACCAACCGCCTTGAGGCGCTGCCAAGCCGGGGAGACCGGAGCGGTTATCAGCCGCTATAACCGGATTGGCGGCTATGACTGGATCGCCATTCCCTTGATACCCTATTTGTATTCAGTCGAACGGCCGGATCAAGTTCCTGTGTCTATCGATTCGGCGGGCGTTGCCTTGATTCGAGACCAATATAGACGTAATCACCTGCGGGAGATTATGCCCGATGCGCCCAATGCCCGGATGCCG
>JBBISO010000002.1:0-256 GCA_037441325.1 Acidobacteriota bacterium | reverse complement strand
AAGGAAATTGGGTACAGCTTATCGGTGCCGCCTACGACCGCAAAATTTACGGCTTCGTGATTGAGACCAGCGAATCCGCCGACGACGCGCTTATCCACTATCTAAACTCAGCCCCCAACAAGAGCCGCTTCAATCTTCTCTTCCGGAATTGCGCGGACTTTTCCCGGGCAGTTATTAACTTCTATTACCCAAAGGCCGCCCGGCGGAGCATCGTTGCCGATGCCGGCATCACGACCCCAAAGCAGGTGGCCAAGTC
>JBBISO010000001.1:39062-43659 GCA_037441325.1 Acidobacteriota bacterium | reverse complement strand
GGAAACCAAACAAAATTCGTTCACTATGTCAAGTTATTTAATGCCGCCACTATAGGATTTTCACTATTTCTATAAGTGCTTTGTTTTCAAGTGGGCCCAGCAGGACTCGAACCTGCGACCCGCTGATTATGAGTCAGCTGCTCTGACCAACTGAGCTATGGGCCCCCGCGATATGCGTCAGGGTAGCATGCCCGCATTCTTTCGTAAAGAATGAATGCTTGGCGCATTTCTCAAGGTTTTTGCTGCGGCGGCACATCATGCAAGCGGAGATTGGGCACCCGAACGCGCAAAGAGTCAGGCTTGTTTCAAGTGCTCCACGGCGTTGCGGAAAAGCGCAAGACCCAAACCATACTCCGGCAATGTCTCGTTCTGCCTCTGCAGTTCCCACTGCGGATGATTTTCCGAATACAGGTAAGCCTCCGGGTGCGGCATCAGGCCAAAAACGCGGCCTGAGGGATCGCACAATCCGGCAATCGCATTCAGAGAACCGTTGGGATTGTGGGGAAATTTCTGCGTCGCTTCTCCCGTTGCAGGATCGACATAGCGGCAAGGCACGCATCCAGACGCTTCGAGCTTTCGCAGCAAACCCTTGTTTTGAGTGAAAACCTTCCCCTCGCCGTGGCGTATGGGAAGAGGCATGAACGCCAAGCCGCGCGTGAACACGCAGGGAGAATCAGGCTCAAAGCGCAGGCGCACCCAGAAATTCTGGAAAGTTCCGCAGTCGTTCTGCATCAAAGAAAGCTTCTGCGTAAAATAATCGCCGTCCAATCCGGGCAGAAGCCCCAGCTTGACCATGATCTGGAGTCCATTGCACACGCCCATGACCAGTTTGTCCTGCCGGATAAATTGCTCCAGCGGCCCGCACAAATGGTGTTTAAGCCGCAGCGCAAACACATGGCCGGACGTCATATGATCGCCGTATGAGAATCCGCCGATAAACATCAAAGCCGCGAAATCATGCAGCCGTTGCGGCTGCGCGAGGAGATCGCTGAGATGCATCAGCGCCGGCTGCGCCCCCGCCAGCTCCCAGGCGTACTTTGATTCGGCTTCGCAGTTAAGGCCGTATCCCGTAATGATGAGCACGGGGATCTTAGATGCCATACAGCGTTTCCTTGAATGCGCGCCGCAGCGCGTCGACGGCGATATCCACGATGCAGCGGCCTCCGGCGCCGGCGATTCGCACGCGCTGCTCCGCCAGAACCGTGCCGACCCGGAGGCACGGCAGATCACGGAAAAGCGCCAGCAGTTCCGCTTCGCACTCGGGCGCGCAACTGACCACAAAGCGGCTATTGGATTCCGAAAACAGTCTTGCATCGTCATCCAGTTCCTCACCGGCCAGCCGGCTTAAATCGATCTCGGCGCCCAAATCGCCGCCCACCGCCGCGAGCGCAAAGGCCACCGCCAATCCACCCAGCGTCGGCGTGTGCGACGATCGCAGAAGCTCCCGCGCGTTGGCTTCGCTCATCGCCTGATAGATCGCGCGAGCCCGTTGCACATCGACCTTGGGAACATCGCCGCCATAGTTCCCCGGAGTTCCCTGTTCGCGCGCCAGCATCCGGAAATATTCCGAAGCACCCAGCTCGTTTTTCGTATCACCTATAACCAAAATGGAATCGCCGGGGCTCTTGAAATGCATCGTCACGGCGCGCCCGACGTCTTCCATAATCCCGATGGCTGAAAAGAGCACTGTAGGCGGGATAGAAATCTTGCGGCCGCCGCGCACCGAATCGTTCTTCATGCTGTCTTTACCTGAAATCGGCGGCACTTTGTACGACGTTGTCACGTCGTACAAAGCCCTGTTCGCGCGGACGAGCTGGGCCATTTTGTAAAGGCCGTCCGGCGTCTTCTCCGACCACACCGGATCGGGCCAGCAGAAATTGTCCAAACCGGCGATCCTTCCCAACCGGCCTCCGGCACTGATGACGCGGCGCACGGCCTCGTCGATTACGCTCGCCATCATGTGATAAGTGTCGAGATCGGAATAGAACGGGTTGATTCCTTCGGCCAGGATAATTCCCTCGCGGCTCCCATGTTCAACCCGCATGATGGTGGCGTCGCTCGGGACGTCGCTATAAACGCCGACAAAGGGCTTGACCACGCTCAGCCCCTTGACCTCCCCGTCGTATTGCCGCGATTTGAATTCCTTGGAACAGAGGTTCAAGGCGCCGAGGAGCTTGATCAGACTGCGATTGCGCGCCCCCCGGCGCGGCTTTCGGGGAGAAGCAACCTGCGGCGGCTGCCAGCGGGCCTCCAGATTCATGCGCGGAACGCCCTCGTGCAGGAACCGCAAATCAAGGCAAGCCACGACGAGTGAGCCGTAGCGCACGATCAGCGAACCGCTGTCCGTAAAAGTGCCGAGTGCGGTGGCGTCGACTTCGCGGCGCGCCGCCAAAGCAAGCAGGACCTCCAGTTTATCCGGCGGAACAGCAAGGGACATGCGTTCCTGCGCTTCCGAGAGGAAAATTTCCCACGGCTGCAAGCCTTCGTATTTGAGCGGCGCTTTTGCCAGATCGACATCCGCTCCTCCGCTCAGCCGGCTCATTTCCCCGACTGAGGAGCTCAATCCCCCCGCCCCATTGTCAGTGATTGCGCGGTACAGGCCGAGGTCGCGCGCTTCCATCAGAAACTCATACATATTGCGCTGGGTGATGGGGTCGCCGATCTGCACGGCTTGAGCCGGCGATTCCTTGCGCAGCTCTTCGGAGGAAAAAGTGGCCCCGTGGATGCCGTCCTTCCCGATGCGGCCGCCGCACATCACGATGACATCTCCCGGAAAAATCTCTTTCCGTCCGGAAGGGCGGCCCTGCAGCAGCCGCGGGATGCGCCCGACCGTTCCGCAATACACGAGGGGTTTCCCGCTATACCTTTCGTCAAAGCGCTCGAAGCCGCGCGCCCACGGAATGCCGCTGTTGTTACCCCCGTCAATGACGCCCTGATGGACGCCGTCGCGGATGCGGCGCGGGTGCATCAAGCCCTCGGGCAGCTCGCCGGAATAAAAGGGCGAGCCTAAGCAATATCCCCATACGTTGCAGACCATTTCGCAGCCCATGCCGGTGCCCATGGGATCGCGATTGACTCCCACGATTCCCGTAATGGCGCCGCCGTATGGATCCAAGGCCGACGGGGAGTTGTGAGTTTCAACCTTATAAGCAATATCATATCGGCCGTTGAAGCGGATAATTCCCGCGTTGTCGGTGAAAACGGAAACCAACCAGTCGATCTCCGGCGCTATTTTCTCCGTGGCGCCGCGGATGAAGGTTTTAAACAGCGAATCGATCCACTTTTCATTTCCGGACTCATCGACATAGTGCACGCGCGCGGCAAAGATCTTGTGCTTGCAGTGTTCCGACCAGGTCTGCGCGACGCACTCCACCTCCACATCGGTCGCCTGCTCCGGCAAGCCGAGCGAAGTGCGCGTGCGTTTCACCGTTTCGTCGGCAAAGTGGTCTCGAATGGCGCGCATTTCTTCCAGGCTTAGGGAAAGGATCCCTTCGCGGCTGATACGTTGCAGTTCCGAATCCGGCCCGCTCAGATCATAGGTCCCGACCCGGATGTCGGTTTTCTCGCGCACGGCGGGAACTTCCCCATCCACGGGCGCCGATGCCCATTCGGCCGAGGAAAACATCCGTACGGTATGGATCAAAGGATTGGCCAGCAGATCGCGGGCAATTCGTTCGCTGTCGGAGCGGGAGAGGCCGGCGCCGCGGAAGAAATACTGGACGGAGGTGTAAACAGACTCCGACAAGGCCAGCGGGCGGCCGAGTAAGTCCTGCACAACTGTCCGCGCAGTGGTGCCTACGTTGTCGGTCACTCCGGGTTTAAATCCAACCTCAACCATCCAATCGAAAGGCGGAGGCGCCAGCCGGCCCAAGGCTGAACGCGAGGTTATGGGATCGGCAAAGCTCCTCCGAACCTGCCGCAGCTCTTCGGGTGAGAGCGAAACATCCACTTTGTAGACATCCCGCGTCCGGCAGGCGTTCACCGGGACGCCCAGAAAATGCCGCGCCTTGTTCACCGTGGCGCGGCCGCGCGCGTCCTTAATTCCGCGTTTGAGTCCGATTTCTAGGCGATAAGCCACGACAGCATCCGTTGGTTGAATTCACAGGAACTTTGATTTCATATTTTGGGGATGGCTCGCCGGAGTCATCCGGGCACAGGTATGAGCACCAATTAAGATTAACGGGCGTGTGCGATGCTTGCCGGACCGTCAGTCGTGCGCCGCGCTGCCTTCCAGAAAGGCCATCAACATCCGGCTGCGCGAGGGATGCCGCAACTTGCGGAGGGCCTTCGCTTCAATCTGGCGGATTCTTTCGCGCGTCACCGAAAACCGCTGGCCGACTTCCTCCAGCGTATGCTCGCTGCCGTCCCCCAGGCCGAAACGCATCTTGATGACCTGCTCCTCGCGGGGAGTCAAGGTCTTGAGCACGGACTCCGTCTGCTCTTTGAGATTTATGTTGATGACCGCTTCCGCGGGAGAAATCACGCCGCGGTCCTCGATGAAATCTCCCAGATGGCTGTCTTCCTCTTCCCCGATGGGCGTTTCGAGGCTGATCGGCTCCTGGGCGATTTTCAGGATTTTTCGGACCTTGCTGACCGG
>JBBISO010000001.1:19703-39052 GCA_037441325.1 Acidobacteriota bacterium | reverse complement strand
AAAATCCATTTTTTTCGCAATTTCTTCGCTGGTGGGCTCGCGCCCGTATTCCTGGACCAGGCTGCGCGACGTGCGGATCAGTTTATTGATCGTTTCAATCATGTGGACCGGGATGCGGATGGTCCGTGCCTGGTCGGCAATAGCCCGCGTGATGGCTTGCCGGATCCACCAGGTGGCGTAAGTGGAGAACTTATAGCCGCGCTGGTATTCAAATTTGTCGACTGCCTTCATCAATCCGATATTGCCTTCCTGGATCAGGTCCAAAAACTGCAGTCCTCGGTTGGTGTATTTTTTGGCGATCGAAACGACCAGACGCAGGTTCGCCTCAACCAGTTCCTTTTTGGCGATGTCCGCTTCCAGTTCTCCCGATCGAATGGCTGCGAGGGTGCGCTTCAGATCGGAGACGCTCGCGAAGGCATTGGCTTCCATCTCCCGAATTTCGGCTTCGATCTGCTTGATTCTTTTTTTGATGACCTTGGAGTCTTCGAGCCGGCGTGGGGTTTCCAGGCTTTTGTTGAGTTTATGCAGCTCGCGCTCGTAAACTATGATCTTATCCACCGTCCCTTTGATGATTCCGATTAGCCTTTCATGCTGCTGGTTGTTGAGCTCCAAGGCGCGGACCTTCCAGGCGATGGGGATGCGGTAGCGCGCCAGCATCGAGAGGTGTTTTTTATACTGACGGGACCCTTTGCGGCAACGGCTCAGCTTCAACCGCATTCTATGGGCCGCCCGTTCATGCTTGCGGATGATTTCGATGTCTTCCAGGACGGATTGTGCCTTTTCCTCGAGGCGCTCATCGGTAATTTCATCATCATTCAAGGCGACAACATCCCGAATCAATACCTGTTTTTTCTTGAGTTGATCACCCATGTTTAGGATCTGGCGGACAACCAAAGGTGATCGGGATAGCGCTTTTAAAATGACTTTATGGCCATGTTCGACGCGCTTGGCGATTTCGACCTCACCTTCCCGGGTGAGAAGCGGGACGGTTCCCATTTCCCGAAGATACAAGCGGACGGGATCATTGGTCTTGTCGAGATTCAGCGCGCCAAAATCGAATTCTCCTTCCTCGCCGGTGCCTTCATCTCTCTTATCGTCCCTTTTACCGTCTTCCTGGAATTTCTGTTCCGTATCGATGACTTCAATTCCCGCGGAGCCGAAAAGGGAAAAAATACTGTCCAGTTCATCGGAGGAGCAGATGCCTTCGGGCAAAAGGTCGTTGACCTCGTCGTACAAAAGGTAACCGCGTTCCTTTCCCATAAGTATCAGCTCTTTTACTTCGTCGTATTTTTCTTCGATAGACAAAACCGCTGTCTCCTTTCCCCTGCTATTTCCTGGATAGGCTGACCAATTCCCGGTCCACCTGAATCCGCCGCTCGATAAGATGGTTCAACCTCTCATCGTCTTTGCGCTCGGCCGCTTCAGCGATTTCCGTCAAAATTCTCTGCTTATATGAAGCCAACCTCATGATGCGCAAAGCGTTCAACAAGCTCTCCATTGTATCTCTGGAAGGGATTTCGGGCACCTCTTCGATTTCAAGCTGCGCGAGCAGAGCCTGTTCCTGCCCGCCGGCGAAACACCGATGCAAATCCCCGTAAGTCGCCGGCCGGTTTTTGCCAAATGCATCCAGTAGTATGGAAAATATTTTCTCCGCCGCCAAGCCCTCAAAATCCTGCAGCGAACAAAGCGGAAGGATCTGCCGCTGCAGTTCAACGTGGCTGAGGAGCAATTGGAGAAGCCTTTTTTCCGCAAACTTTATCGACGAGGGGGAAGCGGCGAACGATTCGGGAAGCTGGGTCTTTTTTTGCTGAGCCGCGCGCTTGGTTTCCGCAAGCAGTTGCTGATCCTCAATGCCCAGCCTGCGGGCGAACCGAAAAACATAGTCCGACCGCTCGACGGCGCTGGGCAGTTTGGCCAGGTAGGGCAGGACGGAATTCATGACGCGCACTTTTTTCTTGGGGTCGTCCAGTGTGCCTTCGTTCCGGATTGCCGATTCAAGAATGAATTCCAGGTAAGAAATGGATTCCTGGGCCCGCCTCCGATATTCCTCAGGCCCTGCACTTCGCACGAACACATCCGGGTCCTGGCCCGCCGGAAGCTGCAGTACCTTAACGCGGAAATCCCCTTCCAAAAACAGATCCAGCGATCTTTGCGTCGCCGCGCGGCCCGCAGAATCCGGGTCATAGCTGACGGCAACCTCGCGCGTGTAACGGCCCAAAAGCTGCACCTGTTGCGCGGTCAAACTCGTTCCCAACGAAGCAACCAGGTTTTGCACTCCGTGTTGGAAAGGCACAACAAAATCCATATAGCCCTCAACCAGAATGGCTTGTTCCTGGGCTTTAATTGCTTCTTTAGAGAAGCTCAGGCCGTATAAGCTGCGGCTTTTATTATAGAGCCTGGTCTCCGGCGAGTTCAAATACTTCGGCTGCCGATCCCCCAGCGCCCGCCCCCCAAACGCCACTGGTCTTCCCTGCACATCCGTTATGGGAAACATGATTCGCCCGCGGAAGTTATCGTAGAAGCAGCTCCCGTCTTCCGAACGTTTGGCGAGGCCGCATTCGTCCATGACTTGGGACGTGAATCCTTTGTTCTTCAAAAACTGAATCAGCGCGTCGCCCGAGGCGGGTGAATAGCCGAGCTGGAATCGCGCGATGGTCTCAGCCGTGACCCCTCGATCCCGGAGGTAGGCCAGAGCGGGTTTGCCTTCCTGGGAATCCAGCAGCCAGCGGTGATGGATCGCGACCGCCTCGGCCATGGCCCGGCGCAGGACATCCATGCCAGATCCGGAAGCCACCGGGTCGGGCGAAGCGTTTTCCGGCAGCTTAATCCCCCGCCGTTCCGCAATGAATCTCACCGCTTCGGGAAAGGCTAAATGCTCTATGTGCATGATGAACTTGAAAACATCTCCTCCGAGGCCGCAACCGAAGCACATGAAGATTTGCTTCTCTTCATTCACGTTGAAGGACGGGGTTTTCTCCATATGGAAGGGACATCGCGCCACGTAGTTCCGCCCGCGCTTTTTAAGCGCGACATATTCCGAAACGAGCGACACGATGTTAACGGCAACCCGAACTTCATCCAAGACGCTGTCAGAATAAAAAGCCATAATTACAGCCGCTGTTATTTTTGAAATAGATAAACCACTTGAGTTCCGGACTCAACCCCAAACTGAAAAAATAATGCGCTTGAAAAGAGAGCGGAATAGAGAGGAGGTACGGCGCGGCAATTTTCGCGTGGACGCGGTTTGGAAACAAGCTCTTTCTCCGCCTAAAATGCTCCCCCAGTGATCATCATCCCCGCTGCAAAATCATCCCCGGCGGTTACGCATTTTTGCGCTTGCGGTTTATGAGGCTGGCGACGTACCCCGCGCCGAACCCATTATCAATATTGACCACCACTACATTGGAAGCGCAGCTGTTGAGCATTGTGAGGAGCGACGACAGGCCGCCGAAGGAGCTGCCGTATCCAATGCTGGTCGGAACCGCGATAACGGGAACACTCAATAACCCTCCGACCACGCTCGCCAGCGCTCCCTCCATGCCAGCGACGGCGATGACGACGCTGGCCCGCGCCAGAGATTCGCGGATGCTCAACAGGCGATGGATCCCCGCGACGCCCACATCATAGGTGGTCTCAACCCTATTTCCCATGAGACGCGCGGTCAGGGCCGCTTCCTCAGCAACCGGTATATCCGAAGTGCCGGCGCAAACGACGTATATCGTCCCCTCGCCATATACTTTGTCGTCATAAACAATCGTGATCGCCTGCGCCAATTCGTGAAACCGGGCCTTGGCCGTCAGGCGGCGCACAAGTCTGAACGCGGCTTTATCGGACCGCGTGACCAGGATGTTGGATTTTTGCCGAAGCAGGCTTTCAACGATGGCGGCAATTTGCTCGGGCTTTTTCCCGGGAGCAAAAATGACTTCCGGAAATCCGCGCCGCAGCGTTCGATGGTGGTCGACGCGCGCGAAACCCAGATCTTCAAACGGCAGGTGCTTCAAGCGCTCCAGCCCTTGTTCGGGGGTCAGCGATCCCTGTCGTATCTTTTCTAATAGCTCCAGTACTTGTTCAGGAGTCATATTTCCGCCAGGAATGAGCGTTGTTCCGTTGACCGGTACCGGAAAATATTGCAGCCCGCAGCCCTTGCCACAGTTGACGGATAATAGCTTGGCGCTGATCAAAGGCTCCGATCATCACGGTAACTTTTGCCAGGAACGGCACCATAGCACATCTCCGTCTGCTCCCAAATAAACTCATTCACCCGCACCCGACTTTCAGTAATTGCGTCTCGGACGGCCGCCTCGGTCACCCGGGCGCGGCCGCGCACGGTCCCGATCGTGATCCCGGCCATACGCTCTGGTCCTTGGGCGGTCTGAACTCTCGCGACGGGGCATGCGGGGAGCGGTCTCCAACGGAGGAAGTCCCGCCTGCTCCCGCAAAACGGCCTTGCGGCTCAAGCGGATCTTGTTCGGAGGCTCGATGCTGATCACCTTCACCGGGATCTGATCGCCCACTTTGAGCTCACTGTTGATATCATGCACGCGAAAGTCCGCCACCTCGGAAATATGAAGCAGGCCTTCAGTGCCCGGGAATATCTCGACAAACGCTCCGAAATCCACCAGCCGGGTCACGGTTCCAAGGTAGGTCTTGCCAACTTCGGCCTCCATGACCAGATCCTCAATCATGCGAATGGCGCGCTGGGCCGAATCCGTATCGGTCGAAGCAATGTTGACCTTGCCGTCGTCTTCAATATCGATCTTCACTCCGGTCTGTTCGATGATGCTGCGGATAACCTTGCCGCCGGTTCCGATGACGCCGCCGATCTTGTCTTTGGGAATTTGTATCGTGATGATTCGCGGGGCATAAGGAGAGATCTCAGAGCGCGGAGCCCGGAGGCATTCTGCCATTTTCTGCAGGACAAACAACCGGCCTTCCTTTGCCTGCGCCAGGGCTTCTGCCATGATTTTTTTATCGATGCCTCAGATCTTGATATCCATCTGAAGTCCGGTAATCCCCTTTTCCGTGCCCGCCACCTTGAAGTCCATATCGCCGTAATGGTCTTCGGCGCCGGCAATATCAGCGAGGATCGCATATTGCTCCCCGTTTTTCACCAATCCCATGGCAACTCCGGCTACAGGGGATTTGATGGGCACTCCGGCATCCATCAGTGCCAGAATCCCGCCGCAGACCGTCGCCATGGAGGAAGAGCCGTTGCTCTCCATAATGTCCGAAACCACACGGACGGTGTAAGGGAAAGCACCTTCGGAAGGCATCACAGGCAGAATGCTTCTTTCGGCCAGAGCTCCGTGCCCGACCTCCCTCCGGCCAGGACCGCGCAAAGGTTTGACCTCCCCGACGCTGAACGGGGGGAAATTATAGTGGAGCATGAACCGCTTGAAAGATTCTCCCTCCAAAGTGTCCATTCGCTGTTCGTCGTCCGCTGTTCCCAAGGTTGCCGTGACCAGCGCCTGAGTTTCGCCGCGGGTGAACAAAGCCGAACCGTGTGTGCGGGGCAGGAGGGATACTTCGGCGCTGATAGGCCGGATCTCATTGAACCGGCGCCCGTCGGGGCGACGTTTCTCCTCGAGGATCTCTCGCCGGAAGATTTTTTCTATTACCTGCTGAAAGATTTTACCTGCCCGGATTCGGCGGTCCTGCTCCTCTTCCGGTATGGAATTGATGATTTCGTCCCCGATCGCGTCCAATTGCGCGTAACTTTCGAGCTTTCCGGCAACATGAAGCGCATCCGAAATCTTCCGCGAATACTCTTCTTCAATCCGCGCCGCTTCGACGGCGTCAAAGACGGGTTTGACAAATTCGCGTTTTACGGGCTGGATATGCCGATAGAGCTCCTTTTGTAAACCAATCAGCTTGCGGATAATGCCATGAGCAAAATCCAAAGCATCCACCATCATTTCTTCGGTGATCTCATTCGCCCCGGCTTCCACCATCACAATCGCGTCCTCGGTGCCGGCCACGGTAAGATTCAAGCTGCTATCCTTGAGCTTGCTGATCGGCGGGTTCGCGACGAATTGCCCGTCCATGTAACCGACACGCACGGCGCCCACAGGGCTGTAAAATGGAATTGAAGAGCAATAGACTGCCGCCGAGGCTCCGGTGATGCTCATGATATCGGGATCGTTTTCCTTGTCGGCGGACAGGACCAGAGCTATTATCTGAGTCTCACAGTAATAACCGTCTGGGAAGAGAGGCCGCAATGGGCGGTCAATAAGCCTCGCGGTCAGGATTTCTTTCTCTGTGGGTCTCCCTTCGCGTTTGAAGAAGCCTCCGGGGATTTTTCCGGCCGCATAAGTATTCTCCCGATAATCGACCGTCAGCGGGAAAAAGTCTTGTCTTTCTTTCGCTTCGTAATCCGCGCAGGCGGCAACCAGCACGACCGTGTCTCCATAGCTCACGAACGCCGCTCCATCCGCTTGTTTGGCGACTTTCCCCATTTCTATTGAAAACTCAAACCCGCCTACATCGGCGGAAACTCGATAATCCATTTTTACCTCCGTCAGTTGGAATTACTCAGGGCATGGAAAGGGCGGGTTTTATGAACTAGGAATTATGACTATGAGTTCTGAGTTAAGGATTATGTCTCCATAACCATTAACTCATAACTCATAATTCATAATCCACCCATCCCCCGGCCATTAATTGAAAAACTTCATTTTCTGCCTACTCAGATGCTTTATCAGAACTCATAAATACGCGATGCCCAAGCCTTGCGGCAGCGCAACCCGGAAGTCCCTCCGGGCCGTTAACGACTGCCGGCGGCAGACTACCATAAGCCAATTCCCTCCGGCCGCCGGCGGATTTTTTGCGAAAGCTTTCAGGAACCACCTCCCGCAAAGATGCCGGACCTCCATCTCTTATTTTCGAATGCCCAGCCTCTCGATCACATTTTTATATCTCGCGAAATTTCTTTCTTTCAGATAATCCAATAAGCGGCGCCGCTTGCCCACCATCCTAAGCAGTCCTCTTCGGGAATGATGATCCTTGGCGTGCACCTTAAAATGCTCCGTCAGATACGCGATTTTTTCACTTAAAATGGCAATTTGAACTTCAGGCGAGCCGGTGTCGCTCTCGTGGTTGCGATAAGCTTCAATGATTTGGTTTTTTTTCTCCGCTGTAAGTGACACTTCATCCTCCGCACAAACCTTCTATAAACAAATACTTAATTTACCACACGGGCCCCACCTCTGCAATTGATCCATTGATCCGGTTCACGCGTTAGGAAAAAGCAAATTATTCCAGGTGTGGCGAAGGAATTTTTCTCAAGGATAGCGTTTTCACCAGGCCCGGCGCGGCCATGTTCAATTTCTCGACCAACACCGGCCTAACACTGTTGACTGCCTCTTCCCAGCCGGGATTAACTATTTCCACCACAAGCTCCGAACCGCTAAACATCGCAGGTCGGCACACCGAAGCCAGCCGGTCCCCGACTATTTTAGCCCAGGCGCCCTGCAAACAGGTAACCACCCATTCCCCGTGCCCGGGCGTTCCTTTATAGAGCGATAACAGCACGCCGAACAGCTGCTCCAAGCTATTTCTCCGGAAAAGCGACCGCCGGAATCGAGGAAAGAAACCGGAGGCCCCGATCGTACAGGATTGCAAAACTATGAAGCGGCTGGTCGGATCGGATGCGGACGTTTGCGGTGCTGTGAGGCTGCATTCCCGGGAAAAGGCTGCTCAGAGTTTCCGCTTTCCGCGTGCGCGGCGCCAGCGTCATCGTGACCGCTCCAACAAGTGTGCCGGCCGGATTCCATAGTTCGAGCCAGGCGTTTGCGGGCACATCTCCGCTGTTCAGCAAAGCAATCCCGGTTTGATACAAAGAATCCTCGGCGACCAGAGGAAACAGGAAATGGTTCAGCGGGGTGCCCGAAAGCTGGAAGGAGGTCAGATATTTATTCTCCGAGTGCGCAAACGAGACCGTTCCCACAATGCGGTCGACGCTGCTGGTAACCTCCAGCCAACCGGACTGATTCAGGAGACCGGGATCGTTGTGAAAGAGATCCCAAAGCTTGCCCTTCAGCTGGCCGTTCATCGGGAGCATTCGAGCCACGGGGCTTGCCAGCACCCGGCCGTCCGGTGCGCGCAGAGTCAGCGTGATGAACGCTTCGCTGTCCTGATTAGCGTTTATGATATTTACCAGCGTTTCAAAAACCGGGGGCATAACCGCAAACTGCGGCGAATAAATTCTGGTAACACCTGCAAATTTATCGACATCTATTCCGTTGATCGCTGCGCTCGCTCCTCCGTTGTCATAAATCTCCGTAAAAAGCAGGCCCCTTTTCGATGTAATCCTCAAATAGCCTTGATCGGATTGTTGCAGGACTAGGGCCGTATGCTCCCGGCGGGCCGAGGTCATCACTCCGGCTGTCATCGTAAACTGCCGGCTGTTGGGGTCATAAATTTCCCCGCTTTTAAGCGCGATCTCCTCTTCTTTGTCGCCGTCATCGTCGCCATCATCAACATCGATTCCCACGCCGCCCGCGATCAATACTATGTCCTTTTTATGATCCGAATCATCCGGGCGCAGTGTCGCCGTATGCCCGGCGCGAGCCGCCGCCATGACGCCATCCGTGAGAAAAAATAACCCTGAAACAGGATCGTAGATTTCGGCGGTGCCCAGAATACCCGAAGAATTTCTTCCTCCGGCGATCAAAACCGTGCCGTCGGAAAGCAGCGTGCAGGAATGGCGCGATCGTTCATAGATCATAGACGGGATGGGAGCAAACAATCCGGTTGCCGGATCATAAAGCTCGGCGGAGCTGAGATAATTGACGCCGTCATAGCCGCCCGCGATCAGGACTTTTCCGTCCGGCAGCAGGACTGCGGTATGGAACGCGCGCGCGGCATGAAGATTGCCCGCCATCTGGAAGCTTGAAGTGGTTGGATCGTAGAGTTCGGCGGTCGCGCTGATGGCGATCCCGTCAATGCCGCCCGCAAGCAAGACTTTCCCACCGGACAAAAGCGTCGCCGTATGTGCGTCTCGCGGCGAATTCATGGTTCCCGCCGTCGGCTTGTAAGAGCCGGATCGAGGATCAAAAAGCTCGGCGGTCGCGTTTATGGATGAAGAATTTTGGCCGCCGGCCAGCAGCACTTTCCCGCTTGCCAGCACCGTCGCCGTATGGCGGTATCGCGCCCATTTCATAGTCCCGGCAGTTGAGGTAAATTCACCGGAATCCGCGTCGAAGAGCTCGGAGCTCTTCAAAATGGCGCCGCTGGCGTTCTTACCGCCGGCGATGAGTATCTTATTGCTTTGAAGTCTTGAGGCGGAGTGCCCCGTACGCGGGGTTTTGAGTGGCCCGATGGCAATACTAAAGGTTTTGGAAGCGGGATCAAATAATTCACCCCGGGTATCATACAGGGTCGAACCTGAGTCGGTTCCTCCAACGATGAGTATTTGGCCAACTTGGGAAGAAGAGACCAGGTCCGAAACCGTCCTGCTTTCCCGGATAGACCCGTAAATGCTTAGGTCCTTACTCTCCTTCAGCACCGTCCCGTCCGTACCATAGTGAATCACATTGTAGGCTGACGCGTTATAATTCGGATTAACGAAATAAAGCCTCGCGGATGTTCCGCTCGCCTGCGGTATTTCCGGAACGATAAAATCGTGGAGCTTGTCGCGATAATCGGGGTACACCGGGATGCCGAGCAGGCTATTTACGTAAGAGCTAAGGAAAGCGGAATGAATGCTACCAGTCATCGTAAAAGCCGAGACGGCGGGCTGATCCGAAGTGATCTCTAGCCGTCCCTCGTTGGCCCATTTAATATCGAGATTTAAAAGCTGAGAAACGTCGAAAGCAGCCTGGGCGTTGGGCGCCAACTGTATTTGCACGGGATTTTGGACGCCCGTCAAAGCATATGGTACCCCTCCATCCGCTATCGCGGTAACGGTCAGATTGGCGGGAGCATCGGAAAGATTGACCAGGGACAATCCGGTGAACTCATTCCCCTCACTTACGAACTTGGTCTGTTTGAGAACCCTAATGTCGTCAAGCAGGCTCAATTCGTTGCTGACGAAATTCAACACCGCCATCGTTTTCAAGTCGGGAGTCAGAGCCAGACTCGAGGCTTGATCTTCGCTGGCATTGGGGTAATCGCCCACAGGGAATGCTCCCACAACTGCGCGGCTTCGGAGATCCAATTGAAAAACCTGATCCGCTATGGAAGATGTGTAATAGGCATACCTACCATCGGGCGAGACCAAAGGGCTGCTTCTAACCGAAGTAACCGTGTCAACCGCCTGCGGCCACCCTGTGGGGATGATCGAAAGACTGTCCTGGTTAAGCACCAGCCAGTCCGATCCGGAGGGCGTGAGCACCGTATATCCGGGCTGATTGCCGACCATCAGGACAACGTCATTGCCCTTGCCGTCCTTGACAATCTTCCCAGTGGAAGGATCGAAAACGAATACAGTGTGCGCCGATAGGGAAAAATCAGCATCCTGACTTCCGATAACGCCGACCGTTTCATCGGCATTCAGCACTGCTTTGTTGAAGATGGTGAAGCTCGCGGACGCGTAATTCGTTGTCGGCGTAAATTTGCGCTTCACTGTCATCAGGGCAGCATCGGCAAAAACGACCTCGTTCGCCGACGCGTCCACGATCAGCAGCGTGCTCCCGTCCCTGGTGACGGTTATCTGGGCCGGGGACTGCATGCCCTTGAGCCGGCCCAATTCCTTTCCCGTAGCAACATCAAACTTGATGACCTCTCCGGAACCCGTTGAGGATATGTAACCGTAATTTCCATCTGGGGAGAGCGTGAGGATGCTGCCGAAACCGAAGGTGCCGGCAAAGCGGTAGGTTGCCCTCAGCGACAGGGTGTCGGCGCCGACAATGAAAATTCTATCGTCCAGAACGGAAACAACCCCAAGAGACCTTCCATCCATAAGAGGCGTTATAAACGCCGGCCTGCCTCCGGTCGCAATTTTTGCGAGCACGGTTCCCGTTTTCGGCGAAAAGGCCACAACCACTCCGGATCCCGTGTAGGGCACAAATCCGACCCTGGAATCCGCGGAAAACACAATATTGGGGGAGATATTATCCGCCGTGCTTCTCTCATTGACATCAAAAACGAGCAAATCGGAATTTCGCCCTCCGCTTAAAAGAACCGTGCCGTCCCGCAGCACGCTGGCCGCATGCTTGATTCGCGCTGCGGCCATAGTTGAAGCAACCATCGTGAATGCTCCCGTGCTTGGGTCGAAAATTTCGGCATTCGGGAGATAGTCGCCGGAATATCCTCCGGCCAGAAAAATCCTCCCGTTGCTGAGAACCGACGCCGTATGTCCGGACCGGGGAAATCCCATGCCGGCCGTTTCCGTGAATCGCCGCGTCGCCGGATCATAGATTTCAGCGCTGCGCAATAAATTTTTGCCGTCCCACCCTCCCGCAATCAGGACTTTGCCATTCGGGAGCAACGATGACGTGTGCCCGAAGCGAGGCGCGATCATATTGCCCGCGTCGGCGAATGTGCCCGTTTCCGGATCATAAACCTCGGCCGAGCGGAGAAAGTTGTCACACACTATCGACCCGCTCTCTGCATTATTACACCCGCCCGTTACAAGGATTTTCCCGTCGGACAGCAGCGTCGCAGCATGCCCTTCGCGCGCTGCGGCCATCGTCCCCGATGTAATTGTGAATATTCCCGTCATCGGGTCATAGATATCCGCGGAGTTGACAAAAGCGCCGTTGAAACCGCCGGTAATCAAAACTTTCCCCTTGCTTGTCAACGTTGCCGCGGGATTAAGTCTGGCCGCACTCATGTAACTCGAGGACATCCTAAATCTGTCGGTCGAAGGATCGTATACTTCCGCCGAATCAAGATATCTCCCGTTAAATCCACCCGCGACGAGAACCCTTCCGTTTGGCAGAAGGATGCCCGCCGCGCCGCTGCGAGCTATAATCAGCTCCAGATCGTTACCATCTTTGTCCTTCACCGCCGCGAAGGAACCCGTCGCGGGATTGAATATCTCCGCACTATTCAGATACCGGTTGTTGTATCCGCCCGCGATCAGGACTTTTCCGTTTCTCAGTGTGACCGCCACGTGTTGCTCGCGCGCGACGCGCATTCTCCCCGTAACCGGCCCCATTTTCCCGGTCAGCGGATCGAAGAGGTCTGCGGTCCCGTTCAGTACTTCTGCATTGGGGTTGACGGTCGCGAATACGCGCTTCTGCGCGGAGGCATCGCTTACGGACAGAAAAATCACCGGATATAAAAGTACGAGGGCAAAACGGAAACGCATATTGCTCTCCCAACTGAGTGCCGCTTTAGGCGGCGGCCAAATAAACTCCAATCTGCTCTTATCACAGGACGTCCACACCAAGGGCGAATCGGGCATATGTAATGCGTCGCGCCGATTCGATACGGAAACCCGCAAAAATACGGGCCAAACTTCAGGTCGCTTGCTGCAACGCGCATCATGCAGGTATGATCATTTTATTTCGATCAGCATCGCCACTCCGGGAAACCTGCCTGTTTGTCGCATGTGCCGCCATTCCAAGCATTCTGATGAACCGGCAGAAACTATAGTTCACAGAAACCCGGAATTAAAGGGTTCCTTCGCCATGATTGAAGACAAACACCGCCCCTTGCTCTTCAAGAGACGGCGCTCATTATACACGACGAAGAGGCGACTTCGGGATAAAACTCTTTGCGTCCTAATTACAACTTTATTCCCGGTGCGGAATGCCCGGATGGCAAAAAGAATCGTGATCGGGGTTGAACACCCACGCGATGTTTTTCATCGTATGCCTTGGCGCCGATTCCCGCGCCTATCGACAAACGATCATGGTTGATGTAAGAATTGCATTTCGCACCCAGGCTTGATCGAAGGCGGGTCTTATGGGATGCCTGTCGTGAAATTAACTGGTTTTTATCGCAAAATTCATTTGTCGGGTGCAGATAGATGATTGGAATCCGCAGGGTGCTTTGGATGGCGGCAGCAAGCTGCCGCCATCTGCACATTGCAAAAGGCGCAAGCAAGCTTTGCGCACTCCAAGGGCTCCGCCTAATAGATAGCATGGTTAGGATTTAAGATGCATTTCGCGACTGAAACCAACTAAGAGGGGGTGTCGTGTGACTCGATTAGCCTCAAATTCCATCACTCTTTTTGTTGCCGGCCTGATCATCGGCATTTTGATCTTGCTGCAATGCGCCATACCTCTTAATGCTCAGTCAACTTCCGTACGCTTGATCGGCAATGTTTGGGATCCTTCGGGCGATCCCCTTCCCGGAGCGATACTCATGGCAGTTGAGGAAAATTCGGGCCGGCAATACGAGACGGTCAGCAATGAGGACGGGGATTATCTTTTCCTAGCTCTGCAGCCTGGGATCTATACAGTCACGGCGAAGGCAAAAGGGTTTAAGGATGTCATCCACCGGGGGATACATTTGTTCCGGCCCGGAACTACCGAAGAAAATTTCGCCTTTGAAGTAGCGGCCATTGACAAGGAGATCGGGCCGCGCGAACTTCCCAGAGTGTATGACTCAGGAGCTTACCTGTCATTAACCCGAGGCAACCTCGAAGCAGTGCCGCTCATGGAGCGCAATCCCCTCCCGTTCCTGGTTTATCAGCCGGGAGTTCAAATCAACAATGGTAATGAGGGCGCTTCGACGGTAAATGGGACCCGACCGGCCATGAACGCGATTGGAATGGACGGAATATCGATCACAGATCCCATAAATCCAAAACTGGGCTCTTCCCTTCCGCCGGTCAACCCGGAGTCAGTTTACGGCATACAGATCTTCACCACAGGCGCCAAAGCCGAATACGGGAGATCCGGAGGAGCGCAATTCATGCTTTCATCACGTTCCGGCACCCGATCCTGGGCGGGTGATATATACGACTATTTCAGAAGCAGGCACCTAAATGCCAATGATTTCTTCCATAATTCGCAACAACTCCCCCGGCCCGGCCTTTCCCGAAACATTTATGGAATAAATCTTTCCGGCCCTCTCGGTGACAAAACTCTGGTTTTTGGAAATTTCGAGGGCAACCGGACCGATCAACAGATTATCCGAAACCGCCTGGTTCTCACGAAGACAGCCAAAACCGGGATATTTAGATGGTATGCTCCCGGACAGACCCGAGATGATTCCGCCATCAAATCTTTCAATATTGCCGCTATGGATCCCCGGCGATTGGGCATTGATCCCACCGTAGCCTCTCTTATCGCGAAACTCCCCGATCCGAATAATAATGACATCGGCGACGGCCTTAACACCGGGGGATTCCGGTTCGACAATCCGGTCGAAAACAGTCAGGAAAGAGTGACGTTTCGCCTCGATCGCGACCTTAACAAAAGCCATCAGCTTTTTATAAGACTAAACTGGAACCACACGAATGCCACGGATGTTTGGAACAATGCGGACCCTCCTTTTGCATACCTGCCTGGAGGCACTCTGGTTCAAAACCACTGGGGCTTTGTCGCGGGATCGGACTATACCTTCAACCCCAGGATGGTCAACGAACTGCGCATCGGATATAGCAGGCCGAAAACCGAGCTGAACCGGGCGGCCCGGTCGGCTTCCGCAATGTTCTTGGCAAATTCGTGGACGAACCCGCTGGATCCTTCATTCCCCCGGTCTTACAATTCGCCCGCCTATGAAATCGCGGATCACTTTTCGTACTGGAAGAATTCCCACGTCCTTAAATTCGGATTGACTTTCCGGCGTACCGTGCAGAGCAGTGTCAATTACAGCGGCGCGTATCCCAACGTGACTTTCGGAACAGACAACGGCAATGCTCCAGCTTCCGACATCGGCCCGTCCGAACAAGCGGAGATCTCCGGTGAGGACCGGCTGCGCTTTGAGGCCCTATATAACGATCTGCTCGGAAGGATCGAAAGCGTCAGCCAGACCTTCAATTCAAGCCTCACTTCCGTCTCGCCTGCAGGCACACCAAGATCCCGCAGCTACGCATTCCAGGAATATGCTTTTTATATTCAGGACGACTGGAGGATCCGGCCGAACCTGATGCTGAATCTTGGCGTGCGTTATGAGATAGGCGCCGTCCCGAAGGAACAAAATGGCTTGCAGGCAGTGTTGGACCCGGCCTCCCAGATCAGCAGTTCGGCCACTACCTCGGGATTCAAGATTATGCCCGGCAGTAACTGGTATTCCAGAAGCCTGAAGGATTTTGCCCCGCGCGCGGGCTTCGCCTGGGACATCTTCAGCACCGGCAGGACGGTGCTTCGAGGCAGTTACGGAGTTTTTTACGACCGACTGATCGGAGCGGTTGCCAATTTCGTGGATGAAAACAGCTATGGATTTTCGCAGGCCATTACGCTCTACCCCAATGCGGGCGGAACCGACAGGCGCCTGAGCGACGGGATTCCCTCCATTACCCAGCCACAGCCGCTTCCTTTGAATCCGCCGAACACGCGATCCGCATCCATCGCCATCTTTGGCCCGAAGCTCGAAACACCCCGCGTGGACCAGTTCAACCTGACTGTGGAAAAGAGATTGTGGGGCGCGGTTTTTGAGGCGGGTTATGTGGGCACGCGCGGCAGGAGATTGTTTCAGCATCTTGACTGGAACCAGACGAAGACAAAAGGGGACTTTCTTAAGGCTTTCAAGCAACTCAAAGCCTATCGGGATTCGGGTACCGCCATCCCCGCTTCCAATACGCTCATCAAAATATTCGGCACTCCGCTGGCCGCCCTGAATGCTCTCGGCGGATCCAAGTTTGATACCGGACAAGCGGGAGCTGCAGCAAACACCCTGGATCGGACATACCATGGCCGATATGCGGCCGCCGGCGTATCCGATTTTTACCTGCGAAACTTCCCGCAATTCGACCGCTTCATCGTCGGTTCGAGCGCCGGCCGTTCTTGGTATGATTCCTTGCAGCTTGGAATGCGCGCCAGCGGCAATTCTTATCACCTGCGAGTGAATTATACTTGGGGCAAATCGCGGGATACGCTTTCGTCGGACGGCGCGGAATTCGACAGCCCGCCGGATAATTTCGCGCCTTTATTCAACAAAGCTCTGAGCGATTTTGACCGGACTCATGTCCTCAATTTAGTCTGGGACTACAAGATTCCGTTCGGAAAAGCGCGCAACATCGACTCCGAAATACCCGGATGGGTGGATGCTTTATTGGGGAACTGGAACTTGAGCTTCCTTTACATAAAGTCAAGCGGAGCACGCTTCAGCATTAGCTCGGACCGGGAAACCCTTTATGGAGGTCTGGCAAGCCTCGCCAATTACAGCGGCGGCCCTTCCATCGGAAGGATTTATCGCCTGAGCCGTGGTATCTATTGGCTGAATCCGGACCAAACCAAACTGTTCAGCTATCCGGCGGCGGGGGAAAGCGGGACTTCAGGGCGCAACGCCTTTACCGGCCCCTGGTATACAAACATGGATCTGGCGCTGTATAAAAGCTTTTCGGTTCGTGAGCGCCGCAGCATCCAGTTCCGCGTTGAGGCTTTCAATCTGTTCAATGTGCCTCATTTCGGCTTGCCGGACACTCGCCTATCAAGCTCAAATTTCGGCAAGATAACTTCCACGGCGGGCATTCCGCGCTCTCTTCAAATTGGGCTGCGGTTTCAATTTTAACAAGCGCCATCCGGAGAAACGGAGGTTGACAGCGCGGAGCATGGAGAGCAAACCGGAGTGGATCCTGGCCTCCGCTTCCCCGCGCCGCAAAGAGATTCTGAGCCGCCTGGGACTGCGCTTCCAGGTCATTCCCAGTAATATACCCGAACCCGCCCGCAAACCGCGGGAGGCTCCCGCCACGTACGCAGTCCGGGTTGCCCGCCTGAAGGCGATAGGGGTCGCCGAACAGCGCCGGTCGGGCCTTATTATAGGCGCCGATACCATTGTCCTTAAACACAACAATATTCTGGGCAAACCTTCAAATTGCACGGAGGCGCGCACTATGCTGGAAATCCTCAGCGGGGGCTGGCATGAGGTGATTTCCGGAATCTGCTTGTTGGGCTGCAGCCCGCGCCGGCTCTGCTCCACCTTCACCCGGTCCCGCGTTCACTTCCGCCGCCTTGCTCCGGCGGAAATCGAATGGTATCTCACCACCGGCGAATATCGCGACAAAGCCGGAGCTTACGGGGCTCAGGGATATGCTTCGCTTTTCATCGATCGAATCGAAGGCTGCTATTTCAACATCGTGGGATTTCCAATCGCCGCGTTCGAAAGGCTTTGCCGAAAAATGGGAATTGATTTGGCCGCGCAATTGATTAGAAATACGAAATTCGAATCATGACCGGATCCGGAATGCGAAGCTATCCCCAACGAAGTTTCTCGCGCAGCAGCTTAAAAAAGCTGTTTCCGAAAGGCATCACCAGCCGCAGGGTCGATTGGGCGCGGCGGATCCGGAGCCTGTCGCGCTGCTGCAGGGGCATCCCAACCTGTCCGTCAATGGTAAGCATCACATCAGTGCCGTGGCGCAGGCATACTTCCAATGCGTCCCTATCGGGAATGACGACCGGCCGGTTGGTCAATGTGTGCGGGCAAATAGGGGCGATTATGAAGGCTTCGAGGGTCGGATAGAGAATGGGACCTCCTGCGGCCAGCGAGTACGCCGTAGAGCCCGTCGGGGTTGAGACAATCAGGCCATCAGCCCGGGTCAGGAGCACAGGCTCGCGGTTGACGCTGACTTCGAGCTCTATGATCCGCGCGAGGGCGCCCTTATTGATGACAGCGTCATTCAGAGCCAGGTAGCGCGCCACGATATTCCCATCCCGTGAAACTTCCACATCCAGGAGCATGCGCTCTTCCAACTGATAGCGGCCGGAGAGAAGGCATTCAAAAGCTTCGTGAACATCATCCAGCTTCACTTCGGTCAAAAAACCCAGGGATCCCAGGTTAATTCCGAGGATTGGAACTCCGCTCGCCCCGACTAGGCGAGCCGCGTAAAGCAGCGTGCCGTCCCCGCCGAAAACACTCACCATATCCACTTGCCGAACCAACTCTTGAGGCGGCACGAGGCGTGTGTCGGGCGGACATTGGTCTGCCGCATCCTGATCCAGAAAAACGTCTGCGTTTCGGGCATGCAACCACGGGATGATGTCGCTCACAACACCGCGGACCCGCGCGTCCTGCCTCTTTAGAATGATGCCGACTTTCCGTATACAGGCGTTCATGGCAAGGATAATAGACCCATTGGAAGTCTGAGACATAACAAAAACTCCAGATTCCCGGAGGCGCCGGGCACGGGAGAAGGAATGCTGCCGATAATCTGAAAACCGGTCCGCCGGGAGAACTCCACGACAGCCTCCAGGATTCCGGCGCGTTTTCCCGGATCCCGGACAATTCCGCCTTTGCCCACTTCGCCCTTGCCCGCTTCAAACTGGGGTTTAACCAGCACAATCACTTCAACCGAAGTTTCCGCGTACTTCGATTCCGCCGAAGCCCTCCTAAGCACGAGAGCTTCATACAGTGCAGGCAAAACTCTTGTGACCGAAATAAAGGAAAGATCAATGGTCACCAATGATATTCCTTCCGGCAGATCCGCGGCGCGAATGGCTCGGACATTGAAACCATCCCGGATGACGACGCGGGGATCGGATCGCAGTTTCCAGGCCAGCTGGCCTCTGCCGATATCAAAAGCGTAAACTCGGCAAGCGCCATTTTGAAGGAGGCAATCCGTAAATCCGCCTGTGGAAGCGCCCAGGTCGGCGCATACCCGGCCGGTTACGGAGATTTGGAAATGATCAAGGGCTGCCTGTAGCTTGGCTCCCGCGCGGCTGACGAACAGCAATGAGCGCAGAATCCGAATCTCCGCGCCGGGATCGACCAGTTGGCCGGGTTTTTCTATTTTTTGCTCCGCAACCAAGACTTGGCCCGCCAACAGCAAAGCCTGGGCTTTTTGCCGGCTCTCTGCCAAGCCTTGTTCCACAAGCAACTGATCGATGCGTCGTTTCATCGAATCAAGCGGTTCGGCTGACGATAAACCGGGCGAGGCTGCGAAGGTATCTCGCCTCTTCGCCGAATTCCCGAATGTCCTCCAGGGCGGAGGAAACCAGTTCGCCGGCCTTCCGGCGGGACGCTTCAATCCCATAAAAGGCGGGGTAAGTTGCCTTTTTAGCCTTCTCGTCCTTGCCTACAGTCTTCCCCAATATTTTGCTGCTGGAGGTTATATCCAGGATATCATCCACGATTTGGAAAACCAGGCCGATCTTGCTTGCGAACGCAGTCAGGGCCTCCAATTGGGCGGTATTGGATCCCGCCGCAATGGCACCGCACCGCACACAGGCCTTCAAAAGAGCGCCGGTTTTGGAGAAATGGATATATTCCAGCACTTCCGGACTGATATCTTTCCCTTCCGATTCCAGGTCCACAACCTGTCCCCCTATCATGCCGTCCACCGTGCCGGTGGCGGC
>JBBISO010000001.1:19094-19693 GCA_037441325.1 Acidobacteriota bacterium | reverse complement strand
GATTATGCTTATTTTAACCAAATCGGATATTTTGGGCAGATCGGCCAAAATCTGATAGCACCGCGTCATCAGGGCATCTCCCGCCAAAATCGCCATGGCATCGCCGAATACCTTATGGCAGGTTGGAAGGCCGCGCCTCAAGTCGTCATTATCCAACGCAGGAAGGTCATCGTGGATCAGGGAATAAGTATGCATCATTTCGATGCCCGCACCGAGCTGAAGGAGGATATCGCGGTCCCCCGAAAGGCTCTCCCCCGAAGCAAGCACCAGGATGGGCCTTATGCGCTTGCCGCCGGCAAAAACGGAATAACGCATGGCTTTGTGAATGGTTGGCGGCGCTTGCTCCTCCCCCGGCAGCAGCCGCTCCAGATACTCATCCACAAGCTTTTTCGATTCCGCCAGATACGAGTTTATATCCATAGTAAAACTCTGGAAGTGAAAGATCAGGCTTCGTTTTCTTCGATATCTTCCGAAAAAGGCGCTTCCTTCAAAGCGCCGTCCGCGGCTTTGATGAGCACTTCCACTTTCCGCTCCGCCTCTTCCAGTTTAGAACCGCAAAAACGGCTGATCCTGATTCCCTCTTCAAAGAGCTCCAACTC
>JBBISO010000001.1:0-19084 GCA_037441325.1 Acidobacteriota bacterium | reverse complement strand
GTTAAATCCCCTGCTTCGAGCTGAACGACAATATCTTCCAGCGATTTAAGCGCCGCTTCAAAATCTTTGACCTTCAGTTCCATCGCAGCACCTCATAAGATTGATGATCTACGGTTGACGAGGGGAAACGCGCCCCGGCTTTTGCCTTTCATTTGTTATGTTAATGTCTTCCACGCGGCAATCCAGCTCACCCGCAGCGAGCGTTACGCTGACCTTGTCGCCGCGGGAGACAACGGCGGCGTTCTTCACAATTGTACCCTGCGCGTCCCGGCAGAGGGCAAATCCGCGCTGAAAAATGGCCAAAGGACTGAGCGCGTCCATTTTCCCCACGGCGATCTGAAATCGCGACCGCTGCCGGTACAGCAGCGCTCTGATTCCGGAAATCAATTCCTGGCGGTTCCGAACCAATATCTCCCTCTTATGATCTATGAACCGCCTCAAATCCACTTTATTGAGGCGCGTGGAAAGCACCTGCTCTCGGTGCCGAATGCGGTCTGTCAATTGGCGCATTGCCTGGGCCAAGCGCAGCATCGCTTCGTCGAAACGCTGCTGCAGGTCGCGGATCTTGCCTGGAGCGACCGCAAACGCCTTGTTGTGGGCCAGGCGTTCAAAACTCAAACGGCGGCGCTCAATGAGTCTCCTGACGGCCTGATTCAGCCGTGCGGTAAGGGAATTGACGCTCATTCGCAAATCCTCGCGCGCCCCCGAAACCATTTCGGCCGCCGCGGAAGGCGTTGGAGCCCGCAAATCGGCCACGAAATCGGCAATGGTGAAGTCCACCTCATGGCCGACGGCCGAGATCAGAGGGAGTTCGGACTCATAAATCGCCCGGGCGACCATCTCTTCATTGAAAGCCCAAAGATCCTCGATGGATCCGCCGCCCCGCCCAATAATGATGACGTCAATATCCTTTCGGCTGTTGAGGTAGCGGATTCCCGCAGCGATTTCCTCGGCTGCGCCTTGCCCTTGAACCTTGGCCGGGTACAGCAGCACACTCAGAGAGGCATTGCGCCTCTTAAGAATTCTTAGCATATCCCGGATGGCCGCGCCTGTAGGCGAAGTAACGATACCGACTTTTTGGGGCAGCAGCGGCAGTGGAACCTTATGCGCTTCATCGAACAGTCCGGTCTTTCGCAGCTTTTCTTTCAGCTGGTCAAAGGCCATTTGAAGGGATCCGAGCCCGACCGGTTCCATGTACTCAACAATCAGCTGATAGTCTCCCCTGGGTTCATAGACGCTTAAGCGTCCGCGCGCCAGGACCTCCATCCCATCCTCGGGACGGAACTTCAGATACATATTATTGTTTTTAAAACATGCAGCCCTTATCTGAGCCTTTTGGTCTTTAAGGGAGAAGTAAAAATGGCCGGAGGTGTGCCGCTTGAAATTTGAGATTTCGCCCTGAATCCAGATTATGCCCAGTTTGTCGAGCGAACGCTTAATCTCGGACGTAATATCGTAAACAGAATAGATTTTGCGTTGTGCTAAAAAATCCACGGCTCATGTTTATCATGAAGACAGAATATTCACAACGTCCATCCGGCGGGAATCTTGGCCGCCGCGGGGCCGCTTTACAATCCGAGCAGCACCAATCCCTGTCCCCCGTTTGCGCGCGAGCTTTCCCTTAAAAGAAGATCGGGTTGTTTCGCCTGGGCCGCGCATAGTTCTTTTGAGGCGCGCTTTCGGAGGCCGCAGACTGAAGAGGGGCAACACTTATAAAAGTGTTGGGGAACTCAACCGGCATACAGGAACCGCTCAGAGTTGGGATCATCAAGCCACGAAGACAGCGAGTGCCCGTTTTTATCTTTATCGGTCATCAAAAGTTCTCCTGTAATGACGCGATTGAATTCCTTCCTTGATTCCGGCGCGCACAAAGACCAGTCGATATCGGCGGCAAACGGCGAGATTCCGGACTCGCAAGCGGGATTGTATTCACCCGTGCAAAAATATTCGATGTGAGTCGTCTGCAGGAAATAGTTCCCATGCGCGAAGCCGGGAGGCACCCAGACCCAGTCGGAAAAAACCGCGTCCGGGACGCCGGGCATGTCGTAGCTGATTATCTTGCCGAAGCTCGGAGAGCCTTTTCGTATGTCCAGCGCCAAATCGGTCATCCGGCCGCTTAAAGTCCGCACCAGCTTCCCCATGAGCGGGTTCCATTGAAAATGCAATCCCCGGACGGTTCCCGGTTTCGAATAGCTTTCATTGCACTGCAGGAATTCCACCCCTTTTAAAAAGCTCAGTTGCGGGTGAGCCGCGAAATCGCTCTTTTTAAAGTGCTCCGCAAAAAATCCGCGATTGTCCATGTACCTGCCGAAACGAATGACCTTGATATCAGGAATCTCCAGACTCCTAACCTCCAGGATTTTCATTCTTCCCCCTAACCCGGTTCCAAGGTTAGCGGTCCAACAGCTGGCTTTCACACAATGGGATCCGCCTCGAGTGATAAGCTGCAGCACACCCGATCTTGGAAAAGAAATACGTCCGGAATCGAATAAAGAGAGCAATTACAATTGATTACAATTAAGGACATTCTGGTGACAACTCCGCAGTTCTTTTATTCATAATGTGACCTCAATTTAGGAGAGTCTATGCATTTATTTGAGCCGCCGGCTTCCGCATATGAAAAATTCCTCCTGAGCGGAAAAATCTCATATCTGTATAAGATGGACACCTTTGATACCGCAATCGTGGTTGCCTACTTCACTGTCCTGGCGATTCTCAGTTTCTACGGCCTCCACCGCTACATAATGGTTTATTTGTTCCAAAAGCATAATAAAAAATCATTGGAACCCAAAGCACGTTTTGAAGAATTGCCGAAAGTTACGGTACAGATACCTTCTTATAACGAGATGTATGTGCTGGAGCGAGTTATTGACGCCGTCTGCTCCTTCGACTATCCGGCGGACCGGTTGGATATTCAGGTCCTGGATGACTCCACAGACGAAACCCAGAGGATAGCGCGCAATGCGGTGGAGCGCTGGAAAGATTTGGGAGTCGACATCCACTGTATACACCGCGATGATCGCGCCGGATTCAAGGCCGGCGCGCTGGAAAACGGACTGCGCAGCGCGAAAGGCGAATTTATAGCCGTATTTGATGCCGATTTTGTGCCGGGACCGGATTTTTTGCAAAAAGCGATCCATTACTTCACCGACCCCAAGGTCGGCGTGGTCCAGGGGCGCTGGGAGCACCTCAATCGCGAATATTCGTTTCTGACCAGAACCCAGGCTATCTTTCTCGACGGCCATTTCATGCTTGAAAGCTACGCCCGTTTCCTGAGCGGGCGTTTTTTTAACTTCAACGGCACGGCGGGAATGCTGCGCCGAAAAACCATTGAGGAAGCAGGGGGCTGGGAACACGATACCTTAACCGAGGACCTTGACCTCAGCTATCGGGCGCAGATGAAGGGATGGAAATTCGTGTTTCTGCCGTGCCTGACGGTCCCGGCTGAACTCCCGGTGGAAATCAATTCATTCAAAACCCAGCAATGCAGGTGGGCCAAAGGAGCCATGCAGACCTGCAAAAAAGTGCTGCTCCGGATTTTGAAAGGAAATCTCGAAGCGGGGGAGAAACTGGAAGCCTGGTATCATCTGACAGGAAATATCACCTATCCGTTGATGGTGATTCTCGCCCTGCTCCTGTTTCCTGCATTGCTCGTGCGTTACAACCAAGGGTGGTTTGAACTCCTGTCCATTGATCTCCCTCTCTTCCTTCTGGCATTCAGCAGCGTATCCACTTTCTATATCACATCCCAGAAGGTCCTGCACAAGGACTGGCTCAAACGGATCGCCTATCTTCCCGGCTTGATGGCCGTAGGAATTGGTATGACCATACCCGGCTCCAAAGCCGTCCTGGAAGGAGCTCTCGGCCGGAAAACGCCCTTCATGCGCACACCCAAATTTTCGGTGGAAGGAAATAAAGGCGAATGGATGAGTAAGAAATACCGATGCGATATCGGGCTCCTCACCATAGTGGAAATTGTTTTTGGCGTCTATTTCACATGCGTCATCATCTACGCCTGGAGTCTCGGAATTTACGGAATCATCCCCTTCCTGATGCTGTTTCAATGCGGCTATCTCTATACCGGGCTTTGGGCGCTGGCTCAGAGCATAAAGCGCTCCGCACTGTGGAATTCCATCGAGCGGCTTCAGGCCTATTTGCATCCTTATCGGCGGATAACAAATTAGTCCGCATTTCTCCCGGAGTTTCACCGCGAAGCGGCGCAGACGCATGTGGGTGCGCGGCGCGCGACTTGTGCGGCGTGCCCGGATGTGCCGCTGCCGGAGAAACCTTGTGAGAAATGCAGCCTAAGATTGAAAAATAGGGCGAATACCCCTGCCGGTGAGCGCGGAGCTCAGGCTCTCGCCGGCCAACGCCTCATAGTCGGACGGAGTGTCCACATCCAGGACAACCGCGGCTTCATCGGTGGGCAGCAGGGCCGTCTCCTGCTGATGGCACGCGAGAATTTCCTTCGGCCCGTCTTCCAGCGGCGCATTCATGAACTCCTTAAATAGCACGCGGTGAAAAATTGCCGGATGGCCGCGTTTGCCGCAATATAGGGGGCATGCGATCAGCGAATCCGACTCAATATAAAGCCGCACAAGATCACGGACCAAGTCTTCAGAAACAGCCGGCTGATCCACGGGCCAGAGCAAGCACGCCTCAGTCTTTGCGGGAAAATGCGAAAGAGCCAGCTGAATGGAAGATAGTTGTCCTCTCGCCGGGTCCGGATTTACCAAAATATGGGCTTGCCGGCCTTGAATCCGCGCTTGAATGATCGAAGCCGCTTTTCCCAATACAACGCTTGGCGCTGGCAATCCGACCTTCATCACAACGCTTAATATGCGTGTCAGGAAAGTATCGGGGCCCAAAGGCAAGAGTGCTTTGGGAAATCCCATTCTGGTGGAATCTCCTGCGGCAAGGATTACCGGCGTAATGAAGGAAAGGGATCGCATCGGCATTATTTCACCCGGTTAAAGCAAGCGATTTACTATACTTCACAAGATTTCGGGGATCAACCGACTTGCACTAAGAAAAGGGCATACCAAATGCAGATTTTTGTCATGCGGATGCAATATTTCTGGTGGAATCCTGAAATCCTTCTGAAAGCCAGGAAAATCACTTAAAAGGCAATATGCCTATTGTATCCGACATCCTGCTTAAGGCATCCTGTACTCTGCATCCCAAAACACATTGGACTACAATTATCCTATTGGTTATGAAACGAATCACTCTATCGATTCTTTTTGCCTTACTTGCGTGCAGCACCTCCCCGGGAGGATGCTCCCTGCACCCAGCCGCCGGCCCCGCATTGCCGTCTGCTGCAACAGATCGCGTACATGGCCTCCGGGCAGACCTTGACCAGATCTTTTCAGACCGCAGCTTCGCGAACGCGAGATGGGGCGTTGAGGTTTTTTCGCTGGATCGTTCGGAGACTCTCTATGAAAGAGACGCTTCACGGCTGTTTATCCCGGCATCAAACAATAAAATTATCACGGCTGCGGTTGCGCTGATCCGCTTGGGGTCGGATTATCGCTATGAGACCCGCTTGTTAACGGACGGGCAGGTCCGGGAAGGCGTACTAAAAGGGGACTTGATTATTGTTGGAACCGGCGATCCCCTTGATTCGCCGCAATTCCAGTCCGGTGAACTTTTTTATGCTTTTAAAGCCTGGGCCGCACGGCTGAAAGAACGCGGCATAACGAAAATCGAAGGAGCTCTCCTTGGAGACGGCGCTGCTTTTGACGAGGCAAAACTAGGGTACGGCTGGGAATGGAACGATTTGGTCCATGCTTATGCTGCGCCGGTGGCGGCTTTGCAGTTCCACGATAACATGCTCTCGATTGAAATATCGCCCGGCCTCCAAAAAGGCGATCCCGCGTCCGTTAAAATTTCGCCTTTAGCCGAGTATCTCACCATGGATAACAGGATGCTCACGGAGGGCGAAAGGACTCCGGCCCGCGTCAAGATCAGTCGCGGCTCCTCCGAGCGAACGATCGTGCTCGCGGGATCGATTCCTCTAAAAAACAAACCCATTTTGCAGACCGTTTCGGTCCAGACGCCCACACACTATTTTCTTTCCGCATTGAAGCATGCGTTGGCCACGGAAGGAATCGACACCGGAAGCTGCGAAACCAGAGAAATAAGAGGTTCCGGTTCGCTTTCTTTATCGACGCTTTGGACACATTCCTCCCCGCCGCTCTCCGAGCTGCTCAAACTTTTGCTGAAAACAAGTCATAATCTGTTTGCAGAGACGCTCACGCGAACCCTTGGTTTAGCCACGCGGGGCAATGGAACTTTTGCCGCGGGAAAAGAGGTCGTTGAAGAAACCTTGGAGCAAATGGGTATCCAAAAGGAAAGCTATGTTTATGCCGACGGATCGGGGCTTTCACGCTTGAACCTGACAAGTCCTCGCACGCTGGTCCGGGTTCTTCGATTCATCCATCGGCATCCCGAATTCGCAGATTTTTACGACGTCTTGGCGATCGCGGCGGTGGATGGCACCCTTGCGTCCCGCATGAAAAATACCCAAGCCGGGAATAATGTCCGCGCCAAAACCGGCTCCATCGCCAATGTGTCCGCTATTTCCGGATATGTGCGAACCGCCGACGGAGAAATGCTGGCTTTTTCAATCCTGGCCAACAACTTCCTTGCGTCCAGAGACAAAGTGGAAAAAGCGCAGGACAAGGCTCTCGAGCGACTGGCTGGCTTCTCGCGGAAATGACAAAATCTTTTGAGGGTGGCAAATTGAAAATCTCTTCCGTAGGATTGCGAAATACCATGGTTCTGCGGTGCTCTCTTATTGCGTTTTGCTTTGCGGCGCAACTGCAGGCCAATGTGCCCGAGACGGCACAATTAGACAACCGGCCCCTGGAAAAGAGCGCATTTTTTGCCTTTGTGGATCGCGATTTTATTTTCACAATTGAAGTCGTCAAGCCCGGTGTTCCGCTTTTGAACTTTGTATCCATGACGGACCGGAATATAAGCCTTCCCGCGAGGAATGTCCGGCTGGATTTAGGAAGCCGCAGGGTTCCTGCCAAGCTGTTCGCCGTTGAAACCGGGGATTTCAGGCAACCCATGGTCTTCCCTTCCCTGGTTATCCGCCCGAGATCCTCTTTCGGCTTTCGGGTCGATGGAGATTTTGGGAATGTTAAAGAACTCCTTGGAGTTTCCATCCGGCTTGGCACGGAAGATCTGAAGCTTATGCCTTTGACAAGTTTCGCATTTGAAAGCCTGGCGCTGAAAGTAAATAGCATCAATCTTGGTTCGCCGGATTTCAGCGAGGACTGGCGCGTGCTGAGGTTGGAGGTGTTAGGAACCCGGTTGCCGGCGCGCAGATAGCCGGGAATGAGAGGATTAGGGAAAGGGCGCTACGTGGGCCCTTTCCCTCTTGATCCTTTGGCCCCTTGGGACAGCCTAAGAAAGTGCGGCAGAAAGCAGTGCGCTTTCAATTAGTTTCTGTCGCAAAATGCATCTTAAATCTTAGCCATGCTATCTATTAGGCAAAGCGCTTGGAGTGCGCAATCTTGCTTGCGCCTTTGGCAATGTGGAGATTATCAAGCACTTGAAGGCAGCAGCTTGCTGCCGCACCTATAGTTGGTCTGCGGGTTGCAATCACTTATCTGCATCCGATTAATGAATTTCGCGACAGTCCTCCATGCGCCGGGGCGCACCCAAGCGGATGAAAACCGGCTGCGCCGACGCTTTTTGGGGTGAAGTAATGGTGTAACCCGACCATCAATTTCGCCATTTTCGAGACAGAAATTAATTGGTTGCATAATTTCCGAGATGTCGGAATTAGGCCTCATCTCAAGGCTAAAGTGCGCTTTCTATGAGCTGTATCCGCGATCAACTCATTTATATCAAGGTTCCTACTGCGCCGGCACGCTTGCCAGCTGGGATAGGTCCTCCGTATAAAACAACTCATACCCAAGCAACCCGTAATCAGATAGGACTTCGATATGGCCGTTCCCCAATTCAATTGGCTGCGGGAAAAACGCCGCCCATTCCAGCGGATGGCTGAGAATCTTGGCAACTTTTTGGCGCGGGCCAAGGGTACTACTTGTCTGGGCGATGAGTGCCCCCGAACCGTCAAATACCTTCATGGTATATTCTACCGGTGCCCCGAAAGGGTTAAGCAGCGCAATTCCTGTCTGGTAAGGCACACCCGAACCTGCGGGAATGCCTTGCGCGACATGCGAAAACACGAGACGCCGCCGCGGTATGGAATCCGCCGGCACCGCCGCATCGGCGTGGCGGATCCCATCGCTATACGTAAATCCGGTAAAACCCACAAGGCCCGGCTGATCGCCCCGCGCCACGATGTAACCCGTGTGAATGTAATCGTGCGTAGCAGGAATGCCGAAAAGGTCGCTGACGGTCTGGCGCAACTGGCCTCCGGCGGGCAAAAAAATGGAGTTTTTGGTTTCAATCAAATTCCCTCCGCCGTCATAGGCTGCCAGCACCAAATTCACGGGCGCCTCGCCTGAGTTGACAATCCCGATCTGCGTCGAATAGTTTCCGCCGACTGCATAATGCGGGAAGAATAGCCGCGCTCCGGATTCCGGCGTCAGCCCCCCAAGGGCCGATAGGAAGTTGGTATTCCCGATAAGTCCCAGACCCGCCACAGGCCGGTCCGATATGACGCGCACGTATCCCGAGGAAACCGCGCCGGCCTCGAAGCGGAAAACTACCTGACCTTTCGCAGCGACGGTCGCGGTTTGGGACCTGCCAATACTCCCTCCGTCGGCGCTAAAAAGCGTCGCCGTAATGTTCGCAGCCGTAGCGCCCGGATTGTGGATGACGTAAATTGCACTGCCCGTAGCGTCGGATTGATGGCGCGCGAAAATAATCTGTTTCGCAATTTGAGAAATGGCATTCGCGCCGGTTGAGAAATATCTGAAACCCGGATCACAGATCAGAAAAAACCCTGCCAAGCCGGAGTCCGAAGCCACGAGGGCACTGCCCAGTTTTGACGCGTTCGGATCGAAGCCGAAAAGCTCGTAAGCCAGCATGGCTAGTTGGGCATCGGGATTGAGGGAGATCAGAACCGGATTTGCAGCCCCTTCCAAGAGCTTGCCGGCATCATTATGGGCGTAGACCTGCGCTTGTACCTCTCGGCCGGCGGGGTTTGATATGGCAACACCTGTAGTAAAGGACCCGTTGAGTGTGGTTTCCCAGCCGTTGACCATAATTGGAAATACCAGCGGGTAGCCTGAGTTTGCTTCCATGGCGCCAATATCCACCACGCCCCCACCGGGCGGAGCCGTCAACCCTGCCGCGCGCAACCGGCCGTTAAAGTCCAGGAAGGGCAAATCCTGAACCGTGTTTGAACCCGCATCAAGGGCGGGTGAACCGGAAGCAAGGGAAAAATCACTCGAATCGGGGGCCACAAAACCGGGATCGATGGAGACAAGAGACGACTGGACGGAACTTGAGTTCACGCCCGCGAGATCACCGCCGGCGTTCCCGTAGATAATCGAATTCGCAATGGAAACCGTGCCTGATCTAAGAACAACGCCGCGGAGCGCATTCCGGTAAATCGTGTTATTGACGATCCGCGCGGTGCCCCCGCCGGCCACCTCAATGCCGTTGCCCAACCCGGAATCAGAAGAGCGGACAATTATATTGTTGAGAAGCACGGCCAGGGTTCTGCCAAATAAATATATCCCGCCCGCGTTATCTTCAATCAAGTTGCCGTCCATCATAGCGGATGGTGAAGGGACTGAATAGATTGCGTAATGGCCGTTTTTACGCATTATGTTGCGCATGATTTGCACGGTGGGTCCTAGTCCCGTTTGAGTCCCGGAAACAAGTGCGATTGCGGAATTATCGTTGGAATCGAAAAGGTTGTTGCGGATGACAATATTTCCATCGGCGACTCGGACCGCATCTCCATAGTTAAAAGCTCCCCAGCCGGCATAGTTCTTGCCCATGGAAAAGGTGTTTCCATCCACTTTGCCCGTGCAATTTTCCAGGTACAATCCCGCGCCGTAATTCCCTGAAAAAACGGATTGGATGATATCCACATTGGATCCATAGGCATCCAGCCCGTCATTACCATTCCCTTGCACGGCGCTCCCCAAAACCGTGAGCTGGGTGCCATCGGCATAAGCGCCTGCGACAATGCCGGTTCCGGAAGAAATGTTAATGGTCGAATGTGTAATATCGACGCTCCCTCCGCCATCGATCCAGATTCCAACCGCATCCCGATCTGCGGTGCTGTTTGAAACGGTGCAGCGGTCAATCGTTACCGACAGGGGCATGGCGGTAGAGGGTTGATAGAGTTCGATTCCGGTGTATCCGTCCTTGATATTCAATCCCTGGAGCAGAACGTTCTGCAGCCCGACCACCAGAATATTCGCCGGGCTTCCCGAACCGCGGAAATTTGCGCCATCGATGATAGGGCTCTGGCCCGCCGCCGCCCGGATCGTGACCCCGTGCAGCGGAAGACCTTGCCGGTTGGTGCTGATTACCAATCCATCCGGATAGGCAGAATAGGAGCCGCTGTCCCGGACTTCGATGATATTTCCGGGCTGCGCATCCGCGAGCGCATCGGAAAGGCTTGAATAGTATCCGCTTGCCGAAGCTTCCTGCGAAACCGGCAGCACCCGCGTCGCATCAGGCACGTAAAGCCCGGCCCAATAAGGAATTCTGTATACAAATGACGTTGAAGCGCTCCGCGCGGTGATAAATCCCTGGAATCCGCCAGAAGCCGGAGCGGTGATCCGGAGTGAAATATCGATGCTGGTTTTCGACCCCGAAGCTACCCAATCGGTCCTGCTTTGGCTCAAGGTAATTACCGGTCCGGCAATGATCGGATCAACTTCCAAGGTGAATTGGTCGGCTCCGCCGGAAATGTTTTCAATGGTCAAGGTCGAAGATAGCGAAAGGCTTCCACTGTAGGGCCGCACTCCAAAGTTAAGATTTGTGGGGAAGAACACCGCACGCGCCGCCGCCGCGCTTTCCATATCCAGCAACCCGCTTCCGGCAGCCAATACATCGGGGGGATGCACACCGTCCACCGTCAGGTTTCGGCCGGCGGTGTTTACCAACAGCGATTTGATTGCCTCCACACCCAGCGATGGAAAGATTTTGCGCAAAGCGGCGGCGGCACCGGCTACGACCGGAGCGGAAAAGCTTGTTCCCTGGCTGACCGTAAATCCAGAAGAGCTGTAAAGCGTGCCGGAGGCGCTCGTCTTTTGCGTTGCGGAGTAAACGACTTCACCAACGGCGACGAGATCCGGCTTGATGCTGAAATCTATCCCGGGTCCATGAGAACTGAACGAAGATACCACGCGCGCAGCTGTAGGCATGGCTTCAAGCGTGTTGGAATTGCCGATCGCGGCTTGAGCAGTGTCCGGGTTCGCGCTGATGTATTGTTTCAAGGCCTCGCCGTCGGTCCCGGAGATCATAATGGCCGGAATGCTTGTGGTGCCGAGCCCGCTCATGCTGACGAGACCTATTGGAACATTGTTGTACACAACGGCCGCGATCGCGCCCGCGTTCGCCGCATTGCTTACCTTCAAGGCAAAAGTGCAGGTTCCCCTCTTTACCAAAGCGATAACGCCTATCAAGCTCCTGGAGGGCAAAGCCGAACAGCCAAGCCCGTCGCCGTCCAGGAATTCGATATCCACAATTTTGGCGTAAGGCTGGTCAGATGTAACGGCGGGGCCGTCGCTCGAAGGAAAGTAGCCGACGGCGCTTAAATCGGGATTTGTTGTGCGGAGTATGGCGAGAAAACTGCGCGCGTTGGTCACGGAGCCGACGGTGATTGCGCTCGAGGCCGTGCCCGGGTTGTGGATGCTGTAAGTCCTGGGGCCGTCGTTACCGGCTGAGATTGTAACCACCACGCCCGCCCGCATGGCCTTTTCCAAGGCAACGGCCTCAGCATCCTCGGAGGGCGGGACATAGCTGAGCGATCCCACGCTGAGATTGATTACGTCCATGCCATCGGCCATCGCATCGTTGACGGCGGCAAGGATAGCAGCCGTCGTAGTGTAGTCGTTGATGCCTGGAGTCCCAAAAATCTTGTAATTGCCGAGGAAAGCTCCCGGAGCCATGCCCGAAATGGCCGCCCGGGGTGCGCTGACTTGTTCCCCGGCCGCGCAGCCGGCGATGAAAGTTCCATGGCCCGCTTCGTCGGTGGCGGTCCGGATCCATTGTCGATTGTAAAGAAGGGAAACATAGCTCCTTGCAGCGATGACTTTTCGATTGGTGAAGGCGCGATTAGCCGAAGTATCATGCTTAGGGTAGCCTGCGGGCAGGTTAAGCCCGGTCCCGCTAAACATCGGATTAGTGATGTCAATGCCGCTATCGAGAATTCCGATTTTGATCCCTTTGCCCGCTTCGCTTTGCCCCCCGGACGCAGCCCATAGACTCTGAGCCCGATGAACGAGCGCCGTAGTATCCAGCAGCACGCGGTGCGGGCGCGAGAAGTAGACTTTTTTGATTCCCGGAAGCTGCCGAACGGCGCCATAGTGGGCGGCCGGGATCCGTACGATGACCGTATTCATCACAATATCGGTCGTTCCCAGGACCTCGGCCCCGGGAAATTCTACAATCCTTTTTTTTAGTTCCCCTTGCGCGCGACCTATCTCCCGGCGATAGGAAAGAGCCTTTTGCGATCCGAAATCCAGAAAGCGGCGGCGACTTTCGCGAAAACCCGCATTATTCGCGAAGCCCGGAGTTTCGTTCGCCAACAAGCTTTCCAAAACACCGGGATCCGACAACTCCACAATCAGCTGCAAATCCTGCGTGCCCGGAATCATCATCCGCGACAGGGCTCTGTGAGGAGACAGGCTGCTTTGGGACGGCTGCCGGGTTTGAGCATTCCCCGGGAAAGCCGGCAGGGCAAACAACAATGCAATTGCCGCCGGCAGCAATCTTTTCGCCCGGGCAAAAAAGATTCGTAATTTCATAAATTCCAGAATTCCCAAAATCGGAATTATTGTTGGTTTTTTATATTGGCATAGCTTGGCCAGTTTAGGCAATCGGTGCACAAGGTTCTCAGTTTATGATATTTAATGAGTAACTGGGCCCTTTTACACAACATGATTTTGGACTCGCGCCTGAGTGAATTGGTTCAATGGGTCCGGGCAAAAGGTTGTAAAAAATATATTACCAATGGCAGCTCTCGGCCGCATCTCCAACAAACGCTGAGAGCAACGCCGGTTAACGGTCCGCCCCAAATGTAACCGGGGCATTTCACAAAGCGAGTTGGAGTTATGGGCTGACCTATAACCGGCCGCCCAGCATTCGATTTGACACTGGTTCGGCACGGTGACTATACTGCGCGGTTATGAGTTCAAAAAACAAAACTTATCACGGGACCACTATCCTTCTGATCCGGCGAGACGACAAGATCGTGATTGCCGGCGACGGCCAGGTAACCATCGGCGATACGGTAATCAAGCAGGGCGCTCGGAAAATTCGACGCGTTTATAATGATCGCGTGCTTGTTGGATTCGCCGGCGCAACCGCGGACGCGTTTGCCCTCTTTTCCAGACTTGAAACCAAGCTGGAGCAGTTTCAAGGCAACCTCAGTCGGGCGGCGGTGGAGCTTGCGCAGGAATGGCGCACGGACCGGGTGTTGCGCCATCTGGAAGCCTTTTTGCTCGCCACCGACGGCAAATCCATTTATATGCTGTCCGGCACCGGTGACGTCATCGAACCCGATGATGGAGTGTTGGCCGCCGGATCCGGCGGGGTTTTCGCCCTTGCCGCGGCTCGCGCCCTGTTGCGCCACACCAAGCTGCCGGCCAAAAAGATAGCCCTGGAAGCTTTAAAGATCGCCAGCGAAATATGCGTGTTCACGAACAACGAAATCATTGTTGAAGAATTGTAGCCACATGGGCCTGTCGGAAGACTGCGGCTCGAACAATCCGCATAAACTTTGCATCCTATTGCGGTGAATTCAGTCGTATTCTTGGATGTGGTAGCGGATTTGGATGCCTGATGGAAGGACTCAGTAAACTCAGCGGCGTTCCGGCGATAAGCGGCTGAAATAAGGCTGAGTGATGCGAAGCTCAGTGATTTCCGGATAGAACCCGGATTCGGCAGCAGGAATCGGGAATCCAAGTCCACATTATTTTGCAGGGAATCTGTGAGATCTTCCCCTTTTGGGGATAGCGGAGCCCAATGCCTGGAAATTCAAGATACCGCAAAAAGCCAGCCCGCGGCCTGGACGAAATGTCGCCCAGAGAAATCGTCAGAGAACTTGACCGATACGTCGTGGGACAGCAAGCAGCGAAAAAGGCAGTAGCCATCGCCCTGCGCAACCGAATCCGCCGCCAGAAACTGGACCTGGAAATGGCCGAAGAGGTCGCGCCCAAAAACATTATCATGATCGGACCCACGGGTGTGGGAAAGACCGAGATCGCGCGCAGGCTTGCCCGGCTGGCCAATTCCCCTTTTCTGAAGGTGGAAGCCACAAGATTCACAGAGGTCGGCTATGTGGGCCGCGACGTCGAATCGATGGTGCGCGACCTGGTGGAAATTGCCGTCGACATGATCCGAGAGGAGAAGATTGCCGCTATCGAAGAAAAGGCTGAGCAGAATAGCGAAGAGCGCCTTCTCGATATGCTGCTGGCCACTCTGCAAAATATTCCCGGAGAAAAAAGCCCGATCAAGAGCGGCCAGGATTTAGGCCGGATCGAACAAGTGCGGGAAAAACTCCGGAAACAACTCCGAGCAGGTAAGCTTGGCCAAAGGATTATCGAACTGGAAGTCCGCGAACATTCCATGAACCCAGTTTCCTTTCAGTTCTTCGAAAGCTCCGCCCCGGAGGAGCTGCAGTTCAATATGCGGGAATTTCTTTCCGGCCTGATGGAGGGCAAGCTCAAGAAGCGTCGCATGCCCGTGGATGAAGCCGCGGAATATATCATGCGGGAAGAGGAACAAAAACTGGTGGACATGGAACAGGTCGCGAGAATGGCACTCGACCGCGTGGAACAAAGCGGCATCATATTCCTGGACGAGATTGATAAGATCGCCGGCCGCGAATCCGGCCATGGACCGGATGTGAGCCGTGAAGGGGTACAGCGTGACATATTGCCCATTATCGAAGGAACCAGCGTCAACACTCGCTATGGGATCGTGCGGACAGACCACATCCTCTTCATCGCGGCGGGCGCGTTCCATGTTTCTAAGCCGACCGACCTAATTCCGGAGCTTCAGGGCAGGTTTCCCATTCGCGTGGAACTGAATCCTCTGGATGAGGATGATTTTATCCGGATTCTCCGGGAGCCGAAGAACGCCCTGATCAAACAGTACACCGCGCTGCTGGGAACGGAGGGATTGAAGCTTCATTTTACCGCAGATGCGATTCGCGAAATTTCCAAATTGGCATGCTTGGTGAACGAAGAAACCGAAAACATAGGCGCGCGCCGCCTCCACACCATCGTTGAAGCGCTCCTGGAGGATATCTCCTTCGAAGGCAAGCAAAAAAGAAAACGAGAGATCAAAATAACGGCGGAATTTGTTAGCCGGAAACTAGGAGATATTGTGCGCAACAAGGACCTAAGCCGGTACATTCTCTGATGGCTGCACTCTCCATTAGTACCAAACGCGAGTCGGCAGCGGCCGCGCTGCAGGGAATTTCGATATTGGCGTTTCTTGCGCTGCTTATGGGCGCGGGATGCGCAAAAATCAGCGAGCCCCAACCCCCTCAAATTCGCATCCCAAAACCTGCGACGGACCTGTCCGCCCGACAGCTTTCGGAATTCATTGTGCTGAGCTTTTCAATGCCCACCCAAAATACAGACGGATCCCCCGCGACCACTCTGCGGAATGTGGACATCTTCCGCCTGACCGAGGATTTGAACACAGGCAAGAACCGGGCATCCCTAGCCGAAGAACAATTTTTGCAGGAGGCAGTGCGAGTCCTGTCCATCCCGGCATCCAAATTTTCAGACTACTTGCGGGAAGAAACCTTCCTGATCCATGACAAGCTTCCGCTGCCTGAAGGATCCTTGATGGATTCCTCCGCTTTCCGGTATGCGGTTCGCTTTGTAAACAAAAAGAATCAGGCGGCCGGATTGAGCAATCAGGCATTCATCAAACCGGTTCGAATCCCCTTGCCCCCTGCACAGCTCACGGCCGAAGTCACCGAAAATTTCATCCGTCTGACATGGCATCCGCCTTCCGAAAACATGGACGGATCGAAACCCGCCAAGATTGTCGGCTATAACATATACCGATCGGAAGAGCCGGGCGCATTCCCGGGCGCGCCGATAAATTCCGAACCTGTTCTAAATCCCGCATTCGAGGATCGCCACTTTCAGTACAACAAAACTTATTATTACGCGGTCAGCATTCTGGGAAGCCTTCAGGATCCTTGCGCCGAAAGCCGGCCTTCGAATGCCTTTTCGGCCGTTGCCCGGGACATTTTCCCGCCGCTGCCCCCGAAGAATTTCAGCGCGGTTTTGGACGGCGCGAGCATTGTTCTGCTCTGGACGGCCTCGGCCTCACAGGATGTGGCCGGCTATCGGGTTTACAGGATTGATGTGGGAACCACCGCATGGCAACCGCTTGAAAACGAACTGATATCCGCACTAAGCTATCGTGATAAGCGAGCCGATTCGAAAAGCCGATATCGCATTGTTGCGGTAGACGCTCATGGCAACGAGAGTGCCCCGGTAACGACGGCCGTGGAGACCCAATGATTTTGATCCGGTTCCCCTTTTGTGCGCGGGCATCCTATGGGCTCGGCCCGATCCCCGGCAGTGCCGGCGCCGGGTAGACCGGCGGCTAGCCCGCATTTCTCACAGGGTTTCGTAGCCAGGCTTCGCAGACGGGTGTGGATACAAGGCGCGCGACATGTGGGGCGGGTCTCCAGACCCGCCCAGGACGGCTCTGGAGAGCCGTCCTCACGGGCAGCGAAATGCAGCGGTCATGCCCGGATATGCCGCCCCAGTAAAAACCTTGTGAGAAATGCGGACTAGCCCAGCGAAAGCCGCTGCGGATTTGGATATGGATCGTGTAACTGGCATCAAAATCCCTTTCTCATAATATGCTTCCAGCATAGGAGACAACCACATGAAATTTTTCCTGGATACGGCGAATATTGAGGAAATTAGAAGCGCAGCAGAATACGGCCTGATTGACGGCGTTACCACAAACCCGTCCCTCGTCAGCAAGGAGGGACGCGCCTTTAAAGAAATCATCTTGGAAATCACTCAAATAGTGAACGGGCCGATCAGCGCCGAAGTTGTGAGCACGGATTCTGGGGGAATCCTGCGCGAGGCTTATGAGCTGGCAAAACTCCACAAGAACATCGTGGTGAAAATCCCAATGATCAAGGAAGGAATGAAGGCGCTCAAGCAGCTCTCCAAGGACGGCATCCACACTAATGTCACGCTCGTTTTCAACTGCAATCAAGCCCTCATCGCGGCAAAGCTGGGCGCGACCTATGTCTCACCTTTTGTCGGCAGATTTGACGACATCAGCGAAGTTGGGATGAACCTGATCGCCGACCTGGTAAAAATCTTTTCAAATTACCGTTTTCCCACCCAGATCCTGGTTGCCAGCTGCCGCAATCCCTTGCACATTCGCGAGGCCGCATTGCTGGGCGCGCATGTCGCCACGATGCCATTTAAGGTGCTTGAACAACTCCTCCAACATCCGTTGACCGACATTGGACTTGAGCGATTTTTGAAGGATTGGGAAAAAGTGCCCAAGACAGTGTGATTTCAGATCCGGTTCGAGAAGCAGCGGATATAAACCGCAATGAAATTCCAGTGGGCGGACGGTGTTGCTGCATTGGATTTGTTGGCTTCTCTGCGCATACGGTCGCCCGCCATGCTACCGATTTAAATCCCTGAGAAGGAAGAGCGGCCTTCCGGCTGCCTTGATTTCCGGCAGTGTTCCTGAACCATCGGAAGCAGGTTTCCCACCAGATAGAGCGACCCGGTTACTACCACCAGTCCCGAACGCGAGCAGCACCGCCAGGCAGCATCCAAAGCTTCATGCATGCCAGAATGGAGCCGCACGCGCCCTTGAAAACGCTTGTGCATCTCAGCCATCTCATTCGGGCTTGCAGAACGGGCATTGGCAATCGGGGTGAGATGAATGCCCGCCGCCAATGGAAAGAGATAGGCACCCATTTCGCGGATGTTTTTGTCGCGCATTGCTCCGAAAACCAAATGTACCTCCCTTTCCCCGCAATGAACCAAGAAATCCCGCAACAGACGCGAACCCTGCGGATTATGGGCGCCGTCCAACAAAGTACGGCGGCGGGAACGGTATGTATCCAATCTGCCCGGCCACCGCGCGCCGGATAGGCCTTGCCGAATATCCCGCACTGTTATGGGGAAAGATTCCAGGGACTCGACCGCCATGACTGCGAGGGCAGCGTTTTGCGTCTGGTATTCCCCCGCCAGAGAAAGGCGGAGATTTTTATATTCCCGGCACGGAGTTTTGAGATCAAAAGAATAGCGGCCCCGCCATTCCCCCCTGATCCGGACTTCGCTGTCATCATCGATTTCCAGCAGGGGAGCGTTGACTTCCTTCGCGCGTTTGCGGATGACACGCCCGGCAACCCCGGAACCGGCGCCCGAGATCACCGGAATGTGTTCCTTTATGATTCCAGCTTTTTCTCCGGCAATTTTTGTGAGGGAATTGCCGAGATAGTTCTGATGATCCAAAGCGATACTTGTAATGACGCATACTTGCGGGCGGATGACATTGGTCGCGTCCAGCCTGCCGCCCAGACCGACCTCCATTACGGCAATATCGATTTTGTTATCCGCAAAATGCTGAAATGCGCAACAGGTGAGAAATTCAAAGGTCGTCAGCGGATGATCCAGAACCTTTTTCCGCAACAACGCTGCTTCGGTTTTTTGAACACGGGTTGCCAGAAGGGCGAAGCTGCGAGGCCTGATCTCACGCCCGCCGATTCGAATTCTCTCCTCGACCCGAACCAGATGCGGCGAAGTATAGAGACCCGTCTTTAAACCCGCCTGACGAAGAATGGATTCCGAAATTGCGGCAACACTCCCTTTGCCATTGGTTCCGGCAATATGGATGGAAGGGTATTTGCGCTGGGGATTTCCCAATGCCTGCATCATCGCGAAGGTGCGGTGCAAGC